>NYVB01000008.1 GCA_002684315.1 Planctomycetaceae bacterium | reverse complement strand
TGGTGAAGGATGCCGCGAACTGGGATCGATCGGACGAACGCTTTCCGTTTCTTCGGAACTTCGAACCCTACGTCGGCCACGCCTACGCATCCGGACATGCCGGGTTCGCCGCGGGCAACAACCAGGAATCCTCTTCGGAATCGACCCACTTCTCCCAGGCGGTCGCACTCTGGGGGGCGGCCACCGGCCGAGAACAGATCCGCGATCTCGGTGTGTTTCTTCATTCGCTGGAGACGCTCGCGGTCGAACAGTATTGGTTCGACGTGGATCAGACGGTCTATCCCGCAGGCTCCGACCATCCTCTCGCGGGCATCGTCTGGGATGCCGGCGCGACCTACGGCACGTGGTGGACGGGCAACCCGGAGGAGATCCATGGCATCAACCTGCTGCCGATCACCGGCGGTTCACTGTATCTGGGCAGATCACCCGAGGCGATGCAGCGCGCCTGGGACCACCTTGTCGAACAGAACGGCGGGTTGCCGGTGGAATGGCGCGACGTGCTCTGGGCCTGGCGAGCGTTGTTCGATCCGGAAAGCGCACGGACCTGGTTGGATGACGATGATGGCTGGAACCCTGAACCGGGGAACTCACGAGCCTGGATCACCTACTGGATCCAGTCACTGTCCGATCTTGGGACGATCAGACATGAAATCACTGCGAACACTCCCAATGCTTGCGTCTTCGAAAGAAGCGGACTGCGGACCTACGTCGCCTACAATCCGAAGGCGATCGAACGAGGCACGGTGTTTTCAGACGGCACCCAGATCTGCGTGCCACCCGGCGAGACGGTGCGCCGAATCGTCGAGGATCCCTGTGGGCTTCCCGCGGACTTGAACTCGGATCGTCGTGTGAATGGCGCGGACCTCGCGATACTTCTTAATGAATGGGGACCCTGCGAGGCCTCTTGTGTCGCCGACCTGGATGGAGATGGGGTGGTCGGTGGTTCCGATCTCACCAGACTCCTCTCCCAATGGAACTGACGTCACGTCCGACTCACAACCACGTGATCTTCGTGTCATTGTGTCTTCGTGGCCGCCGGCGAGGCATGACATGAAACGACGGGTCCCTGTCGCAGGTCTCTCGACGACGACAGATCCTCGCACGTTCGATCGCGGCGACGAGCGCGCCACTTGCGTCCCGGGCAGGTCTCAAGATGATCAGGCCTGCGGGAACTGCACGGGAGCAACGGAGCAGGTCGATCACTGATGGGACTGGATGCGGAACGCACTTTCTCCACCCGGAGTAAGATCAGAGTTCATCGCAGGATGAGGCTTTCTGAATCCGNAAACTGAATCAACAGATTGAATCCAAAGATGCTTTCGAACTTTTTCAGACCACGACGCAGCATGATCTTGTGCGTGTTTCTATTTCTATTTTCTTTGACATGCCTGTTGTTCGCTTCGTTCCAGANCACACGGCTGTTGATGGAAAACACAGACATCTCGATGTCCGAAAGACAAACGGCAGGATTTGCGACGTCAAAGTCATTCCTTGGTCTCAGTTTCTTTTTCGGCGCAGTATCCGGGATCCTGTCCGTGATCATCTACAAGCGATCTACGACGATCGTCATGCACCCATTGAACAACACGTGGGACCCCACCAAGCTCATGGAACGGGAGACTCCTCATCGATACGTCTATCGATCGCGTCGCAGGCTCATGAAGAAGAAAGCGTTGATTCCGCGAGCTTTGATATCCGTCTCTGATGAATTCGCCATCCACCTCAGNGAGAACAGGCGACGGATACGAGAGAACAAGTACCTGTTCATGTCCTGCCGGACGGGTGCGACAGTTGAAATGCTTTCAAACAAAGTGAAATTGTCACAACATCGCCTGCAGGAGTTTCTCCCCAGGTCNTATGACAGCAAGAACATCAGCTATCCGTGTATTCTGAAATACGGNGAGAGTGCCTACAGCAGTGGTGTCTTNAGAATCGAAGACAAGGATGAATTGGACGAGAGGACTCTCGGAAAGATCATCAATGAAGACTACATCGTTCAGGAAGCGATCCTGGATTCACGAGAGTATTCGACGCAATTCATCGTCCATGAGGGAAAGATCGTTTTTCACAGCAGCTANTACGATGAGTACGACTCGAATCTCTTCATCTGGCCACGTGACGAAAGCATTTCAACCACCAGGTTCCGACTCGACGAAGACGATGAAATGTTCAAGGTCTTCGAGGATTTTTTCGTGGACTACAATGGATTGATCAATTGCAATTACAAGGTTCACAACGGGCATCTGAAGATTTTGGAATTCAATCCAAGACTCTCGGGTGACATTTACGCCATGAGCAAGACGGACTTGAATGAATTGGTTGACGTGTACTTGAAATACGCAGGTGAGTGCACGGAAACGCCATGAAAATGCGCAGACGTTTCTGCCTGTCGGCCACGACCTCGTGAAANATGATGATTGGGAACATCCATGGTGCGCTCCATCAACCCAACACCGAGTCCGGCTTCACCGTGCGGTATGCTTGTCATCGTTCTCGTTTGTAACGTCATCGTCTGAAAAACGAACGGAACGGGCGGCACACCGATNCGACCGCCTCATNAGANTCAGCCTTTGAAGTCAGGGAAGACAGAATGACCACTCAATCATCAGTCAAACCAGGAATCAGCAGGTCTCGGTTTCTGAGCTGCCTTGGCTTGTTGCTGTCCTTGCTTCTGCCGATGTATTTTTACCCCGTTGAAGTTGCCAACGTATTGCAGGAGTCGTACCAGGAAATTTCCCGAACCTGCGGTTTCCTCTACCTCCTCTCAGGAATCATGTGTTTTTGTTTCTTGATCTGGTTGGGCACGAGTGAGTTCGGAAAAGTCAGGCTTGGTGGCGATGACGACACCATCGAGTTCAGCGCGACTTCNTGGCTGGGNATGATGTTCTGCGCNGGAATCGGTGCNGGCTTGATGCGGTGGGCCGCGGTGGANTGGGGNTACTACTATCTCGATCCACCCCACGGTTTGACCGCCGAATCTCTCTCGGCAACCGATTGGGCGATGTCATACCCGTTGTTTCATTGGGGCCCNATCGCCTGGTCGTATTACTGCCTGCCCGCAGTCGCAATTGCCTATCCGTTGTACGTGAAAAAAATTCCTTCTTTNCGCTACAGCGTTTCACTGTACGGACTNCTNGGCGAGGCCGGCTTGAAGGGTACGATCGCCAAGACGGTTGATGTGCTGTTTGTGGTCGGTTTGTTAAGTGGAGCAGGCTACTCCCTGGCCGTTTCCATCCCCATTATCTCCGGCTCGTTCGGCCACCTGACCGGACTGCAGGACGGNTTGACGCTGCAGATTGTGAGTGGCTTGGTGTGTGTTCTGCTCTTTTCCTGCAGTGCGTACCTTGGACTGAAAAAGGGCATCAAGCGGTTGAGTGACTGGAACATCTACCTTTCGTTCGGCCTGCTGCTGTTCGTCCTGGCGGTGGGTCCCACGATCTTCATTCTCAACTCATCCTTGAGTTCTCTGGGATTCATGGCCCAGAACTTCATTGTCATGAGCACATGGGCGGACCCATATACCGACTCCGGTTTCGTCGAGAACTGGACCGTTTTCTATTGGGCATGGTGGATTGCCTATGCTCCATTTGTCGGGCTGTTTGTNGCCAGAATCTCTCGAGGTCGAACCATCCGACAGGTGATNTCNGGAATGTTGATTTTCGGATCGGGCGGCTGCATGCTCTTTTTCATGATCCTTGGAAACTATGCATTCCATCTCGAAACGGTTGAAGATGCCGGCGTCCTTTCTCTTCTGACGAGTGAGGATGGTGGATACGTCGACGCGATCCTACGAGTGTTGCAAACGCTTCCGATGCCATCGCTGGTGATCGGAGTATTCTGCGTGATTTGCGTCATCTTCTGTTCAACGACTTACGACTCCGCTTCCTACATCATTGCGGCAACGGTCACACGGAAGACCCCGTCAACCGATGAACCTGCCAAATGGAATCGACTGTTCTGGGCTTGTGCGCTTGCAGCACTNCCGCTGACGCTCATGTGGATCGATCACACACAACAGGAACGCAATGCGGAAACTGGAATGCAGAGCATCCTGCTNCTGACATCACTGCCAATCATGGTGCTGCTGGCACTTTCCGCCTGGTCGCTTACGAAGCAACTGGTGAATGACAGAAGACATGAAAATTCAAGCGGGTCCAAAGGGTAGGAGTCTTCCCGATTCGACCCAGACAAAGTGTCACCACCACCAACCAGGTTCGACGACAAGTAGTTTGGTGGCGTGGCTGGCGTTCCCACCTGTTGACGACTTACTTTTCGGCTGACGTCTTCCGGTCTCGATCTTGCCGGGCGATGATCGAACCGCGTGCTGGAACGTGTCGCCGACCTGGATGGAACTGACGGCAAGNCATGCGCACGACCACGTGATCTGCGTGTCTTCGTGGTAGCCTGAGACTCATGACACGATTCGATTGGTCCCTGCCGTACACCTCACGACGACAACCGATTCTGGCACGTTCGATCGCCGCCACCAGCACGCCGCTTGCGGCTCAGGCTGGTCTCGAGATGATCAGGCGTGGCGGAAACGCCGCCGACGCCGCAATCGCGACCGCCGCCTGCATGACGGTCGTCGAGCCGACCTCCAATGGCATCGGAAGTGACGCCTTTTCATTGGCGTGGATGTCGGGAGAACTGCACGGGCTCAACGGATCAGGTCGGTCACCGGTGGGATTGGATGCGAAACGCATTCTCGCCCTGGACACCTACCCCAGAGANGGCTGGGATCCCATCACCGTGCCGGGGGCGGTCAAGGCCTGGGTGGACATGAGCAACCGATTCGGCGCACTCGACTTCGCCGAATG
Source organism: Planctomycetaceae bacterium (assembly GCA_002684315.1). Next base: position 3,946 of record NYVB01000008.1, on the reverse strand, counting down.
TCTGCAACCNGCAATTCGTCACGCGGCGAAGGGGTATCTGCTCTCACCGGAGACCGCTCGAGCCTGGCAACGCGCCGTCGAACGCTTCGGCGCATCGGAAAGCTGGCGTGACACGTTCCTGCGTGATGGCCGAGCACCGGCCGAAGGTGACCTCGTCAGACTTCCCGACCACGCACGGACGCTCGAGTCGATCGCGGAGACGAGTGGAAGCAGCTTCTACCAAGGTGAACTCGCCCAACGCATCGTCGACGCCTCGCAGAATTCCGGCGGCTCGTTCGTGATGAACGATCTCGAAAAACATGAATCCGAATGGGTGACGCCCATCTCGCTCGACTATCGAGGCAGAATCGTCAATGAGATTCCTCCCAACGGGCAAGGCATCGCCGCCCTGATCGCGCTGGGCGTGCTTCGACACTTCGACATCGCTTCGATGACGGTGGACGCACCCGAAGTTCTGCACCTGCAGATCGAGGCCATGAAGATCGGCTTCGCGGACGCCCATCGATGGGTCGCGGATCCGGAACACCTTCAGACCACCGCGGAGGCCTTGCTCGAGACCGATCGCCTGGAAGGCCTTGCGGCAATGNTCGATCGATCGCGGGCGCAGACCTTCGATGCCGGCGTGCCGAGACCCGGCGGCACCATCTACCTGTCCACCGCCGACCACGATGGCAACTGCGTCAGCTGGATCCAGAGCAATTACACCGGTTTCGGATCGGGCATCGTGATTCCGGAGACCGGTATCGCGATGCAGAACCGGGGCGCATGCTTCACCCTCGAAGCCGGACACCCGAACGTGGTCGCCCCCGGCAAGCGCCCCTACCACACGATCATTCCCGGCATGCTGACCCCGGCCGAAGGCGCACCNGACACCGACCTGATGACCTTCGGGGTGATGGGTGGNTTCATGCAGCCACAAGGCCAGCTTCAGGTGGTCTCNCACCTCGTCGACTTCGGCCGCAATCCGCAGGCGGCGCTTGATGCCCCGCGCTGGCAGTGGCGAAAGGGTCTTTCGATCGACATCGAACCGGGCTTCGGAGATGCGACGATCGAATCCCTGCGCACCCTNGGACATGAGATCACCGTCTCGGAAGAGAAGAACGCGNNNTTCGGACGCGGTCAGGCGATCCATCGCATCGAACACGGCTGGTGTGCGGGAAGCGATCNGCGCGCGGACGGCCAGGCGGTCGGCATGTGACCTCGATGTGACCTCGATGTGAACTCGAAGCCAGGCGATGTCCCGGTTGATGGACCGGTCGGGTGCGATCATAAAATGAAGGGCGTGGAAAGAAACACCCCTAGAGCGATGCAGGAGAGCATGAAGCGGAAAGGCGTGGGAACCGCGTACAGAAGCTCTCCCTCCATGTAGGTCTGGCCGCACTCCGAACNCCTGCCGANGGAATTCTCGATCATCTGTTCGTGCTGACAATGAGGGCAGAACCCGGAAGAGGAAATTCGCCAGGCTCCACCATGGAGCAAGGAAACACCTTTGATCATCGGGAGGATGAAGAGACCCGGAAGGGCGCCGTAAGGAAAGGAAAGGATGGGGACGTCCTTCATGAGAAACCAGAGACCGGCAAAAAAGATGACCGAAAAANAGATCCAAAAAAGNCCCCTTCGCGGGTTTGGTGCAAGATTCCCTGGAAACCTCTGAAACAGCCCGAGTCGATTGAACAAAATGGGGAGACCGTACTTTTCGNAGTTCGGATCCGCGAGAATGTAGTGTCGCCAGAACGGTGGAACATGATCGCTGATGATTTCGCGACACAGCGTGCAGTTCTTCACGTCGGAGCGCGTATCGCATCCACACTTCGGACAGGCGTAAAGACCGAACCGACGAACGCCATCACGAAGTCTGCGCTGACACCGGCGAAACCAGACGGGTCTTACTTCGTTTGTGATCATCCAGAGAACGACGNAGAATCCGAACAACAGTGCCAGAATGGGTGCAAGGTTCCGCTGAATCCAGGAAAACAAAGTCGTTAAAGGGTCTGGTGGCGCAACAGTTGAACCAAGGATCGACGATGCCATGAACTCGGGATNTNTCTTCCAATAATGCCTGTCTAGCTGCTCGGGGGACATCGTCGATTCGGCNTACCAACCCTGGATCATGTGCAGCGCCCCGGAGATCCAGCAGACGCCCAGAACCAGCGCCCCCAGAATGAACAACAAAAGCCACTTCGTACGGCGTTGAAGCTTCTCCTCGCAGACCGCCTCGAAACGACGGCAGATTTCCGGGTCACTCACTGAAGCTTCGGCCAACGGGACATCGGCGGACATGTCGTCCTGATCGGTCAATGCGTTCTCCATCACGAACCTCCTTCAACCCTGGAAGGGCGGACAATCCCGGATGCGTGCGACATGTCGTGTGGTCCCGGTCACGATGACGTGACATACGTCAAGTGTACGTCGACGTTGTGAAAATCAAATCCAAAGAATCGAGAAACACCGAGAACAGGAATGCCTGCGGCATGTGACTTCGATGTGAACTCGGAACGAGGTGATGACCCGGTTGATGGTCCGGGCGGGTGCGATCACTGAGGAAACAAGAATAAGTAGAAGTAGAGAAGAAGCATCCCCAGCGCGACACATATGCGCACGGCTTTCGAAGTGATGAAGATCCCGTACAGAAGCTGTCCCTCCAGGTAGGTCCGGCCGCNCTCCGAACACCTGCCGGAGGAATTCTCGATCATCTGTTCGTACTGACAATAAGGGCAGAATCCGGAACAAGAAGTTCTCATCTTAAAGATGAGCTCGAGCAGGACATTGCCCAGAATTACCACGAAAACAATCTTGACCGTGCCGGTGAGAATGGAGTTGATGAGGGGGGAAGGGGTGATGTACTGGACGAGGAACCAGAGACCGGCAACGATGACGAACGAAACACACATGAGGATCAAAATNCGTCGAAGACCGGAGGCACGCCCAAGCGGTCCCGGTGGAAACCTCTGATTCAGCGGGACTCGACTTTTTAAAAAGGGGTGACCNNACTTCTCGAAGTTCGGATCCGCGAGAATGTATTGTCGCCAGAAGGGTGGAACGTNATCAGTGATGATTTCGAGACACAGCGAGCAGTTCTTCACGTCGGAGCGCGTATCGCAGCCACACTNGGGACACGCGTGAAGACCGAACCGACGAACACCATCACGAAGTCTGCGCTGATATCGGCGAAGCCAGACGAGTCTTGCCTCGTTTGCGATCATGAAGAGAACGACGAAGAGTCCGAACAACAGTGCCAGAATGGGTGCAAGGTTCTGCTGAATCGGNGAAAAAAAACTCGGTGGACGAGGTGGTGGCGCGCCCAAATTCATCGACGATGCCATGAATTCACGATGGTTCTGCNGANNTCGCTGCTCGGAGGACATCGTCCATTCGGCATACCAACCCTGGATCATCTGCGGCACCCCGAACATCCAGCAGACGCCCAGAACCAGCGCCCCCAGAATCAACAGCGAAAGCCAGTTCGAACGGCGTTGAAACTTCTCCTCGCAGACCGCTTCGAAACGAAGACAGATTTCCGGGTCACTCACTGAAGCCGCGGCCAACGAGACATCGTCGGACATGTCGTCCTGATCGGTCAATGCGTATTCCATCACGAACCTCCTTCAACCCTGGANGGGCGGACAATCCCGGATGCGTGCGACATGTCGTTTGGTCCCGGTCACGATGACGTGANATACGTCAAGTGTACGTNGACGTTGTGAAAATCAAATCCAAAGAATCGAGAAACACCGAGGAAAAGAATGCCGGCGGCGGAACGATGNCCTCAGACATCGGCTCGCTTCGAGATGGCCGCGTTGATCGCGGCTTCGAGCGCTGCGGGTTCATCGGTGCCGATGAAGAAAGAGCCGCCCTTCGTGCGGTCGATTCGGATCGCATCGAGTCCCGAGACGTTCCACATCCAACCGCGGCCGATGTAGCGGATGCCGAACCCTGCCAGCCAGCT
>NYVB01000007.1 GCA_002684315.1 Planctomycetaceae bacterium | reverse complement strand
GCGATCAGGGGTGGATGAGTGGAGCGGGCACCGCATTTCCAGAGAATCGCCTGATCGACAACACCCCCCCCACCGACAATCCACCGGCAGAAGATCTGAGGTTCATGCCACAGGATGCCATCGACCAGGATGCCGACAAGGTCGCACAGCGGATGAACGACATGTCGGAACCTCCATCGAATGCGATGCGGCTCGGACTGGTCGAAGCCATTCAATTCGCAACGACCAACTCGTTGGAATACGTCAATGCCGAAGAGGACTACCTGATCGCAGCTTTGGCCCTGCTCATCGAAGAGCACAAATGGGAGCCGAGATTCTTCAACGAATTCAGACTCGATTCGGAGATCGGTGACTTCGCGGGATTGGAAGGACGATTCGACAGTGCACTGACCATCGTCAATGATTTTGGCGTCTCACAAAGACTCCCCATGGGTGGAGAGGTCTCTGCGAGCCTCATCGCGAGCACGACCAATCTTCTCGACAATTTCTTCTTCAGCAACGGCGAGTACGCGGACAACGTCGACCTGGTCCTTTCAGCGGACATACCACTGCTGCGTGGCGCCGGAAACACCGTTCGAGAACCACTGATTCAAGCGAAGAGGAATCTCGTCTATGCGGCACGTGCGTTTGAAACGTTTCGAAGAACTTACTACCTGAATCTGGTCACGAACTATCTGAATCTCGTGGTCCAGCAACAATCGATCGAAAACGCACGCCGGAGTGTGGCTCTCTTCCAGCANGTCGAGAACCGATCGAGTGCATTGGTCGAAGCAGGCAGACTCGAGCCGTTTCAGGCTGATCTGGCGAAGCAGGACACCTTGTTCGAGATCGACAGACTTGGTGGTCTCGAAGAGAGATATCGTCTGGCCGTGGATCAGTTCAAGTTGTTGATAGGAATGGCGACGGAGTTTCCGGTCATCATCAAGAAGGAGATGCTCGACCTGGAGGCACCCGAGATCACACCTGACGAGGCGGTCCTCATCGCATTGAGGCTTCGACTCGAGGTTCAGACTGAACGAGACCAGATCGATGACCTTCGACGCAAGGTCGACCTGGCCAAGAACGGCCTTCTCTCGGATCTCGATCTCAACGGATCCGTGCTGGTTCCATTCGCAGATCCGACCTCGAACATCGGATTCGATCTCAGCCCCGATGAAGTTTCATTTGGAGTGGGTCTGACCTTTTCAGCGGCCCTCGACCGAGTGATCGAAAAGTATCAGCTTCGTCAATCACAGATCAAACTCGAACAAAGCATCAGGCAGTACTACAACGCCAGGGACCAGGTCGCCATCGAGGTGCGAAGCCGGGTCAGAGCGATCGAGCGGGCGCAATTCTCGTTTCTGCTGCAGGAACGCAACGTCGGCATCGCGGAAAATCGACTTCAATCGATCGAAGCCGCACCAGACAGGGCGTCGACCAGAGACCGGACCGAGGCGGTCAACGCCCTGAGACGGGCGGAAGACCAGAGGGACAGTGCCGCGAGAGACCTGCAGGTGGCCATCATCGAATACCTGGGTGCCAGTGGACGACTTCGAGTCAGAAGAGATGGAACGCTCATACCACTTCCCGGTATGAAGAACACCGAAGGTGAGCCCCTCGACGAAGACACCGAAGAGATGGAAGAAGCACGCGAAAGTGGTTTCGTTTCATCGGAACGAACAACATGATCAGGATGATCACGCATGGAGCGATACCAATGAAGAATGAAGTGTCAATCAGAAGTCGATTCGGATTCTCCACCACGGCCGTGATCGTGGGTGTGGTCGTAGTCGTGATCGGGGTGATTCTCCTTCTCACGATGAGGGGCGGAACCGATTACGCCTCGGGGCAGAAGATCATCGACATTCACACCGTGAAACGGGGTGATTTCAGGATCAAGATTCCAGCCAACGGAGAGCTCACCACCAGCCAGTTGGTCGAGGTGAGAAACCCCCTTGAAACCTCCGGTGTGATCAACAAGATCACCGAAGAAGGCACCTACGTGAATAAGGGTGACGTCCTCTTTCAGTTGAACGATGATCAGATCAGACAGAAGATCAAGGATCTCAACGAGAAGATCCTCGATCAGACGAACCGAGTCGTCACCTCTGAACAATCACTTGCCATCGCGAAGAGTGCGATGGAAAGCGACCTCGACAAGGCAGATCTCAACATCGAGATCGCGGAGCTCGCTCTTCAGGCCTGGAGAGAGGGTGAACACATTCAGAATGAACAGAAGTTCAAGCTCAAGCTCGAGACCACGAAGATCAATGACGAAAGACTGGTGAAACGATTCGAAGAAGCGAAGGATCTCGTGGAGAACGGATTCATCAGCCGTGATGAGTATGAACGTGATCGAATCGCGATGATCGAATCCACCGCCGCAGTCAAGGAGGCCGAGATCTCACTGGACGTCTACAAGCGATTCACAAGTAAACAGGATGAGAAGAAGAGAGTCTCCGATCTTGAACAGGCTTCCTCCGAAAAGGGTCGAGTCAAGCAGAGGCACCAGGCGGAGATGGTCACCCAGGTTGCGACGGTCGAATCGGACAAGTCGAAACTTGCCGGCAGCAACGAACGAAAGATGGAGTTAGAGGAACAGCTCGAGAAATGTCTGGTGCTCGCCCCGACCGATGGTCTCGTGGTCTACAGATCCAGCATGAGAGAGGGTAGAGGACGCGATGACCAGGGACCTCCGATGATCGGAACGAGCCTGTCACCGAATCAACTTGTGATCCTGCTTCCCAACACGTCGCAGATGGTGGCCAGTGTCAAGGTGAGTGAAGCTCTGAGTGGTCGAATCAAGAGCGGCATGCCCGCAACGGTATTCTCCGATGCATTCCCCAACATGGCGATCGAAGGTGAAGTGGGAAGCGTCAGCGTTATGGCCAAGGATGGTGGATGGCGAGATCCCAACCGACGTGATTACACCGTATTGATCATGCTCAAGACGGATGCGTCCATGGGCTTGAAACCATCGATGAGATGTCGGGCTGAGATCGAACTCGGCCTGGTCAACGACGTGATTTCGGTTCCCATTCAATCTGTCTTCAGAGAGGGGGCGAGTTCATTCGTCTACGTGCCGGCCGATGGTGGCTGGTCACAGCGAAAAGTGAACGTCGGAAGAGCGAGTGAGCTTGCCGTGGAGATCACTGAAGGACTCGACCTCGATGAGAAGATCCTTCTGAGAAGACCGGATGCCGTCGAGGTCGTGGACAAGCTCGAGGGCAAGAATCGTGGTGGAGATGGCTCCAGCAAGCCCAAGGGTGAAAAACCCGGGGGGCCACCCGCGAAGATCGCTTCAAAGAAAGCGGATGATGTGAAATCCTCCTGACCGTCGCAAGGCTCATTTCCCGANGGTTCGCAGCCCACCGACCGGATCGACAGAGCGCAGTCTCGCACAGGACACGAGAAGAATTCCGGCAACGACCAAGGCGACACTGAGAACCTGTCCCCTGCTCAGGGAGAGAAAGAGAGCGACACCTTCATCGGGTTCGCGAAACACCTCGGTCACGATTCGAAGCACGCCGTAGAAGAAGAGAAAGCAGCCGGCGATCACTCCGGGCTTTCTCGGTACCAGCCAGACGAGCGCCAGAGCGATGAACAGAGCTGGTCCGTCGCTGGCCGCTTGAAAAAGCTGTGAGGGCCAACGGGCGACGAGATACGGAGCCATCTGGTTGATGAGCTCGTTGTTTCCGCGATACGCCTCCTCCACGATCGTACGAACGGGATCCATTCCCGTGGTGGCGGTCGATTGAAGCACCGTGGTGTTCAGTGACATGATCGCTTCGACCGGAGCCGATTGGATTTCCTGGGGGTATTTCACGCTCCACCAGGGTGGGGACGCCTGCATTGAATCAGGAAGCGTCACTCCCCACAGTTCACCATTGATGAAATTCGCGAGCCGACCGAAGAACAATCCGGGAGGGGCGATGAATGCAGTGACATCAAGGAGGTGTAGAAAAGGAAGTCTTCGAGATCTCGAAAAGAGCAACATCGCGAAAATGACGCCGATCATTCCACCATGACTGGCCATGCCACCTTGATGAATGGCGAAAAGACCCCAGAAGGGAAAATTAGCCGAGAAATCGATGAGAAGGGAGGGGTCGTAGAAAAGGCAGTACCCGAGACGTCCTCCGACGAGCACCCCACCGACGCAATACGTGATGAAATCCGTCGCGTCGGTCCGCGACAGGAGGATCCGTCCGCTTCCAGCCAGCCAGCGAATCAACCACCAGGCGACGAGAAAACCGGCGAGATAGGAAAGGCCGTACCACTTGATCGTGAATGAGTCCGTGATCCGAACAGCGTCGGGATCAAGTGTGTGAATGTAGCTTTCTGCGAGGATGAGCACGAGCACAGTCTAGCAAGGAGTCGGGAAACGACATGTGGTCACCGGAACCGGTTTTCTACGGGAATGAAAGAAGCCTCGACAACGCCGAGGCTTCAGGTCACTTGGGATGAACAGGGTCGGAACGCGAGTTGAATCAGCGTGCGTCGACCAGCATGTCCATCGGTTTCATGCCACTGTCGATGACGAGGGCTGTGTTCGAACCGACGCCGTCATCAATGGGAACGAGGACATCAAGAGTTGTGAACGTGATGGCGTGGAGGAGGACCGCGGAGCCAAGAAGAATACCGAGTGAAACAAGACGTGAACGTCTGGGGGTTTCGGATCGGTCGTTGGAATTTGCCATCATCTCTTGGTTGGTCATTTATTTCCTCGTTTCATCAGTCTTGNTATGACACGAAATCATGTGTGTCGTACCGAGACAATCAGGTGAAGCCCTGATCGTTTCGAAAGGAGCCTCACTAAGTAATACGCACGAGAATTGAAACAAGGACTTCTAATGATAAAAAATGACGTAAATGAACCAAAAAGCCGAAGTCAACGGAGAGAATGAGTCATTTACCCCACTCTTCAAATGTGCGAGAAACAGGATTCATGAATGATCGACACCCCCCCGAATTCGCCCGCATGGAAGCAGCGAACCTCACTCCATATCTGCTCACACTTCTGAGTGGAGAGACCTTGAACGAGAAGAGTGCTTCAGCCGCCTTCGAAGCCATCATGACNGGNGAAGCNCATCANGCGGAAATGGGCGCACTNCTGGCNCTNCTNGCGACCAGACTCCCCACCACNGANGAATTGACGGGAGCGGCNNGGGTGATGCGGGACAAGGTNGATCCGCTTGANACGGGATTCNANTCCGANGANNTGCTCGATACNGCGGGNACGGGTGGTGCACCGAAGACGTTCAANGTGTCNACTGCAGCNGCGATCGTCGCTGCAGCGAGTGGAGCACGCGTCGCGAAACATGGCAACAGATCACGAACGGGTCGTGGTTCNGCGGANGTNCTNGAGGCNNTNGGTGTGAATGTCGGAGCATCAAGNGNTGTCCAGAAGANNTGNCTTCAGGAGGCGAACGTCTGTTTCTGTTTCGCGATACACCACCACCCTGCCGCGAAACACGCAATGCCGGTCCGAAAGGCGCTGGGATTTCCGACACTTTTCAATCTTCTTGGACCATTGACCAATCCAGCATCAGCCGGACGACAGGTGATGGGTGTCTATGACGCCGATTTCATTCCCGTGGTCGCTGAAACATTGGCGAGACTCGGTTCGATTCGTGCGATCGTGGTGCACTCCGAAGACGGTCTCGATGAGTTCTCACTTGGAGCACCTAGCAAGGTCGCCCAAGTCGATCNTGGGACCATCAGGGAGTACGTGATCGATCCGAAAGAGTTGGGACTGCAGACTTGTCCATTTGAAGATCTCCAGGCGAGAGACCTTGATCACGCCGTTGAATTGGTGAGAGACACGATTTCCGGTCACGAAAGAGGACCTGCAAGAGACATGGTTCTCTTGAATGCCGCAGCGGCGATTCATGCTTCAGGTCTGTCGGATTCGATCGAATCCGGATTGGCGATCGCGGCACAATCAATAGATTTCGGGGATGCCAACAAGACCCTGGAAACGCTCACGGAAGTTTCCAATCACCCCGGATAGAAGTGAAAACACTGTGAAACAAGGTGTTTTCAGTACCGAAATATCGGCTTCTTTGAAAAACACTTAAAATCATGCCTGTTCTCTCTTTAGGGTTTGAAAAAAGCTCTTTATCGCAGGGATATACGATGTTTCTTGAANGTGGCCTCTCAACTAAAACACCCCAGTCGTCCGATATTTCGAAAGCAAGTACTCGTACTCGGTGTTGATCTGGCCGCACGGATGCTGCCTAGAGCACTGACGCCATTGGCAGGTGGGCGTTGATCACCTGACCGGAGAAGAAAGAAATATGAACCCGATTCAACAAGTCAAAGACTGGGCGAAGGACATCGTGGATCTCGCATTGGTGTTGATCGCATTTGGTGTTGTGGTCTACATCATCTTCGGACCAGACCAGGGTTGGTACTTCTCGACGATCACACAGAACCTCATCGCGTTCATCAATGAGATCGGAAGCAACAGCCTTGCTGGGATAATCGCACTCTTCGTGATCATCTGGTGCTTTGCGAAGCGGAACTGATTCCCTACAACAGTAGAACGAATTTTGGCAGACCTCTCGACTTTCGCCGTCGAGGGGTCTGTCTCTTTTTGTCTTCGAGTTGAAAACGGTGTCTTTGTGCACCACTTCTCGAAGTGATCTCGGATGCTGATAAGACTGATTTGATTTACGGGAAAAAAACCGTGGATGAAACAGTACGAAGGATCCTCAGCGAGGAGAGACNTCGGTCCAACTTCGAATCGATCGATGATGGTCGATCACCGGTACCGATCGTTGGTATCGGGATTTCATGGGCTGTCGGAATCGCTTGCGGGATCTTTTTCGACTTGGATTTTCAATCGAATGGGGTGGTCGTGGTCTCGTTGGTGATCACCATGATCATCATGTCGATCATCATCAACCAGAAAGGTCATGGTCTCACGGCACGCATGCTGATCCTGTGTGCGACATGTCTCATCGGCTGGTTTCATGCCCACAATTCATGCAAGACCATTTCACAGGAGCATCTGGAGGTCGCATCATTCGGAGATCTCGGCATCGTCCAGATGAAAGCGTGCGTCGCTGGACATCCCGAAAGACCNGGACCGCACAATGGTCTCCTCGGACCACCCCCGATGGATCGGATGCTTCAGACCATACCACTGGTTGATGTTTCACTGACGGATACCTCGAGCGGTCGTTCGATCAAGTGCTCGAAGATANACATGAAAGTGCCGACGGGAAGGAACGAAGTGATTGCAGTCATCCCGGGTGATGAGTGCAGAGCACGTGTTCGGGTGTTCAACCCCGGTGGGTCGACNAATCCCGGATGTGATCTCAAGTTCGCTGTCGAACCGATTCTCATGATCGAACATNCATCATTGATCGATGTCACTCGAACAGGAGGTGGGTCGGACGATTCGAATCTGATATCACTCCATGAAGCATGGTCCATGGTGGTTTCAGACTCACTCGATTCCTCGATCTGTTGGTTTGGTGATGAATCGGAACATGACCTGATTCGTGCGATCGTTCTCGGGGATCGCACGAGTGCGTTCGAATCGTTGTCGCAACCCTACAAGCGAACTGGTACGGCCCATTATCTCGCCGTGAGTGGATTTGCGATCGGAGTCTTCTCCGCGATTCCAGCTCTCGTGATGAGGGGACGGGGAAGCGCGATGAGAGGTCTCACCATGATGATCTTTCTGGGACTTGGCATGTCTGCCATCGATCTGAGGGCTCCGGCAATACGTTCCGGTGCGGTGATCATGCTGGCGACGTTCGGAATCTCCATGGGAAGAGAATGGTCGAGAATCGGATTGCTCTCCCTGATCTCGATCATCATGCTGGGAATCAACCCTCGTGACATCATGAATCCGGGTTTTCAACTCACATTCGTCGTCGTNGCTTCATTGATCACGCTCACACCACACATGTCCAGGTTGATCCCGACGATCCCGGGTGATTCCATGATCACAAGATCGATGAACGCACGGTTCACAAGAGACATGGTGTCATGTGGTGTGATCGCCTGGTTGACCTCGACCCCGCTGGTGCTTCACCATTTTGGAATCGTGTGTCCGATAGGAATCATCGCCTCGATCGTTCTTATGCCGTTGATGACCGTGATGATCATCAGCTCCGTCATATCGATCATGACCGCGCTCGTGTTTCCCTCCTTGTCATGGATACCGGGAGCATGTTCCGTCTCATCGATGAAGTCGATCGAATGGGTGATCATGGCATTCGATTCCATTCCTGGATCTTTCTTCGTCGTTTCAGAATGGCCGCTGTTCGTGACCATCGGAGTTGAAACCGTCATCTGGAGATCGTTGATTCACAGGAATCTTCGGGAGCGGATGATTCTCATCGCAGCGACGGCCTCCCTCCTTCTGGTGATGTTTCTACCGATTCGAGGACATGACATGGATTCGGACATCAGATTGGTGACGATGGACATGGGAAATGGAACATGTCATCTGATCATGACCGAAGAATCGAGCTACCTCTTCGATGGTGGTTCGATCGAACGAGGTTCAAGCGGAAAGAAAATCATCCTCCCGGTCTTGGATCACCATGGCATCAGAAGACTTGATGGTGTCTTCATCAGTCATGCGAACATGGATCACTTTTCAGGGTTGTCGGAAATCATCGGGAGGATTCCGATCGGTTCCTTCATCATCGGACAATCGTTTCTGGAGACGTCTGAAAGATCTCCAAAGAGCCCTGCCGGCCTGATGATGAAATTGTTGCGGGATTGGAGAGTCCCCTGTCAGGTTGTTCATGAGAACATGGAGATCGTCTCTCGAGAGATGATCTTCAGGGTTCACCATCCACCAGATGAAACGATTCATCGAAAGGAGAACGACAATTCATTGGTCGTCTCTCTGGTGAAGAACATCCAGGGGAAGGAGGTTCGATGCGTCCTTTTCACCGGAGACATCGAAGAGATTTCAATGAAAGGGCTCATGAAGAACATCGAGGATCTGAAGAATCCGATCGTTCTCGAGGCGCCACATCATGGAAGCGTTCGACCGTCATCGGAGTCGTTCATCAACACCATCGATCCGGACATCATCGTTCAATCAACCGGTGCGACGAGGATGCGAAGAGACCATCTGTCGCGAATTGTGGATGCGGAATCAGGAATCACGCGGTTCGACACGGCATCACATGGTGCGATCACGATGGAATTCAATGATTCCGGACACGTCGAAGTCACCACCGAATCAGGTGNGTCACTCTGTCGGTGAGAACAGNAAGGCTTCGTGGAGTTCGATTTGATCCATGATCGGACCACCCCCCGAGTCAAGAACCTCGAGTGTGAGGACTTCTCCGGAAATTCTCACGGAGACGTCCATGGTTGGATTCGACGAATCCATTTCAAACGAGACCAGAAGTTCGTCNCCGTCGAGAATTCTGATCTCCATCTCGGCATGTCGTCTGGATGCTTGGGGAATCACCAGAGTTGAGACGAAACGGAGTCCAGGGCTCTGAAGTTTCCATTCCGCACGGAGAGGTCCCTTCAATTCGATGATGGATGCATCCATTCGATTCGCACCACGGGAGATCACTGGTCTTGGAAGATGATATCGAGGTGTTTTCGGGGTCTCATGCAAAGTGATCGGCCTTGATGACAACGGTGTGATTCTGTCGTTCTCAAACACGAAACCGCCGATGAGATCCTGCGACATCGGTCTTTTCCCGATGATGAAACCGGCATTCTGATCGTACGAGATCGAATCAACCACNAATCGATCACCGAGAGTCGTCCAGAGCGCTGGTCCGGAAGTCGGCGTGACTCTGTTCGCGAAAAAAGCTTGATCGATGCTTTCTTGTGGAATCTCAAGAACGGTGCCGTCCTCTTTTTCGAGGGTGATGATNCCATTTTCGATCGAATCGACGAAGCCGGAGATCCTGTCACCATTCGAAAGGGACACCACATCGTCGACATTGGATGACTCGATTCGTTGGCTTGCTTCANATCGGGTGAAGGAACTGATTTCTTCGAGAGGCATCGTGATTGGACCCGTCCACCAGTTACGCCAGGTNAATCCACCGGTCTCCTGTTTCGGTTTTCCCGTGAGAACGCCTCCGTCCACGAGACGAACTGNTCCAGTGGAACGGATGGCGTTGAATCGTGTCTTCGGNACCTTCGATTCGACATNCATGGAGATGAAATCGATCTTTCTGAATGGAACGGATTCCATACGACCGTCTTCTCTGGAAAACTGGACGGATGAATCATCGATCGCCTGAATCGTGACCGGAAGCGTCTCGTCATAGGTATCGATCATCACGAGAACGCCAAACNATCTGTTCAGGTCACGGACAGTGGTGTTCATCGAAATGAAAGCGATCTCATCGACGGGAATCGGTTGGATGAGATCATCATCACGGGACAATTGAACGGTGGTCGAGTCGATCGTCACGAGAACACCNGACGACCTGGTCATGTCCCAGCGAACGACATCAACGAGAACATCTGCAAATGTTTGTGTGGAGCAGATGAGAAACAGAGGGAATATGCGTCGAAAGAGGCATGGAAACATGGAGAATTCTCTTTCACGTGCTCATTTCTGAAAGATCGGAAGATACCGCTTGGGCATTTGGAGAACGATCAGTGCCATGGCGGTTCCGTATTCCGCGCCCACATTGGTGTTGAGATTCCAGCTTCCGTCACTCGACTGGGATCGAATCAAATCCTCACGAATCACAGGCCACCATGATCTCCATTGCTCACCACCGGCGATGAACATGACCTGGCAGGCATAATAATGACCGTAGAGGTAATGAGATGAAATCGTGGACATTCTGCCACTGTCCGGACCGACTGCGTTCTCGAGATAGGTGATGCCTCGGGAGATGGAATCATCCTCGTAGATTCCGGCATAGAAAAGTGTCGCGACTCCTGCGGCGGTTCGAGGCCAGGCACTGTTTCCNGGTTGAATCATGTAGCGAAAACCACCATCNGGATTCTGGCAATCACGGATGTAGCGGACCGCACGGTCGATGGTCTCCTTGGGAACCTTGATGCCCGCGTTTCTTGCGGCACGAAGCGCCATGACCTGGCAGATCGTCACCGAGACATCGGCATCGTAGGGAATCGGGTTGTAGCGCCAACCACCTTCCTCGTTCTGTGTGTTGACGATGAGTTGCACCGCACGGACCAGGGTGTCTCGAACCCGTGGATCCTCGTTGTTCATCCCGTAGATCTCACCGAGAAAGAGTGTTGCGAAGCCGTGGCCGTACATGGGGCCATGCGACGTCTTGTCCGCCGAGATCAGACCGGTGTCGGTGGAGCAGGCGAGTATGAAATCCAGCGTCTTCTGGATCGATCGACCTTTCGGATCGGAACCGGGCATGTTTCCATCCGCCATCAATGCAA
>NYVB01000040.1 GCA_002684315.1 Planctomycetaceae bacterium | reverse complement strand
GGAATAAGGACGCAGGTATGAGTCATGATCGCTCCGAAGCGGAAATGAGAAACAGAAGGAGTCTCGGAGGATACCATGTTCCTCACCGGGTCTTCTCATCGGATCAATCAAGACATCATGTCCAAAGTGAACCTCGACACTCTCATCATCGGCGGCGGCATCGCAGGCCTCTGGACGCTCGACCTTCAAGTCGAGCGGGGATTGTCGACCGGCCTGGTCGAGTCGGGAAGCCTGGGAGAAGGCCAGTCGATNTCCGCCCAGGGCATTCTTCATGGAGGCACCAAGTACGCCCTTTCAGGGATCGTCCCGACGGGCGCCCGAGAGGTCTCGGCCATGCCGAAACGATGGGAGAGAAGCCTCACAGGTGCCTGCCTCCCGGACCTGAGTGACACACGAATACGAAGTCCGCACTGCCATCTCTGGCGAACGGATTCCGTCCGCTCGATCGTGGGCATGGTCGGTGCCAAGGTGGGCCTCGCCGTGACTCCTTCAGTGATCGAACCGCAAAATCGCCCCGAGATCCTGAAGAGCTGCCCAGGGGACGTGGCTTTGCTTCCCGAGCAGGTGATCGAAATGCCTTCCGTGCTTGAGACGATGCGAAGAACCCACGAGGACAGGCTTCTTCACGGGACGGTCCAGTCGATCTCCAAGGAGCCCGGGGGCGGATACACCGTGACCATCATGACCCCTCAAGGGTCATCCGTGATCGTGCGAACCAACCGAGTCGTCCTTGCCGCCGGGCGAGGGAACGAGTCTCTCATGAAGCTGCTGGAAGACCTCCCCGCCAGCGCCCAGGCTCGCCCTGAGATGCAACTCCGTCCGCTTCACATGGGCATGGTGCGCGGAGCACCGGAAGCACTCCCCGAACTGAACGGTCACTGCGTCGATGGCGGCCAGACTCGGGTCACGATCACCAGCTCGACCGCCCGCAATGGCGACCGTGTCTGGCAACTCGGTGGTCGGCTCGCCGAAGATGGCTGCAAGCGCTCGGAAGAGGCCCAACGACTGGAATCCATGAGTTGCCTGGCGTCGGCGCTCCCTGATTTCAATGCGGAATCCAAAGCTTTGACCTGGGCGACCTACCGAGTCGATCGCGCCGAACTCAAGACACGCCGATGGGCACGCCCCGACGGCGCGTTCGTGAATGGTTTCGATGACATCATCACCGTCTGGCCGACCAAGATGGTGCTGGCTCCCAATGCCGCTGAGAAGGTCGACGCGCTGATCGAGCAGACGTCTTCCAATGATGGGGCGTGTGCGGCCCCTTTCAACGAACAGCCGACGCCGGTCGTCGCCTCCCCTCCATGGGAGACCGCACGATGGAGTTGAGATCTCTTGGAAAGACGGGACTCCAGGTCTCGCTCATCGGTTTCGGAGCCTTCAAGATCGGACGAAACAAAGGCACCAAGTATTCCGCCGAATACGAACTCCCCGATCGCAAGGACGTGTTCACGCTGATGGATCGGCTCATCGACATGGGAATCAATGTGATCGACACCGCTCCGGCCTACGGAGTCAGTGAAGAACTGATCGGAGCCGCCCTTGCTCGTAATGGAGCTCGCAGCCGGATCACTCTGTGCACCAAGGTGGGCGAGACATTCGACGCCAGTGGATCCACCTACGCGTACGACCGCGAAAGCGTGAACCAGTCGCTCGACAGAAGTCTCTCCCGACTTGGAACGGACTGCCTTGATGTGGTCAGTGTTCACTCGAACGGAGATGATCTGAGGATCATCGACCAGACCGACGTCCTGGAGACGTTGGAACGGCGCAGAGAACGCGGAGATCTCAGACANATCGGCTTCTCCGGAAAGACTTCCGAGGGCCACCTACGTGCGCTTNAACATGAGTCGGACATCGAGGTTCTGATGGTCGAATTGAACCCGGAACTGACGGATCAGCTCGAAGTGGTTCGCGAAGCACACCGACGATCCGTGGGCGTGCTGATCAAGAAAGGACTGGGTTCGGGGCGTGTCGCTCCCGCCACAGCCCTTCCCTGGCTTGCAGATCTGCCCGAGGTCTCGAGCATCGTGATCGGCTCTCTTTCACACTCGAACATGGCACGAAACATGGAACTCGCACGCACGAGCTGAGTGAATGTCAGCGGACGCCGCGACAGTCATTGCGAAGGCTTGGGAGGAATCACCAGAACCTGTCCGACGACGAGATCCGCAGGATCCTTGCCGATCAACTCTTCATTGGCCCTGTAGATGAGATCCCAGTGCACGCCATTTCCGTAGAGCTCGTAGGCGATCTGAGAAAGCGAGTCACCCGGTTCGATCACGTAGGTTCCCTTGGACGAGACGCGTGCCTTTTCAGGGCGAGCAGGACGAACCGCCGCACTCCTGGGAGGCAGCATCAGGACCTGGCCGATGGAGAGGCGCGAAGGATCAAGACCGGGGTTTGCCGCCACGATCAAAGCCCATTTGCCTCGAAGCCCGAACCAGTTTTCCGAGATGTCGGCAAGGGTGTCACCTTCCTGAACGACGTAGTCAGTCATCACAGCGCCAACGTTCGCGGGGATGACAGGCTTGGTCGGCTCGGCTGCCTGCCGTCTTGTCTCGACAGGCTTGGTGTCCTGAGCCACGGTCGTCGAAGCCGCCAGGAGAAGTTCCCGCTCGGGTTCGGGTGCGACCGGTGCGACCGGTGCGACGGATTCGAAACGAGCAGCCATCATCTTGGATGTCCCGAGAATNCCTGCCTTGATCGAAGCGAGTCGATCACTGGAGAATCCAGAACCAATCACGATCGAGGGGCCTTCGAGAGCTCCGATGGAAGCCACGTCGATGACGGTGCCATCGACGAGAACTGCCCATTTTCTCGACACATTTCGTGCCTGGAGAGTCCTGAGCATTTCATAGGTGTTCGAGCCCAGTTCAAGACTGAGCCCACCCTGAGAAGCCTCACCGGGAACCGATGAAACGGACATCACGTCGACACCCCGACGCCGTGCTGGCGCAAGGCTTTTGCCACTCGTGCCNTACAGGAGAACGAAGAGCTTGCCATCACTGGGGGCGGCGATGAGCGTGAAGCGTTCCCTGAGATAGGTGGTTGGATCCAGAAGGAGATCCTGCTTCTGGGCCTCCGTGGCATAGAAGGCATCAAGACGTTCGATGGGATACCAGCCAACGGGCGCACCTGGAACATTGCGCCACCCGGGAACCGCCAACTGCTTGAGAGCATTGGCCCGATCAATCGGATCCGACGGACTCACCGGCACTCGAAAAGCGAGGGTTTGCTCGGCGACCGGACGAGGAGCCCGAACGAGGTCTTCGACTGTGCTGACAGGCGCCGGTGTGGGTTCACTCACTGCCGGAGCGATCGCGGGAGTGACACCTTCCTCATCTGAAATGGCGAGGTAATACAGGCCTGTCCCCAGAAAGGCGAGAACGACCAGGGCGATGACGATACGACTTCCTGCTGTCATGAGGAGACTCCGAATCCTTGGATCTTCAGCGTTTTGAGTTGATTTTCATTCACATCATAAACATGAACACGCCGTCTCTGGGCTTAGGATGCCAAGAGACGGCGTGTTCAGTGAAAATAACGTGTTTTTTTTCAGGCTCGGCCTGAAGCAAGGTTCAGGATGACACCGGTGCTGAATCGCCAAGTCCATCATTCGAAGCGGTTTGCGTGCCACCACCGCGGCGATAGACCATGGGAGCTGCAATGGCCACCGATGAGAAAGTTGCCGCGATCAGTCCCACCAGGAAGGTGAAGGCGAATGGTCGAATGCCCGTGCCGCCCAGGTTGAACAGAATCAAAGCGGTGACGATCGTGGTGCCACTGGTCAGAACCGTTCGACTGAAGGTCTGATTGATGGAATTGTTGACGCACTCACGTGATGCATACGGCAGACGGCCACGGTTTTCACGAATACGGTCGAGGATGACGATNGTGTCATTCAGCGAATACCCGATGATCGTGAGCAGACCGGCGATGACGTTCAGGTCGATTCGGAATTCCTCGATGTTCAAGGACGACGCCCAACCCTGAGAGCCGACCATCACGCTGATCGCGATGGCACCGAGGCAGACTGAGACGTTGAAACACAGGGCCGCAACGGCTGCGAATGAATACCACAGGTCACCAAAGCGAATCCAAATGTAGATCAACATGCCGAGCAGACTGAGAATCACGGCGACGACGGCGGACGCCACGAGGTTCTGAGCCACCGTGGGCGAGAAACTCGAGACCTGCTCGAGACTGGCTTCGCGAAGAAGCGCGGCAGAGATGAGCTCCCATTCCTGTTTCGCGAGCTGTTCATCCCAGGTCTCGAGGTCGACATCGAACGAACTGAGTTCCTCATCCGAGACGAGAACGCAGAAATTGTTGTAGGAATCATTTGCGACAGGCAGTCCCAGTCCGAGCACACGAACCTGACGTCCGATGGTGTCGGCGTAGTCGGGCTGATTGCGCAGCCGCTTGATCCGCTGGGTGACATCTTCCGGCGTGATTGCCGGCTCGACATCCTCGATGATGACGGCCACTCCGCCACGGAATTCACCGACCGAACGCCCCGGGCCATCACGCCCGATGTTCTGCTCGATGGTCGGTCTCTCAAGAGAGAATGTCCGGATGGTGTGATCATCGTCGTTCTGACCGGCAAAGACCACCGGGGCATCGATGTCCAGCTGATCGGAGAATTCTCCGACCACCGCCTGCACGATCAGTTTTTCGATGGCATCGTCATCGGTCGCATCGGCGGGGTTCGCCACCTTGACCTGAAACGCTTCGGCACGAACATCNAGCGTCGAAGGCCCTGATGTGAGCACGGTCGCATTACGCAGTTCGGAGACCGCTGAACCCTCGGGAGCAGCCTCACCGACTGCCTGCAGGCGCTCGCGCACCTCACCCAGGGACAACAGAAGCCGCCCGCCTTCACCAGCGGCTTCACCATCCTGGGCATCACGAGTCGACATCGTGAGGCTGACACCACCACGGAATTCGGTCTCGAGGATGTCAGTTCCGGTTGAGAAGAACAACCAGAGGCCGACCGCTGCGACCGACACGGAGAATGCCTGGAAGACTCGACGAAGCGNGACCCAGTCGATCTTGGGTTGCAGAATGCGGTGAATCGCCGGAACGACGACGGGAAGCATCAGGCCGGGGAACTTTCGGGCACCGAATCCTTCGACTGCAACGTCGAAGATGAAGCGACCGACGAAAAGCGTCGTGAAGAGGGTCCCGAGCACGCCGATCGACAGTGTCAGAGCGAAGCCACGGACTTCGGTCGCAGCCGTCTGGTAGAGGACGAAACAGACGATGAGGTTCGTGAGGTTGCCATCGAAGATCGCACTGGCGGCCTTCTTGTATCCGAGTCGAACCGCGATGCGAAGGTCTTCCTTGTTGTTGACGATCTCTTCCCGGATTCGTTCGTAGACGAGCACGCTCGCATCCACCGCCATGCCGATCGTCAGGGCGATGCCTGCAAGACCGGGAAGGGTGAAGGTACCGTCGATCATCGCCATGATTCCGAACACCAGCAGGGCATTCAGACACAGCGCGACAACGGCCACGAAGCCAGCGAAGAAGTAGTAGCAGACCATCAGGATCGCGACGACCACGACNGCAAGCAGGACNGCTTGAAGNCCCTTNNCGAGGTTGTCGGCACCGATCGTCGGTCCAAGNACGCTNGTCGAGATCGGNTCCTTGGAAAGACGNGCNTCAAGCGCACCGGCCGCAAGGACTCGGATCAGATAATCGACTTCCGCGGTGGCGAAGTTTCCGGAGATCACGCCTCGATCACCGATGCGGGAATTCAGGTTGGGCGCACTGTAGACCTGACCATCAAGGACGATCGCCATGGGCTGCTGGATGTTGGGCCCAGTCAGTCCACTCATGGCACGACCACCACTTGGATCGAGTGCGAAACCCACTGCAGGCCGCCCGAGTTCATCGACCGTCCGGAAGGTCCGTTGCATCGTCCACTTCTGGTCGCCCTCGTGAGTCATCGACTTTTCGGGCGTCGTGTAGAGCAGGATGTAGATCTTGCCATCACGCTCGGCAGCCACCAGTCGTCGACTGGTGAAATACGTGGCTGGATCCGCCTGGAGCGAAGCCAGCTGTTCAGGTGAATCAACCCACTGCTCGAGATCGTTGAGGGGATACCAACCGGCGACAGGTGAATCGGTGTTTCGAGGACCGCGATCCGCGAGTTGCTCACGCATCTCGGCGGGATTCACACCTTGCGGATCCTGCGACGAAACCGCGATTCGGAATTCAAGCACACCGGCACCGCTGAGAAGTCGCTTGAGATCTTCCGGGTCATCGAGTCCGGTTCGAATCTCCGCGTAGTCGGCGAAGGATCCGAGCATGGTGTCGAGCTTTCCGGAGAGATGCGGGAATTCCGCTCTCAGCTCGGCAATCTGTTCATCACGCTCGGAAGGGATCGTGAAAAAGACATCATCGGGGCCGCGCTTGCGTCGTTCCTTGCCGGGAAGTGCCAGCGCCGCCTGGACGCGTGCTTCCGAGAGTCTGCCTGCCACCAGGTCGTCGGTCAGCTCATCCGAACGCAGTTCCGCACGGGCAATCTGATTCTCGAGTTCACCGAGTTCATCGGGGGTGGCTTCGGGAAGATCCCGCTTGGCGGCAAGCTCGGCTCGAGCTTGAGCGGCTTCATCGAAAAGCCCCTGCAAGACCTCGATCTGAGCACGTCGGTCGGGATCGTCGCCGCCGAATCTCTGAAGCGCGTCTCGCTGTTCCAGGGATGTCGTGAGCGCCCCGCGGGTGATCGCTGACTCGAGGATCAGAGCCTGCAGATCATCCTGGAACACAACCTGCTTGGCACGCACTTCGGGGCTGGGCAGTGGCATGACCACTTCCATCCGATTGGCACCCTGAGGTTGGAATGCGATGTCGAGAACACCTTGCGGGTTCACTCTTCGCTTGAGCACGTCGATCGTCTGCGCGATGACCTCTTCTCGGTTGGCGTCGGCCGGAACGTTGATGGCGTAGACGAAGCTGACTCCACCACGCAGGTCCTTGCCGAGACGAATCTTCTCTCCGGGAGGAGAGATCGAATACACGCAACCCGCGATGACTATCGCGATGAGAAGTAGTTTCCAGATGGCGCCCTTCATGATGTCTCGACCCGATCCTTCTTAATCTTGCTCTTCGAACCCGTTTTGGAAGTCTCAGAATCGACCACGCTGGTCGACTCCGCCTCTTTCATGTCTGTTCGAATGTTTTTAATCTGAATCACTGCCATCCTGCAGAATGGCATCGACGTACTGTCTGTCGAGCGTGATCCGAGTGTCCTTGCCTTCGTCAACCTTGATCACGATCTGACCTCCCTTGGCTTCCACCACGGAACCGATGATGCCGCCGCGAGTGCGGATGCGATCATGCTTCGAGATCGTCTCAAGCTGCTTTCGTCGTTTCTTTTCCTTGCGCCCGCCCATGATCGACATCAGCAACAGAAAGCCGATCGCCGGGATCAGAAGGATCATGAAGTTCGGCCCGGCCGGAGCCGCCCCCGCCGCACCCGGGGCCCCACCGTCTGCAGGCGAGCCGGTGGTGGTTGCACCACCCTGCCCGGAGAGCACCGGAGCGTCGCTCGAAGCGGACTGGGAAAGCATCAAATATGAAAAATCAGGTGTGTTGTGATTTTGAATCATTGGGGCTGAAGCTCATCAGGGGGGAACGTGTCAGTGCCTCTTCGGTTCCATCACCCTGTTGTGGTGAATGTAGATCGGATTTACTGGCGTCAGAGTGGCAGAAAATCAGAGCATTGGAACGTTTCGCGAGGCATCCTTCAGCTCATGGCATCATCCCTGACGACGGGCCAGGAATCCAAGAGTGAAGACCAACAATCATCCCGTATCGCTTGGCGTATGTCCAGCAGCAGAGACTGGTAGTGCCAGAGGTTGTGCTGACTGACCAGATTCTGGCCAAGCCATTCACCCGCGGCGAAAAGGTGTCTCAAATACCCCCTGCTGTAGCCTCCACGGCATGTTGGACACCCGCACGCCTCGTCGATGGGGCTCTGATCGTCCGCAAATCTGGCATTCTTCAATTTTATGGGGCCTGTCCTGGTAAATGCGTAAGCTTTTCGCCCGTTACGGGTTGGAAGCACGCAGTCGAACATGTCGACACCCGCAGCCACCGCCCTGACGATGTCTCGCTCGTATCCCACGCCCATCAGATATCGAGGCCGATCCTGTGGCAGCAGCTTGGCGGTGAACGCCACGGTCTTGTGAATCTGCTCGGGCCCCTCCCCGACGGCAACCCCCCCGATGGCATACCCCGGAAGATCATGGGCACAGACCTGTTCGACGCTTCGCTGCCTGAGCGCTTCGTCGGTTCCGCCCTGGACGATTCCGAAGAGTGCCTGATCGGAACTTCGTGCATGCGCCTTGACGCACCGGTCGAGCCAGCGCGCCGTTCGATCATTGGACTGAACGAGACGCTCGAGATAGGTCATTCCCTTGAGCCTGACCTTCTTCTCGGGATTCACGCAATCCTCTTCTCGCGTCGGAGGACAGTCATCGAAGGCCATGATGATGTCCGCACCGATCTCATTCTGGACCTGGATGGAACGCTCGGGCGTCAACTCGATCTTCGAACCACCGATGAAGCTCTTGAACGTGACGCCATGTTCATTCACCGAATTGATGTCGCTCATCGAGAATGCCTGATAGCCGCCTGAGTCCGTGAGAATCGGACCGTCCCATCGCATGAACTTGTGCGAGCCCCCGAAGCGGGCGACACGATCGGAACCCGGGCGAAGCATCAGGTGGTAGGCGTTGTTGAGAATGATCTGCGAGCGACTCTCCCGGACATGGTCGACGGTGAGCCCTTTCATCGCGGCGGCGGTGGCGACTGGCATGAACGCGGGTGTGTCGAATCCACCATGAGGTGTCTCCACACGACCGACGCGAGCCGCATTCTCACTTGATGAACCATGAATCGTGAAGGTGATTGCCATGTGCTTGAAAAGCGCTGCTTCAGCGCTTCGATGCCTCCCTGAGCGTCTTCTTTTCCTTTGCAGTCAGACTGTGGAGACCCTTGTCGTGGATTTTCGCGAGAATACGGTCGATCTCGGAATCAGCGACCGCATTGGCCGCCTTGCCTGAACGCAGCTTTCGGGCCTGAGAAGAACGACTCGTTGGATCCGCACGCCCGATGAAATCAAAGAATCCATGCAGGTGATGAGGGTTTCGGATGAAATAGAAGCCCGCGATCGCCCCCCCGAGATGCGC
The DNA here is from genome assembly GCA_002684315.1 of Planctomycetaceae bacterium. The sequence continues at coordinate 33,207 of NYVB01000040.1, read as the reverse complement.
CGCCTCACCGCCGGCGTTGGCGGTCTGGAAGAACAACATCACGATCGCCGCCACCACCAGCCCGTAGGCCAGGGTGACCAACCTGATCGGTATGATGAACGCCAGGAGCACAGTCGAGTTCGGGGAGAGAAACGCTCCTGCCAGCAGCACACCGAACACCCCGGCACTGGCACCGATCAACGGCGTGTGCGGTGTGTTCTGCAGAAGAAAAGGAACGTTCTCCATGCCCATCGAGGTGGTGAGAGAAGAAGCTGCGTTGAGAATCAGGTACAGCAGGGCCCCGAAGATTCCGCACAGGAGATAGAAGGCGACGAACCGCTTCTTTCCGAGATATCTCTCGACCAGAGGACCGAAGATCCAAAGGGCGAACATGTTCATGAAGATGTGCCAGAAATTCGCGTGAAGAAACTGGAAGGAGATGAATCGCCACAGTTCACCACCCTGGATTCCGCCTTTGGAATTGGTGCCGAACAGCGCGGTCGCGGTCGAGAAGAATCCGTAGCGCTTGAAGGCGCTGAAATTCTGATACTCGGCAAACCCGATCTTCACCGGCGCGGCATCATCGCCAGCTCGGTAGATCGCCCGGGAAGCGAGAAAGGATTTTCCCTCGCCGACCTGACGAATGTTGGCTGGAGGCTGATCCAGAGGAGGTTGATAGCGGATGGAGTCGACCGGACCCTCGTACTCGAGGTTGGTGAGCGTCCAGTTGGACGGCTTCAACAACTGAGCCTGAGACACTGGTTTTCCAAATCCATCGATGATGAAGACGAAGGCGCAGATGATCACGATCCATGTCGTGGCATTGAAGCCACGCATGCGTTGAAGCGCTTGCCCGCTTCCCTGCGCCCCACCCCCGCGTCGGCGGACCGGGCCGCTGTGTTTCTGCCAATCTCTGTCGTGAATTCCCATGCTGCTCCGATTTTACCAGTTCTCACGAACTTGAGTCGCGCCGTCTATTCCTTGATGAACGCTTGAGCATCCGTCGCTCTCGAAACCCGAGACTTTCGATTCCATGTTTCGAGATCTTTTCGAGTATTCGTTCGAGCCTGTCTTCATCGGTCCGACTCCTGTCCGCTGCTGGCTCGACCGCGGGTCCAAGTCGGCCGATGACCTCGGACGAGTCGAGATCCTCCGAACGCTCGAAACGCTCGGAGGGCTCCAGCTCCTCGAGTTCGTGGTGGGTGAAACGCATCTTGCGAGCGGCATTCAAGCTGACAGCACCGCAGAAGAAAGCCAGACCGACCAGATAACCTGCGTAGGCACCACTCGCGAAGAGCAGACCGACTGCGGCCAGGATCGCGCTGGCGGATATGGCGACCCAGGTCGAATAGACCATCCCTCGCTCGTATCCGAAGAAACGCCAGAGTACGGCGTGCAGGATCCGCCCTCCATCGAGAGGAAAGAGCGGAATGAGATTCAGAACCAGCAACAGGGTGTTGACCCATTGAACGACGAAGATCGCCGTGAGAGTCCAACTTCCAGCGGTGAAAAAGAGACCTTCGGAGAGACCGTCGGCGCCAAGCACCGAGGGAATCGCCACATTCATGCTTCCGGTCTCGAAGTAAAGAATCGGAGCGAGCACGAGAAAGATGATGGCGTTGAAGGCCGGCCCGCCCGCCGCGACCGTGAGCTGCCCCAGCCAACCGACAGGCGATGGTGCGATGGCCAATCCCCCCAGGGGCCAGATCAGGACTTCCGCCGGTCTCTCGCGCAGTCGTTTCGAGACCATCACATGAGCGGCCTCGTGACCCAGCACCAGAATCAGCAGTGCAACCAACGAGAACGCGGTCCATGCGAAACCCAGGGGCATGTAACTGGTGGCTTCACGTCCCACGATCACGGCCCGAGACAGCTCGACCAGAATGAAGAGCAGAAAAAGTACGTGAACTCGAAGAGCGACCGAGCGAATGTTCGTGACGTGGATCGACCATGACATCGGATCCTGCGAAACAGGGCGACGCCCCCCCCAATTGCCGTGCATCAGCGAGAGAATCGATCGATGATCTGGTCGTTTCGGGTCATCCATCGGTGTCGCAACTCGTCTCGCCGACTAGAGCCCAGAGATGGAACGCCGCGATCGTCTTGCCATCACAGAGAGCACCGGTCCGGATGGCCTCTTCGACCTCGTTCGGGGTGAGCATCACCACTTCGATATCCTCTCCCGGCTCGAGCCGACGGGGAACGGGAGTCAGTTTCGTCGCTTCGAAGACGTGCATCAATTCATCCGCGAACCCCGGTGAGGTGTAGAACCGGCCAAGGGGGGTGATGGATGCAGCTGAGAATCCCGTTTCCTCCTCGAGTTCACGGGCAGCACTCTCGATCGGATCCTCACCGGGCTCGAGCTTGCCGGCGCACAGCTCGAGAAGCCTCGCCCCCACTGCGACCCGGTGGTTTCTGATCATCACCAGTCGTCGGTCCGTGGTCACCGCGATCACGGTCACCGCCCCGGGATGTCGAACGACATCCTTGACCAGGGGCCCCCCTTCCGTTTCGAAGGTGAGGCGATCCACGGAAAAGACGTTGCCGTCATGAATGCGTTCGGATTTAGCCGGGATTCCCATGTTGAGCATATGATAGTGATTCATGGAAGACGTCAGAAACAATCAGCCACCAGGCGCGGCGCTTGTCAGAGCACACGGCCTTCAGAAGTCCTTCAACGGGAAAAAGGTCCTGCGGGATCTGTCAGTCGAATTCGCGCCCCGGAAAACGACCGTCGTGCTGGGCCCGTCGGGCTGCGGAAAATCGGTGATGCTGAAGCATCTCGTGGGACTCCTTCGTCCGGACAGCGGCGAAGTCTATTTCGATGACATTCGAATCGACACCATGCCCGAAACCAAGATGACTCCCATCCGGAGACAGTTCGGTTTTCTCTTTCAGATGGGCGCACTCTTCGACTCGCTCAACGTGAGATTGAACATCGAATTCCCACTTGCCGAGGCGGGGATTTCGGATCCCGACTTGCGACAGAAGCGAGTCAGCGAGGTTCTCGCGATGGTCGGACTGTCGGATACCCAGGAGATGATGCCGGCGGATCTCTCCGGTGGACAGCGAAAGCGTATCGCACTTGCACGATCCATCGTGCTGCGCCCCAGGGTGATTCTCTATGATGAACCGACGACCGGCCTGGACCCCATCCGTTCGGACGTCATCAATGAGCTCATTCTGAAACTGCAGAAGGAACTGCAAGCCACGAGCATCGTCGTCACCCATGATCTCACCAGTGCCTTCAAGGTGGCGGACCACATGCTGCTCATGCTCGAAGGTAGAATCGTCATGCAAGGGCCACCCTCGGCATTCAAGAATCCTGACAATCCTGAAGTCGCACGGTTCATGCAAGGCCGCGCCTCGGATGAGGAACTGGCAGCGATTCGAAACACCACAGGAAAGATCGGAGTCTGCTCGTGAAAGAGCAAGGCAAGAATTTCGTCATTGGCATCGTCACCCTCGTCGCACTCATCGGCGTGAGCATCCTGTTGCTTCAGTTTGGAGAATTGGACAGTTTTCTCCACCCGACCTATCCGGTGGAGATTCGATTGAACGAAGCGGGAACCACGCGGGTCGGCAGCCCGGTCACGCTCAACGGAGTCAGGGTCGGGACCGTGACATCATTGAAACTGGTGGAAGATGCCACGAACCCCGTCGTCACTCAGGCTGAGATCGAGCGCATCTACAACCTCCCGATCGGGACGACCATCACCGTCAATGACGCATTGATCGGCTCAGGGGGACGCTTGAATCTGACGCTTCCGAAGACATGGAAGCCGGGAGCCCCGAACTTCCCTCAGGATGGCAGTGCAGTCCTCTTCGGCACATGGCGTTCGATGACCGAGACGATCACACTCGCTCTGGACGACCAGATGACGCCGCTGATGGGTGCTCTCGAGTCCTTCAACGGACTTGCTGGTGAATGGACGCGTGTCGGCAACAACGTGAACGAGATGCTCGATCCCGCCAACAAGGATCAAGCGGGCTCCGTGGTGGGTGCCATTGAGCGGTTCGACCTCGCGCTTGCGGATGCCCAGAATGCCATGGTCCTCGCCAGAACATGGCTTGGTGACGAACAACTCAGGGCGGACGTGAACTCAGCCGTCTGGAAAGCCAATGAACTGATGGAAAGCGCGGGCATGGTCACCAAGCAGTTCGGAACCCTCGCCGAGACCATCGGCAGAGACGCCGATGCTCTTGTCGCGGCCGCAGTGCCCGTTGCCGAGGAGATGTCCCACACCCTCGAACGTGTCGGCACGCTTCTGCAGGCGGCGACCACCGGTGAAGGAACCATCGGCCAACTGATGAGTAATCCGGACCTCTATCGAAGTCTTGAAGAGGCTGCCAAGAGATTGGAGAACACACTTCAATCTCTGGAAGTGCTTCTGCAGAAGATCAAGGACGAAGGCCTCCAGCTTGGCATGTGATTCCAGCAAACGGCGTTTCGACGAATGACAAAAACACATGAAAGCCCGGCGATGCCGGGCTTTCATGTGTTGTATCGATCACTTCAATCGAGGACGTGGACCTCAGGAGTCGACCACGACGACGAGTTCGACCCGACGGCTTTGAGCTTTGGTGCCCATGGGCTTGTTGGGACCATGTGTCGCGTAGGAGATGCGTCCCTTGGAGACGCCCTTGGACTGAAGGAACTCACCGACTGAAAACGCACGCTCGAAACCGAGATGGTGGTTCGTTTCGTATCGAGCCTTCGACTTCTTGATCGGATCAGTGTCCGTGAAGCCGATCAATTGAATCGACCTGCCTGGGTACCGGCTGTTGAGTTCCGAGGCGACCTCACTCAATGAGGACTTCGCCGAAGACTTCAAGGAGTCACGTCCTGAATCGAAAAGGACGTCGCTGGGGAGATTGACGACGATTTCACCAGCCCGCATTTCGGCCGTGAAACCACCGATCTGTTGGGTCTCGACCGGCTCGGGGACGGCCTGAATGTCCGTTTCAAGCTGCTGGTTTCTCAGCTTCAGCTTTTGATTCTCACTGGCGAGAGTGGTGTTGCGACTCTTCTGCTTGTCGAGTTCGAGACGCAAGGTGCTCGCCTCTTCAGACAAGAGTGCTTCTCGATCGTTATTCGACTGACTGCAACCAGTTGCAAACATGACTGCGGCGCAGCCTGCGAGCATGGAACACATCCATTTGGTACGACGATGGTTCATTTCGGCACGGCATCCTTTCCGAAAATTGTGCGATTGGGCCCCAAACGCGCTGATGGAGCCACTCGCGTCGTCCGAGACGCGATAAACCCATTTCACCCGTTCGGAGTGAAATGCGCAAGCCGGACCGAGGACAACCCTTGGAGTCCGGGCAGAAAAATATCACCAAGCTCGAAGACGACCGGCCGAAGGAAGACGATCAGAAACAGCGCGATGGCCAGATGGGGCCCATACGGAAGCTGATGCCCCAGTCCCTTGAAGACCCGGCTGCCGAATTGTCCTATCAGGATCCAGATGAGCCCGAAAAATGGTGCGATGAAAAAAGCCAGCAATGGATCGAACCATCCGAAGGCGGCACCCATGCTCGCCAGAAGATGGACATCTCCGAGGCCCATGGCCTCTCGACCAAAGGCAAGTGTGCCGAAAATTCGAACGGCCCAGACGATGGCCCCGCCGACGAGCCAGCCGAGCATGGAGGCTCCAAGTGCCGAGATAACGGGAGAAACGTCGGTCTGGAACGTGAGTCCGAACAACCAACCGAGGGCAATGCCTGCCATGCAGGGAAGGAGAAAAAGCACTTCCACACCCATTTCCCGGCGAGCGTGCGGGTAATCCGCGAGAACCTCGTCACCCTCGAGATAGTCTTCATAATCGTGAAAGCTGTAGCGAATCACTCCGGTTTTCAGAAGGGCCATGCCTGCGAACACACCCAGCACACCGCCGAAACCGGCCAGGCTTCCCGCCCAACCGAATTCGGGAATCGGCCATTGCGCGCCGAAACCGGATGCTTTGCTGATCAATGCCTGAACAGGCCAGAGAATCCAGCAGACCAGCGTGATGACGAACGGAATTTCAATCGGTATGAGAAACGTGCGAGCATCGATCAGAAGCATTGCCAGAAGGCCAAGCAAGGCAACGCTCCAACAGATGAAGGCAGGCCAGCTTCCAGAGAAACCTCGCAGAATCCACCAGTCCCCCCCAACACCGGCCCAGTAACTTCCGGGATCGGGGAGATAGATGAGAATGGCCAGTCCAGCCACGAGCACCCCGCTGATCAGCTCGATCAGTGGATATTGAACGGAGATTCCGCAACGACAGAACTGGCACCGCCCTCTGAGAAAGAGCCAGCTGAGAATTGGCAGATTCTGGTACCACTTGAGGCAGCCGCCGCATGATGGGCATCGACTCGGTGGACTGACGACACTCAAGCCAGCTGGAAGCCGGTAGACGACCACGTTCAGAAATGAACCGGCGCAGGCTCCAAATGCAAAAGTGAATGAGATCGAAATGATCCATTTGAGCCACACCCAGGTCTGCCAGTCAGGCCAATCGGATTGTGCAAGCACGTCCACCGGGGTGATCCTCTAATCGCTTTGCGGGGTCTCCCCACCAGCAGGGAGATCTTCCAGTCGCATCGACTCAATTCGTTGTTCTGCATCAAAGAGAAGCCCACGGCAACGCTTGATCAGGGATTCACCACGCTTGTAGGCCTCCAAGGAAGCCTCGAGGCCGATGTCACCATTCTCTATCTGTCCGATGATCTGCTCGAGTGCCTCGAGTGAGTCTTCAAAGGTGAGAGTTTCAGCCTCTGCGGATTTGTCTGTTGAATCGCTCATGAATGAGACCTTACTCCTGTGAAGATGAATCGTCCAAATCGGGGTTCTGGCCATCCGAAGGGGTTTCGAGGGATTCGACCTTCGACACCACCCGACCGTCGGAAAGAATGGTGGTGGCTCGGTCACCGATCTTCAGATCGGAGACGGAACGAACAAGACGCCCCGCACCATCCAACGTGCAAGTGAATCCACGAGCAAAGACCGACTGAGGTCCGACCGAACCGAGGCGTGCCTCAAGTGAATCGACCAGTTGAGCGGCGGAACGAGCCTTGTTCCTCCGAGCTTGTGCAAGCCTCATTTCGAGCGTGTCCAACCGAGTGGTCGCGGCCCGTGTCCGCGCCTGCATGGACAGAGACATGCGCTCCGAAAGCGCAGAAAGTCTCCCCTTGCCAGAGGCGAGCCGGGCCCCGGGGCGATTAGACTTGAGAGTCACGTCAAGTTCTGAAACCTGATTGAGGGCACGAGCGAGTCGGGCCCGGACCACGCGAAGCAACTCGATGGGCGCCCTGCCCATTCGTTCGGTACCAGCGAGAATGGAGCGATCGATGACGCTTCGCAGTCGCTCTTCCTGATATTGAATCTGACCGACGAGTTCTCCACGGTCGGGAATGAGAAACATGGCAGCCTGAGTGGGTGTCGAGGCTCTTTGATCCGCGATCAATTCGATCACGGAAGTATCCACCTCATGGCCGATGGCAGCGATCAGAGGGGTGCGGCAGGCGAAAGCCGCATCAGCCACGATTCGTTCGTTGAACGCCCAGAGGTCCTCACGTGAGCCGCCACCACGAGTCACCAGAATGGCATCTATACCCAGGGCGGTTGCATTGAGATCAAGCCTTCTGATGGCTTCGGCGATCTGCCCGGGTGCATCATCACCTTGAACCCTGACGTCGATCACCAACAGCTCGACGCACGGCAACCGGGTCGCCGCGGTCCGTCGGACATCCTCGATCGCCGCCCCGGTCGCTGATGTGACAACCGCGACTCTGCGAGGAAACGAAGGAAGCCGGCGTTTTCGAGCATCATCGAAATACCCCTCTCGTCGCAACTCGGCACACAAGGCCTGGAATCGCTCTTCGAGATTGCCGAGCCCTTTCTTGCGCATCGATGAGGCATAGAACTGGGTCCGCCCGGCCGGCTGCCAATGGGAGATCCGCCCCTTGATGACCACTTCGTCACCATTTCGCGGCTCGAAACCCACTCGACCGGCATCAGATCTCCACATGACGCAGGACACCACGGAATCATCGTCCTTGAGGGAAAAATACCAATGCCCCTGCTGCTTCAGATTGCTCAGCTCACCCACGACCTCCAGTGGCCCGGGGACACCTCGTTCAAGAACATCCTTGACCCGTTGATTCAATGAGGAGGGCGTCAATGGCGCCGCTTTTTCCGGCCTGGGGGCGGGTGCCATGTCCTCGATGGGCGGTGCAGAGGGAGTCGTTGGAGCCTGGACCGGTTTCTTCGGACCTTCCGCCTGGTCAAAGAGTCCGCCGATCGCATCTTCAGGATTGAATGGTTTGCGTGCCACGCCACTAAGATAGACGCAACACCGTGTCCAGTCCCGAAGACATCTCTGCGAACTTGCCACTGACCTCGATTCCGGGGATTGGTGACCGTATCGCCTCGCTTTTTCATCACCTGGGCATCCATCGCGCAGGTGATCTCATGAGGCACCTCCCCCTTCGCTACGAACACGAGCTTGCCGAACACACCTTGATGGATGCTCGTCAGGCGGTGGAGGAGGGCGAGCAAGGCCTGCTTTCGGCGCGCGGATTCGTCGCGGCGGTCAGACGCCAGCGAGGACGCGCGGCAAGAATCGAAGCCACCATCGAAGACGAGACGGGAACGGCACGACTNGTCTGGTTCAATGCCGGCTGGGTCGCGAACAANCTGCTTCCNGGTCTNGANATCATGGTNACNGGAAAAGGTTCGCTCTATCAGGGCCANCTGCAGTTNTCNAACCCACGNTTCACACTGATGGCCGATGAGGACACGGCGACTCCGGAGCGTGCCGCGGCCATGCGACCGATCTATCCAGGCAGCGAGGAACTGNCGTCACCGAGAATCGANCGAGCGGTCAGACACGTTCTTGAACCGATGTGCGCGCAAATCGAGGACTCGCTTCCCGAGGCGTACCGTGAGGAACGAAATCTCATTCCACTTGGCCAGGCCTACAAATGGATTCATGCACCCGAGAACGAGGATCAGGCCTTCCAGGCAAGGCAGCGACTCGCCTTCGATGAACTCCTGCTGATGCAGCTTGGTGTCATGATGCGGCGTCATCAGTTGCGAAAGACGCTCAAAGCGCCGGCTCTCAGATGGGATGATGAACTGGATGCGAGGATTCGTGACAGATTCCCCTTTCCTCTGACCTCATCGCAAAGCAGAGTGATTCGTGAAATCGCCCTGGATCTTTCAAAACCGGCCCCCATGAACAGGCTTCTTCAGGGTGACGTCGGAGCTGGCAAGACCGCCGTCGCGCTCTATGGCATGCTGGCCGCGGTTGCCAGTGGACACCAGGCAGCTCTGATGGCTCCCACGGAAATTCTGGCCGAGCAGCATCTTGGTTCGATCCGTGGCATGCTCGAGAAAAGCGATGTCAGGGTCGAACTTCTGACGGGAAACCTNTCAGAGCGGGTGCGAAAGGAACGNCTNGAAAGAATCGAGGCCGGTCAAATCGACATCGTCATCGGCACGCATGCCTTGTTGACGAAATCAGTCAGATTCAAGAGCCTGGCCCTTGCCGTGATCGACGAACAGCATCGATTCGGAGTGGCACAACGTGCCGCGCTCAGAGAGAAGAGCAAGGACCAGGCGATGGTTCCACATGTTCTTGTCATGACGGCGACTCCGATACCGCGCACCCTGTCATTGACCCTTTTCGGAGACCTTGATGTCTCCACGATCGACGAGCGACTTCCGGGAAGGACCGCTCCCGTCACCAGAGTCGTCACGCAGGACAAACGCCCCGACGTCTATGGNTATCTCGCCCAACGACTCTCAAACGGNGATCAGGGATACGTGGTGGTACCCGCGATCGATGAATCCGAAAGCGGGCTAGCAGACGTGCACGGACACCTCGAGTATCTCGCGGGCGGCCCGCTCGAAAACTGCACCATCGAAGCGATGCATGGGCGACTTGATGCCGTCGAACGAGATTCCGTCATGAGTCGCTTCCGCTCCGGAGAGACCCAGTGCCTCGTCGCCACGGTGGTGATCGAAGTCGGCGTCGACGTGCCGAATGCAACCATGATGGTGATCGAACATGCCGAACGTTTCGGACTGGCACAGTTGCACCAGCTGCGTGGCCGGGTGGGCCGTGGACTCAAGGAGTCCGTCTGCGCCCTGGTGGGAGCTCCCACCACCGACGAAGGCCAGCGAAGACTCGAAGCGATCGCTTCGACGGANGATGGATTCAAGATTGCCGAACTGGACCTCGANATCAGAGGTCCTGGAGAACTGTTCGGAGCACGCCAGTCGGGAATGCCNCCCCTGCTGGTCGCCGATCTTCTCAGAGATGGCGCTCTCCTCAATCAGGCACGCCACGATGCGGCGGCCTGGATCGACCGGTCACCCGATCTCGCCGAAGAGAGTGAGGCACTTCTGAGAAGAAAACTCCTGCTGGTCTATGGAGCCGCACTCGGTCTGGGCGACGTCGGATGAAGACGGACTGACACGCTATGGTCATGTCATGAGCATGAACCAAGACATCGCCCGGCGCTTCGCCGATGCCGCCGCCATACTCGAGATCACAGGTGCAAACGCATTTCGAGTGAACGCCGTCACCAAGGTGGCGCGACTTCTCGATGAGATGCCCGAAGACATCGGTGCCATCGCCGATGACTCCAAGGCGCTTGCCGGGATCGACGGGATCGGCAAATCAAGTGCGGAGAAGATCTCCGAATTCTCGAAGACCGGAACCATCAAGGATTTCGATGAGCTCAAGGCCTCGATTCCTCAGGGGTTGATAGACGTGCTCGCACTTCCCGGACTCGGCCCCAAGACCGTCGGCCTGTTGTGGAAGAAAGGCGACGTGACCGATGTCGAGTCGCTTGAAGGGAAGATCGACTCCGGAGAACTCGCTGANATTCCACGAATGGGAAAAAAGACGCTCGACAACATCAAGGATGCGATCGAATTCTCGAGGCGAAGCGCCGGTCGCATGCGTCTAGGAGATGCGATGCCCCTCGCAGAACGACTTGTCGAACGAGTCTCGGCGGCCGAAGGGGTGACACGAACGGCCTATGCAGGAAGCCTCAGGCGAGGCCGTGAAACGACAGGCGACATCGACATCCTCGCTGCGGCGAACGACCCGAAGGCGGCGACGGAAGCGCTCATTTCACTTCCCGATGTCGAGAAGGTCCTGCTTTCCGGAGAAACCAAGACAAGCGTTCGACTCGAACAAGGTGTTCAGGTGGATCTTCGCATCGTGCCCGAATCCATCTTCGGAGCGGCGATGGTGTATTTCACGGGCAGCAAGGAGCACAATGTGATGCTTCGCGANCGTGCGATCGAACGTGGACTGCGACTGAACGAATACGGTCTTTTCGAAGACGACGGCCTGAAGGAACCCCCACAGAATCGAGGCATGACTCCGGTGGCTGCCGAACAGGAAAAGGACATCTACGAGGCGCTGGAGTTGAAGTCGATTCCCCCGGAACTGAGGGAGGAGATCCAGAATCCTGATGCCCGAATACCCGAGGATCTCGTCACCATCGAAAGCGTCAAGGCAGAGCTTCACGCGCACACCACCGCCAGTGATGGATCGATGACACTCGAGGAACTGATCTCGCAAGCACGAAGCAGAGGATTCCACACGCTTGCCGTGACGGACCACTCGAAATCAAGCGTCCAGGCGAACGGCCTTTCCGTTCAAAGATTGCTCGAGCACGTAGACGCCGTCCATCAGGCGAACAAGCGACACGCTGACATCACCGTTCTGGCCGGGAGTGAGGTCGACATTCTCGCNGACGGATCACTCGACTACGACGATGANATCCTTGAAAGACTNGACTGGGTGATTGCCAGTCCGCACTCGAGCCTTCGGCAGGATCCTCAGAAAGCGACGAAACGCNTTCTCAAAGCCATCGAACATCCCCTCGTTCATGCCATCGGACATCCGACGGGACGCCTCATCAATGAACGTGAAGGACTGTCACCAGACATGGGCCAACTGCTTGCCGCAGCCAAGGAGCATGACACCGCACTTGAACTGAACGCNAATCCNTGGCGACTCGACCTTCGAGATCGACACGTACGGATGGCACAGGAAGCCGGGGTGCTGGTCACCATCGACACCGATGCTCACGGCCCCGCGGACTTCGACCTGCTCAGGTACGGAATCATGACCGCACGCCGAGGAGGCCTCAGCCGCTCGCTCTGCCCCAATTGCTGGGGTGAGGATCAACTTCTCGACTGGATTCGCTCCAAACGCTGAATCAGAAGCCGATGCCGTTCTTCTGACCCTGCTTGGTCACATCGGCGGTCTTGGTCCAGACCTCGAGGCCGGTGTTGGGATCGGTCAAGGTCAGACGAAAGGTGTAGGTCACCTGTTTGGTGGAACCGGCATTGCGTCTGATCTGCGTGATCTTTCCGGACAAGGTGTAGTCAGGCTCGACGTCCGGTTGCGTTCCCGATTCGAATGATCGACGACGAACCTCTTCCAGAGCCGCTTCGTCCTCGGTGTACTTTCCATAGGCGGTGATGGTCTGAGCCTGGCCTGAATTGACCAGCTGCTCGCGCATTCGGTATGTCATTTCCCCGACGTCGAACTGGGAACTTGTGTCGTTGACGATCGGATTGATGAGAAGTCGTGCGGGCTGATGCGGAGCACGCTTCAGGATGCCCGTCGAAATCATCGACTGAAGCATTTCACTCGAGGCGCGTTGCAGATCCTGAATATCGACGTCACCGACGCTGACGACCGATTGCGTGCCGCCCGTTTCGATGTACTTGCCACCCGACTGACAGCCCGCGCTCAGAAGAACTGACGAACCAAGCAACAGGACAGTGATTTTTGTATTGATCTTCATTGGTTTTCTCCGAGGGGGTCGTATGTGTTCAGTTGGTGCGGCGCACTTGCAACTCGAAGGTACGAGCCGATTCAGTGGGCGCGACGGATGAGATCATCGAAGTGGCCCCTGATGGGATCGCGGCACTCTGCCATGTCGAACCAGAAGGCATGAGCATGCCATCGGCATCAAGCCACTCGAAACGATAGGAGAAATTGCGATAGTCGAACCCGTCATTGGCAACGGTCACCTGCACTTGATAGGGCCCACCCTCCGTTCTTGCGAAACGGACGGCTTCAGCCTTGAGAAAGAAGCTGGAGAGCACATCATTGATCTGCGATGTGTAGGCAGCCTTTCCGTCAGACTCACCGACAGTCGCTCGATAGGTGTTGACGCTTCCGCATCCGACCATGAAGGTGGCGCAGAGAAGTCCCGTCATGAAGCGGGGAGTGATCATCCTGGAATGCTCCTTTCATTCGGGTCCGTCAGGGCCCCGATTTCCGATGTGTTCCCAGAGTCGGGAAGTGTGGTCTCATCAAGCCTGGGACCGGGGTCCAGCCTGATCGATTGAGTCGATGGTNCATGTGGCCCNGAACCGGGCAGGGACACCACCACGAGATTGAANGCATCAGGGACGACCCTGAGCTCGCCCAGAAGCCGCTCCTGCGNNGTCCGNACGGTCACCTTGCCTGANGNAGGTGTCTNGATTCGAGCCGCGTAGATGTTCTTGGGAATGGTTCTCCAGGTTCGAAGATCCGCAGCTGTGGTCGCAGCCTGGTAGACGATGCCGATGAGATTCACCAGCCCCCCACTGTCACCCGCCGCCTGGCTGGCAGCCCATGTCGCCGTGGTCTTGAGTGCCATGCTGAGGATTTCCTGCATGACGATGACGGGAAGTCGTTTTTCAAAATCCGCTGCGACCATCGCGTCCATGTTGGCAAGCAATGCGCCATCTGAATGATCATCATCAACCGAGACGGTCAGGCCGGAAAGCGAACCGGTCATCGGTGTCAGGACGGGAAACGCTGCAGCGACGTAATTCACGTTGCCGATTGGAATCGGNATATCGAGTCGAAACTCCTCGTACTCCGGCGCGAGTCCGCTCATGAAGACGACCCAGGTCGTCGGTCTGATCGAAGCCTGCTCTATCGCCGCGAGATCCGGACCAGCGACCGATTCGAAANCGGGCATCATTGAAATCACTTCGCGAAGATCAAAGCGTGCATTTCCGAGATCGCCGGNATCAGACGCATTGGCCATGAGAAAGATCGCACGAAGCCAACTGGTGAANGGGTTCCNCCAATCGGCGTAGGGGGTCAGATCCCCCATCGACTCCTGAATCGCACGAAGCTGGAGAGGGACCTTCAGTGATGTGGAACTGATTCCCTTGGACTTNGCCTTCTTGGACATCTCTTTCTCTGCACGATCGATCTCATTGGCGGCTTTTTCAACGGCATCCTGCTGCCAGTCACGCGCGCGATTGAGCTCGATGCGCGCCTGTTGAAAATCACCCGCTTGCAGACGATTGAGTGCCTGAAGCGTGCTCAACATGATCCGCTCGACCGGGGTACCCCGGTACTCGGCCAAGGTCTGATTGACCACCGTGGTGGCGATCGCCTCGGAAACCCTGGCCTCCGNCTTTGAATCCAGATAGGGCCGAATGATGTCGTANGCCTGCTCGTAGAACGCGGTGCTTGCGGAGACACGCCCCGCGAGTTGTGCCGTACGTCCTGCTTCGAGGAGGAAGATCACGCGATCCGCCTCATCATTCAGGTTGGCTTGAGCGTCCTTGGCAGCCAGGTCTGCAGCCCCCGCGTACTGACCCTGCCTTTCAAGCGTGACGAGATTCGCCGCTGAGTTGCGGTAGCCCGACTGGCAACTGACGCCGGAGAAGGTGAGACCGACCAGCAGGAATGCCAGGAAATTGTTCGACCTGTTCAGAGTGTTCACTCGCCAAGCACCTGTCCCCAGAACGTGCGTCCTCCAAGATTCAGATTTCGAACCTCGGAGGTATCGATGTCGACGCGACTGTTTCGAAGGAATTCAGCGAACGCGCGGACTCGAATGAGTGTGGCCTCGCGAAGCACCTCGCCGTTCTTCAGAGATTCAAGAACCTCGACGTTGCGCTCCCACTCCTGCCTGCCTTCGGCGGAGAGAACCATGGCGAACGTGAATGTCTGGACATCATCGCCCCCTCGGACGTTGACGATCTCTTCCAGAGGCGAGAACAGTGGATGGTCGATGCGCAGCCGATGAACACCCTTCGAAAGTGACAGGGTGCTGGGGGCGGCACCAGTCAGGACACCGTCGACATAGATTCGTGCACCGACAGGTGAAAGCGGCAGGCGGGTCGACCCCACCACCGTCTCCCCCTGACCGTTGACGACGATGTCCGGCACTTCNAGCCCTGAGGCGATCAACTCCAGCTTGACCGACGATCGAGAGGATGCCGTGGAAGAGACCACGGAATCCATCGATGAGGAATTCATCGCTATTTCAGAAGACAACTTGACGGAAGCGGCGTCGAGGAGGCCATCGATCGGATTGGTTCGCTGAGTGAAGTCGGATGTCTCTTTCAACTTGCGCTGAGCATCGACNGNACCGCCGAAGACCGAAGCGCCGTTGTCACCGGAGAGCATCTGATAGGCGGCGCCGAGATCATAAGTGGTGACNTTCGTGGACTCGACTCCGAGATCACCGGCTTCGAAGGTGCGTGTGTCTTCGTTGTATCTGGTCAGAGTGACGACGATGATTCCATCGGCACCGAGAAGCTGGGCAAGTCGAAGCGCGGATGCCTGATTGGANAGCGCTTCCTCGACGGCACGAGATTCAAGGCCGGCGCCACCACTGTTGGCGTCATCCCCAGCGAAGCGTGCGACTCCATTGATGACATCTGACCTGGAGATCACGGATGCTCCTGCGCCCGAGAGACGTGCCGAAAGCGATGCCTCAAGTATTCCCGTACCACTGGGAGGNATCTTGGAAGCGATATTTCGGGTGAAGATGGCCAGTGTCCTGCCAGCCAGTCCTTGAGACACGGCTCCCGAGTCTTCGATCGTGCCGGAAGGTGAACCTTGTGAACCGCCTGCGGGGGGTGCACCCTGGGCAGAACCAGCGGAATCAGACCCTGTGGCGCGCGCGGCGGGATCGACATTCGCAGGAAGCCCTGCGCTTCGAAGGGCCATGATGGCTCCACGTGCAATCCCATTGTCGACGATGGCCTCTGCGCGGGAGAACCGATCGCCGGCATCGATGACTCGAGCCCATCCGACGGAGATCTGTTCACGTCCCAGCGAGATGCCGGTGTCCGGGTCGAGGAGTTCCTGCCCGGCATGCATGACCTCCCAGATCTGACCGACGGAGACACCAGCCGACTTGACCCGATTGAAGGTGATCTGCCCGGCGGTATAGGCCACGACCTTGGCGGGAAAAACGGCGTCGGTGATGGAAAGGGATGAGTCCAGAGCGAGCTTCGAAGCCACGGTTGCAAGGACCGCTTGAGTTTTACGACCGTCGCGCTCCACGCCCGGCATGATTTCATCGAGCTGACTCTGAGTGATCTTGAGAGGACTTGTTGCGAGCATCTTTCCGGAAGTGGTGTCGAAGACCTTCACAACGCCGGAGAGCTGGATGGTTCGTCTTTCCGCACGCGTCGCGCCGAGTTGCTTCTGAAGAACGGTCGTGTCTGTCACATCCTGAAAACCATCGATCGTCAGAACGGCGAGGTACCGAGCTCCCGAAAGCTCGAGGCTTCGTGCCGCACCGGGAGAAAGCGTGTCGACCAGGCCGCTGNCAGCGAGATCCTGCTCCTTGAGTATGGCCGGGAGATCCTGGCGAGCGACGATGTCGAACTTGCCGGAATTCTGGACGGCGGCTTCCAGCTGCGCCTGAGCGCCTTGGATGATCTGGTCAAGGGCATTCAAGCTTCCGGAAGCGGAGGCTGATTCCTGAACGGCGGGCGTCGCTTCAAAGCCTCTGACAGCCATGGTCGCTTTCTGAGCGAACACGCTGTTCCCGAGCATGGCGGAAAGAAGACATGAAGCGAGGGCCATGACGGCTTGTTTCGGCATGAGACTCATGAACACACCCTTTCGGCATTGAGAGATTCGATCCCCGGCAGATTGACCATTCACCATGGTAAAGGACCAAGTGTGGGCGGAGGAATTATTGGTTCTAAAAACATACCCGGATGTGTTCCTTCGGTCGCAGTGCGTGACGAGCCATTTTAAATTTGACCGTTTTACGATCTTCACGGCATGCAGGGCGCCATGCAGGTCACCCNGGGTTCTTATCCGGAGTACCATCGATCGACCGTAAGACCACATTGACACCAGACGAGATCGAGCGATGTTCGAAACACTTTCAGACCGACTGAACACGACCTTCAAGAAACTTGCAGGTCGAGGACGCATCACGGAAGACAATGTCCGGGATGCGATGCGCGAAGTTCGCCGAAGCCTCATCGAAGCCGACGTGAACCTTGAGGTCGTGGACGGATTCTGCGAAGAGGTCACGACTGAGGCGCTGGGCACCGAGGTCTTGAAGAGTCTGCAGCCACAGGAACAGATGATCGGCATCGTGCATCAGAAGCTGATCGACCTCATGGGGCCGGTTGAAAGCACGCTGATGATGGTCGACCCCGGTCCGACGATCATCATGCTGTGCGGCTTGCAGGGAACGGGAAAGACAACGACNTGCGGTAAGATTGCCGCATGGCTCAAGAAGCGCGGACGCCGAGTGATGGTCGCCGGTGCAGACCTCCAGAGACCTGCAGCGGTTGAACAGCTTCGTCAGGTGATCGAGGAATCGGTGGCGGAAGCACCCGGTGATGGAAGCGTGCTCTTCCATGGCGAGCCTGACAAATGTGCGGAATACGGCCAGGCGACGGGGGTCGCCGTCGGCGTCTGCCAGCGAGCGCTGAAACGCGCGCGCAGTGAACGGTGCGANGTGCTGATCCTCGACACCGCCGGTCGCCTTCATGTGGACGATGACCTGATGCAGGAGCTTCAGGCCGTCGATCGAGCCGTCACACCTCATGAACGGCTTCTCGTCGTCGATGCGATGACCGGACAGGATGCGGTGACATCCGCAAAGGAATTCAATGCACGGCTCACCGTCGACGGAGTGGTGCTCACCAAGTTCGACTCCGACACCCGTGGCGGCGCTGCGCTCAGTGTCAAGAAGATCACCGGCGCTCCCATCAAGTTCGTGGGCGTGGGCGAAAAGATCACCGCGCTCGAGGAATTCCATCCGGAACGTGTCGCGGGCCGGATCCTCGGCATGGGCGACATGGTCAGCCTCGTCGAACGAGCCCAGGAGGAAGTCGACGAAGAGGAAGCTGAAAAGCTTTCCGAGAAGATGTCCAAGGGAGAGCTCACTCTCGACGACTTCACCAAGCAGCTCAAGATGATGCGCAAGATGGGACCGATGAAACAACTCCTCGGGATGCTGCCGGGAGTGGGCGGTGCCCTGAAGAACATGGACATCGACGACAAGCAACTCGATCGCCTCGAGGGAATCGTCAATTCAATGACCAAGAAGGAGCGATCGGACACCGACCTCCTCACGAAGAGCCGGACAAAACGCATCGCCAACGGCGCAGGTGTCACACCGACCGAGGTCAACAAACTGGTCAAGCAGTTCGGCGCGATGCAGAAAGTCACCAAGCAGATGGCCGGCATGGGAGCCATGGGCAAGATGAAAGCCATGAATCAGATGCAACAGGGCGGCGTGGGCGGCATGCCTGCAGGCCTTCCTGGATTCGGCGGACGCGGGTCAACCAAGACCAAGAGCATGAAGTCGGGTTTCAAGCGCAGAAAGAAACGCTGACCCGGCCACTCCGTGGATTGAAACACGAGCGAAGGACCTTCGCAGCGTCATTCTTCGATCGGCAATGGATCATCGACGGTGCCGTCGACCCACTGTCTGATTCGAGGCATGAACACCTCACGAAGCAATATCTTGATGCAGGCCGCAACAGGAATCGCGATCAACATTCCATACAACCCGGCCAGTGCACCCCCGGCAAGAATGGCGACNACGATGGAAACCGGATCCAGATTCGTCGCACGCCCGGCGATCAGTGGTGTCAGCGCATAATCGTCGGCAAACTGACAGATGAGATACACCAATGTCGGCCAGAGAATGATCCCCCACCAGGCCATTCTTTCGGCCTCGACGAGTGAATACTGATCCGCAGCCATCAGCCCGATGGAAAGTGGAAGTCCGATTCCTCCAAGATAGGGCACCAGAGTGAAGCATCCGATCAGCAGGCCGAGTGGGAGTGCATACGGCACGCCGACGATGGTCCAACCAACCGAGTACATGATCGCGAGAATGAAGGCGATCACGATTCGCCCTCTGACGAAGCCACTGACGGCATTGTCCATCTCACCAAGGAGATACAGCGCATGGTCGCGGTGTGATTCGACGATCATGCCCTGGAAGAACGCGACCATGCGAGGCCACATGACGGTGAAGTAGAAGAAGTAGAACGGAATCAGGAAGATCAGAATTCCCAGATGAATNGAACCAAGNACGATGTTCCAGGCTCTGCGAGCNCCGCTTCCAACCCAGCCGTACCATTTGCCGCCCCCGGCCTTGGCCTCATCCGATGCCGACTCCCTGGATTCAGTGCTCAACTCTTCACGCACGATCATTCGAATGCGGTCGTCTGAAAGCACTGATGCCGCGGTCGACGCAGTCGAAGCAATCGATTCGCCCGACTCGCCGTCAGAGGGCGCCTCCCCCGCCACTTGGATCACATTGGGCTTGATGGAACTCGAACCGCTGGCTTCCGACGGCACGTCGGATGCTTTGGCAGACACCGTCGATGACTCGTCCGTGGTGCTGCCGGCTGCCGTGTCCGACGCAGAGACATCGCGATCCTCGGCGGTCGAAATACCAAGCCATGATTGACCTCGCGCCACGAAGGATTCGATCTGTGGCTGGACGGAATCAGGNGAGAGATCGACGAGCCGTTCGATGGCGTTGTCATATTTTCCTCGACGGACAGCATCCACGAAGGAAGCCGTCTGCGAGACGACGACTGGTACCGTCAAGGCAAGAGCGAGCAGAACAGTGAAGCCGCCAACCCCCAGTATCGTTCCAGCAGCCAGGGGCCTGGGAAAGCGAAGACGCCTCTCGAGCACGGAGACNACTGGTGCGAAAAGGTAGGTGAGGAGAATCGCCACCAGAAGTGGAACGGTGACTTCTCTCATGGCATATCCGAGCCAGAAGAGTAGAAAGATGATCAGAATCCATGTGAGATCACGCAAAGGCTGAATCTGCCAGAGATGACGATCAGCGGCATTTGGGATGTCCGACACTTGTTTTTGAGGCTTCATATGTCAGCNAAGATAACAGTCAATGCTGAGACATGCCCGCCAGCAAGGCGGCTTCGCTCAACGCCTCGGTCAGATCGAAGACTCCGCGGAAGTCAGCGAGAGAATCCTCGGCAGTCTTGGAAAGGTCACCTTCATTGACCAGAGCAAACACGATTCGACCGAAGTCTTCCGTTCTCTGAATGCGAAAGTGGCGCAGGACGACCGGGGCNAGAAGCCCCCAGCGCTCGATTGCAAAGTCTCTCAATCCAAGGCAGAGTTCCTGCCCCTTGATGTGACGTGGCTCATTGGCACCAAGGCCNGTATCCGCAACCATCCGCATCTGTGTGTAGCCGAGTCCTTCGCGGACAAAGTCATAGGCGCCTTCGGGATAGGGAAGGTTCCTGCGAAGCAGCTCGGAATCTGAGTTGGAATGAATCGTGGACATGACTGGTGGAGCACTCTGCATCTGGAAGGTGAGGTGATCGCATTCTATCCGAGGTGGCAAGGAATTTCCTGCTTTTTTCAGATCGGCTGATCAATGGAATCAAGATGAGTTCTCAGTCGAAATTGACATCAATCAGCCTCAGTGCCGTTTGGTACGGACGAAATCCATTGGATTCCTGCTGTCTCGTCAAGCAGCCGAGTGTCCTGAGACGCCAATTTCAGAGCAAGAATCCCTGGTGTGGCCCCTGGCATGAAGGAAACAAGAGTCTCAGGAACACCCAATGGACCAGCACCGTGGAGTGTCGCCATTGGAAGCCATTCTTCGAGCGTGACCCCACCGGTGCGCTGCAAATGAAGAATCTCGTCAAGAATCGACAAGCGCTCGGCAGCAGCACCATCGGCGGCAAGACATGGGCGTCCATCCGTACCCAAGGCCACGGGAATCCCCGCAACAAGCATCTCACGCCAGGCATGACCGGGAGCCCCTCCATGAGGATGCCCGAAGAATGCGCTGGCTCTGGGGCAGTAAACGACCGTGGCTCCAGATGCCTTCAAGAGAGAGACGTGTCTGGGTTCGAGGTAATTCAAATGAACCGCCAGACCACCGGGCTTTGGCAGATACTGGAGANATCCATCCAAGGGATGCAGGCCGTCAGCAGGCCCGGGGCGNGGCTTGGCCCCCATTCTGCTGACAAGTTCAGCGAAGATTCCGCTCTTTTGCCCACACCACTCCAGTTCCTCGAGTGACTCGGCNAGATGCGTGGCCACGGGCACACCACTCGACTGGGCAANGGCGTAAAGATCGGTAGAGGTCGAGTAAGGAGCGTGCGGTGAGAGGCCTGGCACAGGCCCGAAAACCTCGGAACCATGCCTCAGTGAGACGTCGGCGAGCCACCGCTGGAGATGCTTGATGGCCTCATCCGATTTGACACCATGCCCGAGGATTTCCAGAAAGGCCACNCCTTTCAGGTTCGAGCCTGAGACGGCGTCGAAGGCTCTTTCAGAACCACAAATGTCCCCTACCGCCAGTGTTCCACCACGAATCGACTGGGCGATCCCGATCGAAACAGCCTTTTCGACTGCACCAGGTGCCCTTTGGGCCTGTCGATGCCGAATGACCTGTGAGAGCCAGGGGGCGAAGGCACGCTCTTCGATCCCTCCAAGATCACTGAGATCAAGGTGGCTGTGGGCGTTGATGAAGGCCGGGCACACCAGATGCCCCGGATAGCGAGTCACTGTGGCACCCATTGGCTGGCCGATTGACTCAGGGCGCCCAGCTGCGACGACAGTCCGCCCATCGAGAAGCATGGCCCCAGGCGCATGGATCTCGAAGGCATCTGCGACGACGGAGGCTTGAATGAGGTGCAAATGATTCAAATTCAGGGCAAACCACTGTGGATGAAGTGACCTTAAGGACATGGATCACTGATGGAGCGTACACTCTAGGCACTTCCGGCGCAGTCGCCCCGACGTTGAGGACGAGCCCGGAATACAGGACCTTTTCCACGCGGGAGCACACGGATGCGCACAACTCTCCTGACCTTCATTGGTACTTCTTTCGTTCTTTCAATGGTGGCAGGCTGCGTCCCCCAGCAGAAATACGATGACCTGCTCACGGCCTACAGAGGCAAGGAGCAGAATTCGATGAAGCTTCAGGAGGAGCTTTCCGCTTCATCCGCGAATGAATCACTTCTGAGAAAACAGCTGACTGATGCTCGAAACTATCTCGACAAGCTCGAGACGATGACCAGCCAGCAGTCCAGTGAACTTGCCAACATGGAGTCTGATTTCCGCAGCCTTTCGCAGCGCATCACATCACTGCGAATCGCAGCACTGCCCCCCGAACTCAATGCCAAGCTCACGCAACTTCGTGATGCGTATCCGGGCGTGCTGAACTTCGACGAAGCCACCGGAATGCTTGAATTCAACACCGACATGAGCTTTGGCCTCGGCTCGGCAAAGCTTTCAAGCGACGCACAGAAGGCGATGAACTCNCTTGCGTCCATCCTGAACAGCACGAATGGCGACGGGTTCGATCTGGACATCATCGGACACACCGACAATGTCCCCGTGAATCGCCCATCCACGAAGAAGCTCTTTCCGGACAACATGCACCTGAGCGTGGGTCGCGCCATGGCGGTCAGATCACAGCTTGTGAAAGACACGGTTGCCGCCGAGCGAATCAAGGTCGGCGGATGGGGCGAACACCGNCCTGTGATGACGAATCCGACTCGAGGCGGCCAACCNGCCAACAGACGAGTGGAGATCTTCCTGGTCCCACGTTCAGCCAGNGCAATGGCGGTCAAGCCAGCNNGTGCNACGACGACGCAGCAAACCAGCGGCGGCAACAACACAGACCAGCTCGACTTCCCTCCCAAATGAGAACCGATTGATGCGGATTTGATTCAAGAAACGGGTTTTAGGACCTCTGAAGAGCCCAATAAAAGTTCTTGTTTCATTGAAATCCGAAAGTAGTTTATTCAACGAAGACCCTGACAGGGTAATTTGGAACTGAATACATACTCTGCGGCGCGAGGTTTGAACGCAGTAGAGAGCTCGAATCAATGGCCGCCCTGGTCTGTTTCGAGCTGCCTGTCAGAAGATGGTGGAGTCCACTCCATCAAGATTTGGTGATTACGTCGTACCGTTTGTTCATTCCCAGTACCTGCATACTTCGCAGACACACACGCCCAAATTATTTAAAGATGAGGACACCGCAACCATGATGCGCACAGCCATCTGTCTTGGAGTTACGACTTTGCTGGCGAGCCACTCGCTTGCAGATGTTTCNATCAATGAAATTCGAACAGAGGAAAGTGGGGCCGACAACAATGAGTTCGTCGAACTCATGGGTACTCCAGGCGAATCACTCGACGGTCTTTTTCTGATCTCGATCGGTGACGACAGTGCAGTCTTCCCTCCACTGCAGAACGGTTACGTCGAGTCGGTCGTTGATCTCACAGGAAACAGCATCAAAGCGAACGGCTTCTTCGTCATCGCGGAGAGCACCTTCACTCTGGGCACTCCAGACCTCGAGGCGGCACTGAACTTCGAAGGCGCGGACAATGTGACTCACATCCTCGTCTCTGGATTCACCGGTGGAATCGGAACCGACATCGACGAAGACGACGACGGCGTCATCGACAACCTTTCCGGTTCGATCGTCGACGCGGTCGCGCTGATCGTGGACGCGAATCCCGACGGCACCAACTCCGACTTCTTCTATACACAGAACACCGTGGGCCCCGACGGCACCTTCCCCCCCAGCCTCGCCTACCGTTGCACCGATACCGGAGCATGGGCCATCGGCGACTTCACCGTGGGCGTCGATGACACCCCCGACGCTGAAAACCCCAACTGCGGAGGTGGAACTGGCGACAACGATCTCTTCATCAACGAGATCCGAATCGACCAGGCCGGCTCCGACAGCGACGAATACTTCGAACTGATGGGCGAACCCGGCACGGATCTGACCGGAATCACCTACCTGGTGATCGGCGGAACCGGCTCCGATCCCGGCGGCAAGGTCGAAGCGGTCATCCCCCTGGACGGATACACCATTGGTGCGTCAGGCCTTTTCTGGGTNGCGGAAGCATCGATCACCCTCGGCACTCCGGACGTGATCGTCGACGGAACNCANGTCGACTTCCAGAATGGTGAAAACGTCACGCACATGCTCGTNCGNGACTGCACCGCNGCTGACAACGANGACCTCGACACCAACAACGANGGCACCCTCGACGTGGTNGCCTTCTCNGANATCATCTACTCGGTNNCGCTCATCGAGAACCCNTCNAGNGGATTCCTNACNTACTCGGACACCACGGTCGGCCCNGACGGCTCCTTCGTCCCNGGNCACAGCTACCGTTGTTCCACCGAAGGCACCTGGACCATNGGTGAATTCNCAGTTGGCANCACCGACACNCCCGGTGCNGAGAACATCGCATGTCCCGCCGAAGGNGGCTGCGGTGGCACGACACCGGCGAGCTGCTTCGTCGAGAANGCCATCGGCGGNTGCTCGGATGCCTCATGTTGCGCGCTCGTGATCGCTGCCGACAGNGGNTGCGANANCAACTGGGATGNNNGNTGCGTCACNNTGGCCAACAGCCTCTGCAACAGCACCAACCCTGTTCCAACCGGACTTGCCTTGAGCGAAATCCGCACCAAGCAGGGCGGCGACGACACTGACGAGTACGTGGAACTCACCGGCACCCCCGGCACCTCCCTCGACGGCGTCAGCATCCTGGTCGTTGGCGGAAACGGCGCCGATCAGAACGGTGAAATCGAAACCGCGATCAACCTCGGCGGGTACTCGATCCCCTCAAGCGGCTACTTCGTGGTCGCCAACTCCACTTTCGCACTTGGTACCGCGGACGCGACACTCGACTTCGAGTTCACCGACGCGAACAACAAGACGTTCCTGCTTGTCTACAACTTCGATGGCATCGTCCTGGGCGACCTCGACGCAGACAATGACTGCGCCATCGATGGACTCGTCTGGGACAGTGAACTGGACGGCGTGAGCATCATCGACCCCAACGCGACGAACTGCACCTATGCACTCGCCACCGGGGGACCTGACGGGATCTTCTCACCAGGACACATCTATGTCTGCGATGCCTCGACCACCCCTGCCAGCTGGGGCGTGGGTACGTTCAACCCCACGGACGAGAACAGTGCCGACACCCCTGGCGCTGAAAACTCGTCCGTCTGTGGTGACGAACCATCAGTCTGCGGTGACGGAATCTGCGCTGCAGATGAAGACTTCGCAACGTGCCCCGACGACTGTGACGATGGCGGTTCAGGCTGCCCTGAGTTCGACTCTCGAGGAATCGTGTATCCCTGCACGTATATCCTGGAGACACTCGGCACAGACTGCTGCAACACCTGGGACGCACAGTGCCAGAACATCTATGACAGCTACTGCAACTTCGGAACGTCCGCACCTGCGGACATCTCGCTCTCTGAAATCAGAAGAGATCAGTTCAGCAATGACACCGATGAGTTCGTGGAATTCAGTGGAGCGCCAGGCGCGTCGCTCGACGGCTATTCGCTCCTCGTGATCGGTGATGGCTCATCCGATGACGGATCGGGTGTCCTGGAAACGTTCATCCCACTTTCGGGTGTGCTGAATTCGGATGGTCTGGCCGTCCTGGCCCGTACCGATGACTTCACACTGGGCACCCCGGACATCGTCTGGCCTACGTCCTGGAGCTTCGAGAACAGTGACAACATCACCGTCCTTCTGGTCTACGGGTACAACGCTTCCGAGTCGGGACTCGACCTGGACGTCGGTGATGACAATGTCTTGGACTCGACCCCATGGATCGAGATCGTCGACTGCGTTGCACTGATCGAAACCGATCCAGCCGTCGAAGGTGAGCTGGTCTACTGTGACACGACCGTCGGTCCCGACGGAACGTTCGCACCGGCTCACGTCTACTTCGACTGTGACCTCAATGCGTGGGCCATCGGCCTGATCGACCCAGTTGGCGAGACCGATACGCCAGGCACGTTCAACCCGGGCTGCAGCTCGGGCGGCCCCGCTTGCGTGGCTGATTACAACGGCGACGGTGTAGTCGGCGGAGCGGACCTCTCAAACCTTCTCGGTGCCTGGGGCTCCAAGAACGCTGAGATCGACCTCAACGGCGACGGCGAGATCAACGGTGCNGACCTGACGATCATCCTCTCCGTGTGGGGCAGCTGCCCCTGACGCTCCGCACTGCGGACATTCCTAGCATCACATGCGCCCCCGGATCTGAGAATCCGGGGGCGCTTTCTTTCTCATCCCTCGGCAAGACAGAAGCACCGGACCCGGATATCCTCAACAGTTCATGATGGCACTGTCTCGTCCAATTTCGCGCCTAGGCGAACTGACCTTCGACATGATCGAAGGATTCGGTCGATTCTCCGCATTTGCCGGAGCGACCTTCTACTGGATGGCAAAACAACCGTCCTCGTGGCTGAACTGGCGGATTCTCGCACCTCAGTTGTATGCCGTGGGCGTGATGAGCATTCCGGTCGTGGCATTGACCGGCATGTTCATTGGAATGATCCTTGCACTTGAAGGTTTCGCACAGTTTGCGGCCATCGGTCAGGAAGATCGCATCGGAGGCGTGATCAACGCCTCCGTCACCAAGCAGATCGGCCCAGTCCTTGCCGCAGTCATGGTGGCTGGTCGTGTCGGAGGCGCACTTGCCGCCGAACTGGGCACGATGAAGGTGACCGAACAACTTGACGCTCTCAAAGCGATGGGCAGTGATCCGATTCGAGTCCTCGTGGTCCCCCGCTTCGTCGCTTGCATTCTCATGACACCGATTCTGACCGTGTACAGCGACATGCTCGGTTCCTGGGGCGCATGGTTCGTGGTCGTGAAGATCTTCGAGGTNCCCGGNGCTGANTACTGGTACCACAGCGCGGCCTTCGTGACCTGGTGGGAGCCCATCGGCGGCCTTTGGAAGAGCATCTTCTTCGGAGGCTGTATCGGACTGGCTGCCTGTTACAAAGGCTTCTTCTGCCGAGCTGGTGCCGCAGGCGTCGGTCGCGCCGCCACCGCCGCTTTCGTTTCAAGCTTTCTGGCAATCATCATGATCAATCTGATTCTCGCAAAGTTTCTCAATGATCTTCGACTGCTTGTGGACCCCAAGAACGCATCGTTCTTCTTCTGATCCTTCGCAACAGTCCACCGCCCGCCCCGTATTGATTCATTGAATGGAGCCATGACATGCCTTCAAGACATTCGTTGAATGTGATGAGTCGCGTCCTCCCGCTCATCATCGCCGGCCTGCTGAGCGTCCCCGCGGAAGCACTCGCCCAGCATGAATCAGGCGGCCCACCCAACTTTCCGATCGCACGGGAGAAACCTCGTCTCTGGGAAGCCAGAGTGCGCAGCCAACTGGTGGGCTCGAACGTCAGTGGCGTGATGTCATCGCAGAATTCGATTCAATGCCCACGATCCGAGATCGTGATCCCGATCATCATGCGAGGCACGTATTGCCGGACGGATCCGAACTCGATCACCGTCACTGCAGCGATCGGAAGTCAATGGCAACGGGCCGGTGACGTCCCCTGGACCTTGCGGGGTCCGCATCCGGATGGAACCGCTGAGATCGTGGTCGAGTTCCGGGACATCAACACGACATCGATCACGATGGAGGCCAACTGGAAGACCCAGACCTGGGAATCATCTTTGAACGAAGTCGCCGCCTCGAGGATCGGCTGGCCCACCGAATGGCCGGAAGCCGTTCGCAAGTATCTCGAACCAAGTCTCTTGATCGAATCCGACGCACCTGAGTTCACCGGATTCGTGAACTCGATCACCAACGGTCAGATTCGAAACGTCTCTCCGTATCTGGCCGCGAAGGAACTGGTCAAACGAACCATCCTGAACTTTCGCTCGATCATCGGTGGCTCCATGGACACCACCAATCTCACCGGAGCGGCCGAGAGTCTTCGAAGCGAGCGCGGCTCGCGCCTGGACCTCACCTGCGCCTGCGTGGCGACGCTGCGTGCGGCGGGCATTCCAGCACGTCCCGTGATGGGAATCTCCAAGCTGCTCAACAAGAAGCAAATCAAGGAAAGCA
Source organism: Planctomycetaceae bacterium (assembly GCA_002684315.1). The sequence continues at coordinate 5,069 of NYVB01000040.1, read as the reverse complement.
CGGTCTGGACGCCCTGGGCCGAGTTGTATCTTCCCGGTGCCGGATGGGTCCCGTTCGATCCGTTTGAAATGCGGGGCTCGGGTTTTCAGCACCGCGAACTCACAGCACAATGGCGATGGTTCGGGTCCGTGGAAGACCTCGTCGACCGAATCCCCGTCGCTTATCAGCTGTCCCCTCAGGGCAGCGACCTGAGATTGCGGAATTCAGCCAAGACGAGCATCGGCGTCGTCGACATCAAGAAGAACTGGTTTGAAACACCGGTCTGGGGCTGGGTCTCGGATGGATGTTCGCAGGGACAGTCGAGCTGGAACACGAATCTTGTTCGAATCAACAGAGGTGCGGGCACACCCGACCCGCGCTGAGTTCATCACGCGCTCGAGCGCACGGAATGAATCACCTCATCGACCAGCACATCCTCCCGCGGAAGATTGTGCTTTCCATAGGCATCGCGTGGTGGAATGATTCGAACTCCCAGAGCGGACAACTTGGTGCAATTCTCGACGAGCACGCTGTTATGCATGGAACCATGCATGGTCGGTGCCATGAGAATTCTCACGTCACCCCTCTCCATCCGACCGAGTGCCGAGGCGAGCGTCGCGGTCACGACGGTATCGGCGATACCGTTGGCGACCTTGCCGATGGTGTTGTAACTGGCTGGTGCGACAAGATAGACCCCGAACGGAGAGGAATCGGAAAGATGTTCCGCATTGGGGCCGAGTAATGTGACGACCGAATCCACGGACGCCCATGCAAGAGCCTCTTCGCTCACATACCGGAGTGATTCGGAAGAGCAGAAGACCTTCACTTTCGCACCACGCCGGCGAATTGAACGGACAAGTGTCGGGGTGGTGTACGCCGCGATGCCCCCGGTGACGAGAAGCGCCACGGAACATCCTGTGAGTTCATCGCCATCAAGCGGAACATCATGATCCCCAAGATCGGATGGCTGTGGAGGTTGCTTGTTCCATTCGTTCATGGATGCATTCTACCTGTGCGAGGCGGCAGGACGAAGTCGGCCCCTGCCAACTCGCCTTGACGCCACGATAATCGGCCCATCGGGTATCGTAGGACGATGTTCTCGGTCGTCGTCATCCTACCCGTCCACAATGAATCCTGGCTGATCGGGTCCGTCCTCGGCCAGGTGACGGATTTCGCCAGCTCGCATCCAAGCTGGCGTTTCGTCTTCGCCGATGATGGGTCGACGGACGACACGGCTCGTAAGATCGAAGCACACCTGGAGACGGCGGCACCGAAGAACATCGAATTGCAGGCACTCACCCCGAACCGGGGCAAGGCTCGGGCCCTGAGGAAGGTCATCCTCGAGTCGAACGAACCGTGTGTCCTCTTCACGGATGGCGATCTCGCCTATCGGCTGGAACACCTCGACATGCTCGCCGAGAGACTCGAGCACGCGGATATCGTGATCGGTTCCAGGCACCTCGCCGAAGAACGTCAGACGAACATCACCTTCCTGAGAAGAATGACCGGTTCGATCTTCAATCTGATCGTCAGACTGCTCACGGGCCTGCCTCACCAGGACACTCAGGCGGGACTCAAAGGCTTTCAGCGGAATGCCGCCAGAGCCATCTTCAGAGCACAGGTCGTCACCGACTTCGCCTTCGACGCGGAGCTTCTTTTTCTTGCGAAGAAACTTGGCCTCGTGGTCAATGAGATTCCTGCTCGTGTCTCATCAAGGCATTCCTACAAGAAATCCAAGGTCAGCCTCATCAAGGACCCCTTGCGGATGTTCGTTTCCTTGATACGAATGCGACTTCTTCACCGCAAGCTGAAGAAAAGACCTGAACGGGACACACCGGGTTACACCGGAAACAAGATGAAGGATGCGAAGTCGTCAGGTGCGCAGGCTCAGGAAACCGTTCAGCCGAATCAGAACAAGTGATGCACGACCACCCTGACAGCATTTCTCCTGAACCGGAACACCGGATCATGCTCAGCTTCGACGTGGAGGAATTCGACCTCCCGAATGAATATGGTGCGGCGCTGCCCCTGGAACGGCAGCTTTCGATCGGAGCGGCCGGGCTTTCCAGCGCACTGAAGCTCGTCGATGAACTGCAGATCAAGGTCACCCTCTTCACCACCGCCCGCATGGCCGACTATGTCCGAGCCGAGATGCCTTCGATCGCATGCCGGCACGAGATCGCCTCACATGGCGTCCGCCATGACGAATTCGAGCCCACTCATTACGAGGAGTCGAAGAAGCGCCTGGAAGACTGCTCGAACAGCGAGGTCACCGGGTTCCGCATGGCGAGACTGCAACCTGTCGACGTCCCGGCATTGCGTACAAGCGGATATCGCTATGACTCGTCGGAGAACCCGATACGACTTCCAGGACGCTACGACAACCGACATCTGCCACGAACACCACGAGTCGAACAGGGGCTCGTACGCGTGCCGATCTCGACGTCACCCCACTTGCGAGTGCCCTTGTTCTGGCTTGGCTTCAGACATCTCCCGGGACCTGTCTTGAAACGCACCCTCGACCGGACACTCGCCCACGACGGCTATCTCAATCTTTTTCTGCACCCCTGGGAATTTCTGGACACTCGTGAATGGCGCACCCACATGCCTCGCGTGGTCAGACATGGAGGAGGCACACGACTCGCGTCCAGACTTTCCAGAAGCGTACGTCACCTGTCCAAAAAAGCTCGATTCACGAGCATGTCGGAATTCACATCGGACTTCGCCCGCAGGCATGCGGGGCGAACGTCCGAAGAAGCTTGAGCACTCGGAACCGCCTGGAGGCAGGTGTCACGGTGCCTGAAGTGCCTCTGCCCGGGCCTTGATGATCTCGACGAAACACAGGAATGCCGNCNTTTCTTCTGCAGGNACCTGCGANGCNCCTCGCTCGATGTTGTCGAGCATCATNTGATAGATGGCGGCTTCGTCGAANNCNCCNNCTGTCTGCTGCAGCNTCATCTGAGACATGACGGNGTCGAGCTGAATCANCATGTCGTTGATCTTCTTCTGCTCCTGTGGGGANAGATCNTCNTANGCNACNGCCNCGNCTGCNTCTTCNNCNGANGCATCGGNACCTTCGACCGGCTCGACCCATTGAGTCGCGCCGGGNATNGAAAGNCCNCCNANNCGACGCATCTGTGCCGTCGAGACTTCGAGATCACCCGCGACNGGTTCCNNTCGNCCACCGATGTGTTCGGCCAGNAAGGCCTCGGTGATGGCATTGAATGCCTTGTTGTTCTCAGGNCGNCTGAANCCATGGCCTTCNTCGGGGAAGACGACNTAGGTCACCGCNATGCCGTTCTCATCCATGGCGGCGACGATCTGATCGCTTTCCGAGAGCTTCACTCGAGGGTCATTGGCACCCTGCCCGATGAGCAGTGGCCGACTGATGTTGGCGACATGCGTGAGCGGCGAGATCGCATCCTGATAGGCATCATCATCGAAAGGACAGACGCGAGTCTCGAACATGACCTTGATGGGTTCCCAGTATGCGGGAATGGTGTCGAGCAATGTACGCACATGCGAAGGCCCGACGATGTCGACCCCGCAGGCGAAAAGCTCGGGGTCACGGGTCAACGCGGCCAGAGTGGCATAGCCTCCGTAGGAACCACCCATGATCGCGACTCGGTCGGGATCTGCGACACCTTCCTTGACCGCCCAGTCGACGGCGTCGACGAGGTCGTCCTGCATCTTGCCGTACCATTCACGATTTCCTGCATTCAGGAATTCCTTCCCGAAACCGGTCGAGCCTCTGAAGTTCACGGAAAGAACAGCGTAGCCACGGTCGGCAAGCCACTGGTGATACGGGTTGTATCCCCAACTGTCGCGAGCCCATGGCCCACCGTGCACCAGAAGGACCATCGGCAGATTCCTGCCATTCGAAAAATGAGGAACCGTCAGATAACTGGGCATCGACAGACCGTCACGAGTGGGGATCTCGACCCCCATCATGCTGGAAAGATCGACATCTTCGAGTTCCGGCCTGTGACTGAAGAGGAAACGCCCGGACTGCTGCTCACGATCCCAGACCCAGTAGCGAACGGGACCATCATCGTGCATGAATGCCACGACCCAGGTTCCGTCATCACGTGTTCGCGAAACGATCTCGAGTTCGCCCTCACTGAGCTTTGAAAGTGCTTCGAGATCGGGACGGATCGAATCATCGAGAATGTGCCACTCACGCCGAAGTCGGTTGGTGGCCAGTGCCTGCGGTTCGTAGGTCTTGGGATTGGTGATCGAGTCAGCCACATCGGAGACCGGAGACTCGAACACGATTTCCGAATCGGACATTCCGCCGGAACCGGGGGACATGGAAACCAGTGCGGCGGTATCACGTCCACGAGAATCGATCATCCAGAAGCGAGTGCCGTCTCGATTGAAACCGAGAGGCTGCGTGGTCATGGAATCTTCGGATCCGATGGTTTCGAAGGGCATCCATTCAGCGGCCTCACTGTCACGGTAGTCGTAACTAGATCCACCATCGGGGGTCATTCGTCCACGAACCCGAACATTCCAGTCGGGGTCTGAGATCATCGAGATGTACCCACCATCATTCTCGAAATGCATCGAGGATTCGCCCGTTCGGGTGTTGACCAGCAGCAGGTCGGACACCTCCGACTGTCGTGCGTTGGAGGACACCAGAATCTCATCAGGTCGATCCTTGCTCGAAGCGGAGATGGACGCCTTGACATCGTCGCCAGGGGTCAGATCACGTGCTTCGCCTCCCTCCAGACTGACGACGTAGACATGAGTGTTTTCATTGCCCCCCTTGTCCTGTGAATACAGGATCTGCTCGCTGTTCTCAGCCCATGAGTACGAACCGATGGGTCGATCCTTGGAATCGGTCAGCGGCCGTGCATCACCGCCGTCGACCGGCATCACCCAGACGTTCAACACGCCCTCGAGGGGTGCGACGTACGAAAGATACTTCCCATCAGGAGAGATCTTCACGCCCGCACGTTCGGGGTTTCCAAACAGAACCTCTCGGGGAATCAACACGCGCGCTTCCGGTGCGCTCTTTGAAGCATCCTGAGACTGGACGGAAGCGAGTGCAAGGCAGAAGAGTGATGCAAGATCCATGAAGGGCAACT
>NYVB01000039.1 GCA_002684315.1 Planctomycetaceae bacterium | reverse complement strand
AGGCGGAACTCTCACAGGGAAGGCTCGAAGCACTTCTCAATTTCCAGACGATGATCTGCGACCTGACCGCACTTCCCATCGCGGGCGCCTCACTTCTCGACGAGGGCACAGCGGCGGCGGAAGCGATGGCGATGTGCATCGCACAGCACCGACGAAACAGAATGGACTTCTTCGTGGCCTCGGACTGCCACCCGCAGACGATCGAGGTCATGAAGACACGCGCCTCGGGACTCGGTGTGCGACTGACCATCGGCGAGATCGATGACTTCGATGCCGAGAGCTGCCAGTGGGCGGGTGTCCTGGTCCAGTACCCGGGCACCGATGGCATGATCCGAAACCACAAGTCGCTTGCGGAGTCGGCAGCTGCAGAAGGCACGCTGGTCGTCGCCGCAGCTGATCCGATGTCCCTGTGTCTGCTGGTGCCTCCGGGCGAATGGGGTGCCGACATCGCGGTCGGATCCACCCAGCGCTTCGGTGTTCCCATGGGCTACGGCGGCCCCCACGCGGCGTTCCTCGCATGCAGCGAAGCACTCGTTCGAAAGATGCCCGGCAGATTGATCGGGGTCTCGAAGGATGCCCAGGGCGACCTGGCACTGCGCATGGCGATCCAAACGCGCGAACAGCACATCAGGCGTGACAAGGCGACCAGCAACATCTGCACCGCGCAGGTTCTGCTTGCGATCGTCGCTTCGATGTATGGCGTCTACCACGGACCCGAAGGACTCCGCGCGATCGCATCACGCATCCACAGGATGACGACCGGCATCGCGGCGGCACTGCGAGACATGGGATTCGACATCGGCACGAATCCAGTGTTCGACACGATCCGAGTGCCCATGAAATCCACCGAACAGAGATCGAAGATTCTCGTGGCCGCACGCGATCAGAGAGTCAATCTCCGAACCGATGATCCGGATTCACTCGGCATGACGATCGATGAAACGACGAACACCGATGATCTGAGCGCACTGCTTCGTGTCTTCGGCGCGGGTTCCGGAGGCGATGCGATCACTCCCGAAGGACTCGTCACCAACGTGGAACATCTGGGTGAATTCGAACGCCACAGCGGATACATGACCCACAAGGTCTTCAATTCACACCGTTCGGAAACCGAACTCCTTCGCTACGTCACCAAACTTCAATCGCGTGACCTGTCACTGGCTCATTCCATGATCCCCCTGGGATCGTGCACCATGAAATTGAATGCCGCATCCGAGATGGCGCCGGTCACCTGGCCCGCGTTCAGTGACATGCATCCATTCGCTCCCACGGAACAGGCGGAGGGCTACGCCAAGCTTTTCGAACAACTGGAGGCGTGGCTCGCGGACATCACCGGTTTCGAAACGGTGTGTCTCCAGCCGAACGCGGGTTCGCAGGGTGAATACGCGGGCCTCATGGTCATCGCGGCGTATCATGCCTCGCGAAACGAAGACACCAGGAAGAAGTGCATCATCCCGATCTCGGCGCACGGAACGAATCCCGCGTCGGCGATCATCGCGGGCATGGAGGTCGTTCCCGTCAAATGCGATGAACGAGGCGACATCATGATCGAGGATCTTCGAGCGAGAATTCTCGACTGCGGAGATGAACTCGCCGCGATGATGATCACCTATCCCTCGACCCACGGCGTCTTCGAAGAGCATGTCCAGGAGATCTGCGGACTGATTCATGAGGCGGGTGGCATGGTCTACATGGACGGCGCGAACATGAACGCACAAGTCGGACTCACCAGACCGGGAGAACTCGGTGCGGATGTCTGTCACTTGAATCTGCACAAGACGTTCTGCATCCCCCACGGTGGTGGTGGCCCCGGCATGGGACCGATCGGCGTGACCGGCGCACTGGCTCCCTTCCTGCCCAGCCACCCGATCATCACACCCGATACCGCCGGAGAACACGCGATCGGTCCGGTCTCGGCGGCCCCCTACGGGTCACCCATGATTCTTCCGATCTCATGGATGTACATCGCATGCATGGGGGCGAACGCGCTTAAGCAGGCGAGTGAGATCGCGATTCTCAACGCCAACTACATGGCGGAACGATTGTCCGGTCACTACGAGATCCTGTTCACGAACTCCAACGGACGCTGTGCGCATGAGTTCATCCTCGACTGCAGGATGTTCGACAAGTCCGCAGGCATCAAGATCGACGACGTCGCCAAACGACTCATGGACTACGGCTTCCATGCACCGACCATGAGCTGGCCGGTGCCGGGAACCTTGATGATCGAGCCGACCGAAAGCGAATCTCGTGAGGAACTCGACCGCTTCTGTGAAGCCATGATTCTGATTCGTGAGGAGATTCGTGAGATCGAAGAGGGGCGAGCCGACTCTGAAGACAACGTCCTCAAGAACGCTCCGCACACCGTCGGAATGATCGGATCGGATGAATGGACGCACCCGTACACCAGAAGAAAGGCGGCATGGCCGACGGAATGGCTTCGGGACGGAAAATTCTGGACGCATGTGGCGCGAGTCGACAATCCCTACGGAGATCGAAATCTCGTCTGCAGCTGCGAAGGTATGGACCAGTACGCCGAGTGATTCACGAGCCGACACGGACTCTTGAGCAGATGCCGTGAAGCCAGAACATACGATGCCGGACACTTCGCCAAGAGCCGTGAAGATGGGTTCTCCGACTCAGCTCAGCGATGTTCGTCCTCAGTTTCTCGGGCCGTTCATCACGAGGGTGCTGGGCAAGGACCAGAATGAAATCACGTGTGTGGTGACTTCGCGTCGGCACCGCAAGAAACTCCAGCCACTCCGCCTCAATCCGTTGAACGAATTGAAACAGGAGCGTGTGCCCCTGAAGATCTGGTTGCAGTTCTGGGATCCGACCTCAATCTCATGGTGGCTGGCCATTCTCTTCATGATCGGGTCGGCACTGTTCACACTCGGAGCGGGTCTGACGATCTTTCCTTCGCTGTTGACCGCCTGGTGGCATGATCCGATCGTCAACAACTCGATCTTCTTCGTGGGTTCGATCTTCTTCACCTCCGCCGGCTTGATCCAGTATCTCGAAGTGATCAATTCAGAGCTGACGGAGCTTGTGGATTGCGGAACCAAGAAGTCCCCGACCCGCGGAAAGCTGCGGTTGTTCGCGTGGAGGCCCCGAAACCTCGGCTACCTGGCCAGCATCATTCAGTTGATCGGCACGGTGCTCTTCAATTTCAACACGGGCGACGCCCTGATCTCCAATCTCTCTCCCTCGGGGGAGAATCTGGTGATCTGGGCGCCGAACATGATCGGATCCTTGTGCTTTCTGCTTTCGACCGCATGTTCCTATCTGGAAGTCGGTCATCGATGTTTCTGTTTCAAACCGAGGGATTTCGCCTTCTGGATCGTGATGATCAACGCATTGGGATCGATCGCGTTTCAGATCTCGGCGGTGGCAAGCTATTACGAGCCGGATGGAACGGTGCTCTGGACGGTTGGTTCGAACTGGGGCACGTTCGTCGGAGGGGTGGGGTTTCTTTTCGCGAGCTACCTTCTCATACCCGAGCAGTTTGAAAAGGAAGGAGAAATCGCACGCTTGAACATGAAGAAGTTCGGGACTTTCGAGCAGAATCCTGCCGAATCGAAAAGCGCACCGAATCAGAGCAGCCAGCCTTGAAGCAGGGTTGCCAGACCGAGAAACACCAGAAAACTCATGGAGTCCGTGATCATCGTGAGAAAGATGGTCGATGCCGTCGCCGGATCGGCGCCCAGGCGCTTCATGAGAAGCGGCAACGTCGCACCCGAAATGGTTCCGATGGTGAGTGCGACGGTCATGGCGATCGCGGAGACCGCACCCAACTGCCATTCGACCCGGCCGGAAGACATCCCGATGATCGTGACCGCAAGTCCGACGAAGAACCCCGCGACCAGACCATTCACGAGTCCGACGAAGCCCTCGCGCAGAATCAGGCGATGGGAATCTCTGGGGCGGATCTGGTCAAGCACGATGCCTCGCAAGGTGACCGCAAGAGATTGCTGACCGGCATTGCCCGATTGATTCGCGATCACCGGCATCAGCACCGCGAGTATGGCGATCTCCGCGATGAGATCGTCGAACTGAAGCACCACGAACGCGGCAAGCGAACTGGTGACGAGATTGACGATCAACCAGGGGAGTCTGCCACGAAGCTTTTCATACGCACTTGAATAGACCGCTTCCTCGGCACCCGCACCCACCATGAGCTGCGCATCCTCGGCGGTCACCGCTCGAATGATCTCGATCACATCGTCGACCTCGACGACACCGAGGAGGTGGCCCCGCCGGTCTATGACGGGTAGCGCGAGAAAATCGTACTTCTCGAACTCGAGCGCGACCGCCTCGCGGTCGAGATCTGGTGATATCGCCGAGACGTCGCGGTTGCAGATGTCGCCCACGAGTTCCTCGGAGGATGCGAGCAGAAGGCGGCGAAGACTGAGTATGCCGCGCAGACGACCATCCCAGTCCGTCACGAAAGCGAAGTGGACATCACCATCGACCGCGCATCGTCGTATGGCGTCCGTCGCATCAGAGACCGACATCTCCTCGCGAACGGCGAGGAAGTCCGTCGTCATCAGACCGCCGGCCGATCCCTCGTCGTACGCGAGAAGACCGCGAAGAAGAACGGCACGGCCAGCGGACATCTCTCCAAGAAGCCGGTCACGCATCTTCGGCAGGATTCCCTGGAGAAAATCCGTGGCGTCGTCGGGTGCCATGGCCTCGAGAATGCCGCCGGCATAGGCAGGATTCTCGTTGATGAGATCCTCGAACACACCGAGACCGAGGGGCCTGAGCATCTCGGAGAGCGCCTCGGAAGCGGATTCGATGTCCATGGTCTCAAGAAGGTCGGCTGCTTCCGACTCTTCGAGAATCTCCAGAGTGTCGGCGGCATCGGCAGCTTCCTGCGCTTCCACGGCGGACGCCAGTGTCGGGAGATCGGTGGGACCCTGGAGCAAGGCCGCCACCCGGAGATCCTCTTCGCTCAAACTGGTGGGATCCTCGATTGAAAGAGTCTGAGGAGGATCGTTGTCATCGGAATCCGGGTTTCGCGACTGAATCGTCATGCCCGGAAGTGTACCCGGACGACACCATGATCGATGATCGGCGATGATGCCATCATCATGCCCCCTCCCGTTCAAGCCATTCAGATCGACGATGCAGGTGATCCCAGAATCACCGAGTACCTGGCGTTGAGGGAACGTGGTCTTCGAGGAGGACATGGACAGGATGGTGTTTTCATCGGTGAAGCGGTACTGGTGGTCGCAGTCATGCTCGAAACCAAGGGGCTGACTCGTTCCGTTCTCGCTTCGGAGAAACAGGCCGGTCGCATGGCGGAGATGATCGCGAATTCGAACTCACCGGAAACACCTCTGTTCGTCGCCGAAGAGAAGATCATCAGGTCGATCACCGGTTTTGATCTGCACCGAGGCGTGCTTGCCAGTGGAGCACGTGCGCGGGTCGAAGAACGCGGACTCGACGAGATCATGCCCGACGTGAAGAAGGATGCGACGATCCTCGTCTGCGATGGAATCGGAAACATCGACAACATCGGGTTGCTGTTTCGGAATGCAGCCGCGTTCGGGGTCGACGCCGTGGTCCTGAGTCCCGAGTGCCACGATCCCCTCTATCGGAAGAGTCTGCGTGTCTCGATCGGACACGCTCTGCGTGTTCCCTGGCATCGTTCCCGGGCCTGGGACATGACATTGCAGAGACTCCGTGATGAATTCGGAGTGACGTTGATCGGAACGTCGATCGAATCGGACAGCGTTCCATTGGACGAAATCGAACCACCGGCGCGAGTGGGAATCGTCATGGGCAGTGAATTCTCGGGTATTGGACCGGTCTCGTTGAAAAATTGCGCCATGTCCACCCGAATTCCAATGATGAAGGGCACCGACAGCCTCAATGTCGGAGTCGCCGCTGCGGTCTGTCTGCACAAATTCACTCGATCAAATCGAATTTGATCAGGGCCTATCTTCACTAAACCACGACTTCGTGAAACTGCACGAAGAGGGCACGAACTCGCCCTGACAGACCCACGTAACACAATCGCGGCGAGTAACCGCACGAACCCGATCTCCTAACGGGTACGAATCTCATGTTTCGACGCGGTCGTCGAAGCGGGCCACGGTGGCCGCCCCTCCGCCGTGGTCTTTCAGGGACAGAGTGAACCCTCTCCCGAAAATGGCAACCCGGCCGGGTCTCATACCCCGAGCCGGGTTGTCGCCTACGCTACCCTGTCACCAACCGACACCCCACAGTGATGCGACCAGATGCCAGGAACAGAACACGACCATGACGATCCGAAACGATTCACTCAGGAAGAGTGTTTCAATGTTGTCTGGAACCATCGTCTCCTCTTCTCCACGAACACGCTTGAGACGGACAACCACGTTCTTGCCGACGCCATCAGAGGTGGGGATGGAGACTCGTCGCAGCACGGGATGATCGCCGTGATCGACGCGGGTGTGGCGAACACGAACCCTGGTCTCGTCTCCGCGCTCGAGGACTACGTGAAGGCGCACCGCGTCTCCCTCCCCGAATTGAGGTCGGTGCACATCACCCCGGGGGGCGAACTCGCGAAGAACGATCCGAAGGTTGTCGAAGAGATACTGACTCTGATCAACGAACATCGAATCTGTCGTCGATCGACCGTTCTGGTGATCGGTGGTGGAGCGGTTCTCGACAGCGCCGGATATGCCTCCGCGATCGCGCACCGGGGCGTTCGAATGGTGCGCATGCCGACCACGGTGCTCTCACAGGCGGACTCGGGGGTCGGAGTCAAGAACGGCATCAACCGTTTTGGAAAGAAGAACTTCACCGGCACCTTCACACCCCCGAATGCGGTGGTCTGTGACACCGAACTCCTGAAGACGCTCGATCAATCCGAGTGGATCACGGGATTCAGCGAGGTCGTCAAGATCGCGCTGCTGAGAGATGCCGGGCTCTTCGAGGGAATGGAAGCGGACGCGGCACGGATCCGTGGCCGGGACCTTTCGACCGCGATGCGCTACATCACCGAATCCGCACGACTGCACCTCGAGCACATCACACGCGGTGGAGATCCGTTCGAACTCGATGAAGCAAGACCTCTCGATTATGGACACTGGTCGGCGCACAAGCTGGAGCAGATGACGGACTTCGAACTTCGTCACGGAGATGCGGTCTCGATCGGGATCGCGCTCGATTCGCTCTACGCTGGCATGATCGGAGTGGAATCGGAGGATTCGGTCGGCAGAACGATCGCACTTCTCGAGGACCTGGGCCTTCCGATTCACCACCCCGCGATGCGCGATGGGAAGAACCTCCTCGAGGGACTGCAGGAATTCCGAGAACATCTCGGCGGAAAGCTCACGATCACGCTTGTCACCGAACCCGGATCATCGATCGAGGTGAACGAGATCGATACCAAGACGATGATGCGGGCCATCGAGGAACTTTCCAGTCGGACCTGAGGGTCCGGGCTGATACACTGATTCCGATGTCACGTGAAGAACACCCATGCCCGCTTGATCCCGACAAGGTCATCGAACGTTACTTCCTCGAACACCGAGCGAAGTTGATCGACCTGGCGGCGTTTCTGGATCGCATCGACCGCGCCGGTGGTGATCGAGACGACTTTCGCATCCGAACGATGATGCGGGGCATCAGGGAACTCGCGACCGAGGAACCCGGCCGTGCACGCAGGGTCCAGGAGATCTTCAGCGACCAGTCGCGCGAACCGATCGACGAGGCTCCGATGAAGGGTGCCATGGGCGCACCTGAAGAAAGCGCCGAGTAGGAACCACCATGTACATCGATCCACACGTCCACATGGTGAGCCGAACCACCGACGACTACGAGCGGATGGCGCTTGCAGGTTGTGTCGCCATCACGGAACCGGCTTTCTGGGCGGGCTACGACCGTTCCACCGCGCAGGGTTTCTTCGACTACTTCAGAACGCTCACCGAAACGGAACCCGCACGCGCCGCGCAGTACGGAATCGTTCACCACACCTGGCTGTGCATCAATCCGAAGGAAGCCGAGGACCTGGGACTCGCTCGAGAAGTGCTTTCGATCATTCCGGACTTCCTCAAACGCGAGAGCGTGCTTGGAATCGGCGAGATCGGTCTGAACAAGAACTCACGCAACGAGCTCAAGATCTTCGAGGAACATGTCGAGCTCGCGAAGAGCCACGATCAGATGATCCTGATCCACACCCCTCACCTCGAGGACAAGCTCAAGGGCACCCGAATCATCCTCGACGCGCTCGAAAACGCCGGCGTCGATCCCGGACGGGTCCTGGTCGACCACGTCGAGGAACACACCGTCGAGCTGGTGCTGGACCGAGGCTTCTGGGCGGGGATGACGCTGTACCCGGACACCAAGTGCACCCCGCAACGTGCCGCCGACATCTTCGAGATGTACGGACAGGAACGGATCTGGATCAACAGTGCGGGCGACTGGGGTCCGAGCGATCCGCTGGCNGTCCCCAAGTGCCAGCAGGAACTTCGCGCACGCGGTCACATCGAGGAGATGATTCGAAAGGTCTCCTTCGACAACCCACTGAAGTTCCTCTCGCAGAGCGGGAAGTTCAAGACTGCCAGAGGTGACTGATGGANCCCAAGGGCATGCTCAGCGGCTACTGCACCAACGTCCATGCAGGAACGACGCTCGAGGAGACNATCGCGAACCTCGAGACCCACGCGGTCTCCGTCCGCGAGCACCTCGGTCGAGATCGACTTGGAATCGGACTCTGGCTTCCCGAAACCGCGCTGGAGTCGCTTGCGAAACGGGATGACATCCTCCGGCTGCGTGATCATCTCGATGAACTGGGCCTCTTCGTCTTCACCATGAACGGTTTTCCGCAGAGGAACTTTCATGCGGACGTGGTCAAACACGATGTCTACCGGCCGGACTGGAGCGATGACTCCCGTCTCGAATACACCAGATCGCTTGCCAGGATCGTCGTGGATCTCGCACCCGATTCCCTGGAATCGATCTCGATCTCGACGGTGCCCGTCGGCTGGGGGAAGTCGATCGACCTTGACGCGGGACCGATCGAACGATTGACGAAGATGGCGACATGGCTGCAGGCACTCGAAGATGAAACCGGCCGCTGGGTGCACGTCGATCTCGAGCCGGAACCCGGATGCTTTCTCGACAGAGCGGAGGACGTGGTCGCACTCTTCGACCGACTTCCTGAATCCTGTCGAAGACATCTTCAGGTCTGCCACGACATCTGCCACAGTGCGGTCATGTTCGAATCGCAACGACACGCCGTCGACACCTACCGATCGAACGGGATCGCGATCGGCAAGATCCAGGTCTCGTCCTGCCCGGAGATCGACTTCTCTTCGGATTGCGAGGAGAAGAACGACACACTGACAGGATTCATCGAAGCGAGATATTTGCATCAAACAGTGCTTCGAGACGATCAAGGAGAACATGAACTCATCGAGGATCTCGATCTTGCGTTGAGCACTCGTGAGAAGACGGGCATCTGGAGGATCCACTTTCACGTGCCGCTTTTCGCCGATCGGCTCGGCGCGATCTCGACGACGCAGAGTGCCATCGGAGAGTGTCTGGATGCACTGGGTGACGACATCCCGCCCCTCGAAGTCGAAACCTACGCCTGGGACGTGCTCCCGAAAAGCCTGGTCTCGCTGGAACTGTCCGAAGGGATCGCGAGAGAGATCGAGTGGTTGCAGAAGCTGATTCGGACAAGGATGCGCGAAAACCATGAATGATCAGACCAGAAACTGGTTGGAACTGACTCGACTTTCGAATCTTCCGACGGTGCTTTCAAGTGCGTTGGTGGGCACCGCTTTCTTCATTGGCTGGTCGAATCTGGCCAGCCTCAGTGTCGCTCATCTCGTCGTACCCATCGTTGCCATCTGTTTTTTCTACGTCGCCGGTTTCATCTTCAACGATCTCTTCGATCGGGACATCGATGCGGTGGAAAGACCGGACAGGCCCATCCCCTCCGGAAGGATCGACGCGCGGATCGCGATGCAGGCGGGCACGTTTCTCATGATCCTTGGCGCCTTGATGATCTTCATGCTCGACGGACTTGATGTTTCACTGTGGAGTGAAAGGCCGCCGACGGGGATGATCGCGGCAGTCGTCCTGGTCGCGCTCATACTGGCCTATGACCGATTTCATGCCCGCTCCAGCTGGTGGGTGCTTGGAATGGGCGGGTGTCGGGCGATGGTGTACCTGGTCTGCATTCTGACGGTTCATGATTTCATCTACCTCCCTGAGAGCAACGGAACGCAGACGAACCTGCTCGCGGCCTATCTTTCGTGGCCCGAGATCATTCTGTTCTCGCCGTTCCCCTTCATCATCCTGATGTTCCTCTATGTCTCCGCGTTCAGCAGGATCGCGCGGGGAGAGGTCGCGCCCGACGGCGAAGGGTCGAATTACTGCGACGCCTGCGGATACCACGTGATCGACACGACGCAGAGCAACTGCAGCGAGTGCGGACACGCACTCGATCCCGAAACGCTCGAGAAGACCACCACTCCGCTGATGCGACCGGGGCTCAGGAACCTGTGCCTGGCGGGGACGTTGCTTCCGATTCTCTACCTGTTCGCACTGTCGTCGTATCGATTCAGCATGAGCGTCTACTACGTGGTGGCCATGGGACAGAACAGTCCAACCCAAATATGGTTCTTCATCGGTGGCGTGATGGCTTTGGGTTTGGGCGTCCTCGGCTGGCAGATCTCCGCGGTGTTTCACTATCTTCGAAATCCCCACCAGCTTCGAACCCCGATCCAGATGTGGATTGCGGGGATTCCACTGATCGAAGCGTTGTTCATCTTCAGTTTCACAAGTTCGTTTCTCGTCACGGGCGTCTGCCTGACCTGCTTCTTCATCACGGTCTGGGGACATCGCCGGGTCAGTGGAACCTGAGCTCGGGTAGGCTTAGTGCATGAAGCGTGTCGCTCTTCTCAACATCGTCGGTCTGAGTGCGGATCTGATCGGGACACACACCCCGAAAATCAGTCGTTTTTCAGAACGGAAAGGCGGAATCACCCGGCTTGCGGTCCCGTTCCCCGCCGTGACGACCACGGTTCAGACCAGCATGCTGACGGGTGTTCCCGTCGCGGAACATGGCATCGTCGGCAACGGGTGGTACGACCGGACCGAAGGCGAAGTGAAATTCTGGAAGCAGAGTCAGAAGTTCGTCGAAGCGCAGACCGTCTGGCAGAAGGCTCGCGAGATGAATTCGGAATTCACCTGTGCGAACGTGTGTTGGTGGTACGCGATGAATTCCGATGTCGATGTCTTCGTCACCCCTCGTCCGATCTACCGTGCCAACGGCCGGAAGGTTCCGGACTGCCAGACGAGACCTTCGAGCCTGCGTGATGAACTGACCGAAGCCCACGGCCCCTTTCCGCTCTTCAAGTTCTGGGGACCGGGCGCGGACATCGAATCGACCAGATGGATCGTGGACGCGGCGATCCACGTCTCGAAGGAATCACACCCCACCCTGCAGCTGGTCTACCTCCCCCACCTCGACTACGGACTGCAGAAGTTCGGGCCCGGACACGAAGAGGTCCCACGGCTTCTTGAAGAGGTCGACGCGGAGGTCGGCCGGCTCATCGACGCACTCGAGGGCGAAGGCGTCGATGTCCTTCTGGTGAGTGAATACGGAATCGTTCCCGTGACCTCGGATGTTGCGTTGAACAAGAGGCTGCGTGAAGCAGGCATGATCGCGGTCCGAGAGGAACTGGGAACCGAGATGCTGGTCCCGACGGAATGCGATGCACTCGCCATCGCGGATCATCAGATCGCTCATGTCTACGTGCGTGACTCGAAGCGCCGGGAGGAGGTCGCGACGTTGCTTCGTGGCGTCGAAGGTGTTGATTCGATCGTGAACCGGGAGGATTCCGAACTGAACCACCCGAGGGCCGGTGATCTGATCGCCACCGCATGCGCCGATCGATGGTTCAGCTACGACTGGTGGCTGAACGACGAAGTCGCACCGGACTACGCACGAACCGTCGACATTCACAACAAGCCGGGATACGACCCGAGGGAGCTGTTTCTGAGCAGTCGCCTCCGCGCCGCCGGCAAGCTGGCGATGACCAAGGCCGGCATCAGAACCACCATGGATGTGATCCCCCTTGACGGGCGACTGGTCCGAGGGAGTCATGGGCTGAAAGACCATCAGGCGGGTCATGAACCGGTCTTGATCGGTTTCGATCACAGAAGAGAAGAATTACTCCCTTGCGAGCGAATCAGTTCTATCCTTCTGGACAGGATCTTCGGTGACTGACTCACGAAGAAGATCCGGAAGGCGAGGTTCTTGAATGGTTGATCCAACACTGGCACTGCTGATACTCGCCGTTTCGGTCGCAGTCGGTCTCGTGATGCATGCGATGATCCGTTACATCGGTCGATCGACGGTCATCGCCTGGCTTCTGGTCCAGGCGGTCTTCACGGGCGCGTTTCTCTCGGGAGTCGGGGATCAGATCTTCGGCTACACCGTGCTCATCTGCACCACGCCCTCGATACTGGTGATCCTCCTGTCGGGGCTTCCCTTCGAATACCGAAGACGACATGTGATGAGCGTCTCCGGACAGAGGCTGATCGCCAAGGGAGGGTTCGCATGCCCCCACTGCGGGTGCGCCTATGACCGAGAAGTCGAGCTGGGGCGTTGTCCGGACTGTGGTGGCGCCTTCGACGGGGGACCGGGCGTTCTTGGTTGAGAAGAAGCTCAACTTCGTGCCTCGATCGCGACGGACCTGATCTACAATCGAATTCGACATGTACATCGGACCAGTCGAACTGAAAAGCCCCCTTCTTCTGGCACCAATCGCCGGATACTGCGACCTGCCCTTTCGTATTCTCTGTCGTGAGATGGGCGGAGTCGGTATCGCATACACCGACCTGCTCAACAGCCGGGCGCTGCTGGCCGGCGCCGAGAAGTCGATCAAGCTGGCCCAGACCAACGGACTTGATCAACCGGTGGGCATGCAGCTCTACGGAAATGCACAGGATCCGCTTCCTGAAGCGGCCATCTGGGCGATCGATCACGGCGCGAGAGTGATCGACATCAACATGGGATGTCCGGTGGACAAGGTCGCCAAGAAGAATGGCGGCTCGCTTCTCCTGCGTGACTGCCCTTCGACCCTGCAACTGGTCGACAAGATCATCACCGCCGTCGACCGCCACGCCCGGGGACGCGTTCCGGTGACCGCGAAGATACGACTGGGGTGGGACGATGATTCGATCGTCGGTCCTTCTCTGGCACGAGACCTCGAATCAGCGGGCATCGCGGCGGTGACCGTGCACGGAAGAACGACGGTGCAGCGGTTCAGCGGACAGGCGAACTGGCCGGCGATCGGTGAAGTCGTCGCGGCGGTTCGTTCGATTCCGGTGATTGGAAATGGTGATGTCACCCAGCCGGAACATGTGGCGGAGATGATGAAGGTCACCGGTTGTCAGGGCGTGATGATTGGTCGGGGCTCGCTGCGCACTCCCTGGATCTTCGAGCGGGCACGCGTGCTCCTGGAAACCGGCACGGTCGGTCCGGAACCGTCATTCAACGACAAGTGCCGGATGATCATCAGACACATCGAACTGCTTGAGCGATACGCCGACCACCAATACGGAATTCGAACGATGCAGCAGCGCATCAGTCGCTACGGCAAGACGATGGGGCACATGAAGCCTCTCAAGGAAGTGATCCGGACCGCGAACGACTTCGACACCATGCGACAGGAACTGAGGCGGTGGATTCTGCCTCATCGAGAGCATGTCAGCATCTTGTCACGGGTCGAGCCTGCGCTTCAGGAGACGGTCTGAACGGAATCAGATGTCCTTGGCCTGCGGCAGATCCTTGAGGCTTCCGAGTCCGAAGACCTGCAGGAATTCCTTGGTGGTGCCATAAAGCATGGGGCGACCGATCTCTTCCGCGCGGCCGGTGATTCTGACCAGTCGGCGTTCGAGCAGACCACGAAGAACTTCGCCACAGGCCACGCCACGAATCGATTCGAGATCGGCTCGCAGAATGGGCTGTCGGTACGCGATGATCGCCAGAGTCTCGAGCGCTGCAGGTGTCAGCTTCTGCAACTGGCGTTCGCCGCGCAGACGAGCCAGAAGGTCGCCATGTTCGGGAAGCGTCATCATTTGATGACCACCCGCGAGTTTCATGATGCGAAAGGCACGGCCCGAGTCCTGATAGACCGTGTTGAGTTCCTCGATCGCTTCGCGAACGGACTGAACCGCTTTCTGGCGAGCTTCACCGGGATCTTCGGCATGTTCGATTTCAAGAAGCTCGGCGATCCGCTGCTCCTGCATGGGGCGGTCCGACACGAGAAGGAGTGCTTCCACCTGGGAGGCGAAGACAGCTCCGTTTGTCTCCGGAGTACTGGTCACGTCTTCAGATACCTCTTCGGGGATGTCAACTGCTTGCATGGGGATGTCATCGACTCGTTCGGGACATCGGCAGCACAT
>NYVB01000168.1 GCA_002684315.1 Planctomycetaceae bacterium | reverse complement strand
GTGTTCACGCCGACCTGGGTCGACATCGGGACCTTCTTCGGAAGTTTCGGTCTCTTCCTCGTGATGTTCATGTTGTTCTGTCGCTTCCTCCCGATGATCGCCATCGCCGAAGTGAAGGCTGTCATGCCCGAGGCGGATCCGCATTTCGGTGAGGATCATCACGANGACAGCCACGACCACGGCCATGCGGACACCAAGGAGGCCCACGCGTGAGTGCGACCACCAAGACATCCAGCGCCAAGGCTTCACAAGCCGATTCGCCCTCTCGCTCCTACGGACTGATCGCCGAATTCGAAACACCCGCTCAGATCATGAAGGCGGCCGAAAGAGTTCGTGATTCCGGATACAAGTGGTGGGACTGCTGCACCCCGTTTCCGGTGCACGGTCTCGACAAGGCGATGGGCATTCGACAGACCATTCTGCCCATCATCGTCTTCTTCATGGGCATGGCGGGAACCTGTGCCGCCTTCGTGCTCCAGTCCTTCACCAATGCCTCCGATTGGACCGTCTGGGCCGGAGTCTGGGTGACCGGTTATCCCTTCCTGATCTCCGGAAAACCGTTCATGAGTCTGCCGGCGTTCATTCCCGTGATGTTCGAACTGACGATTCTCTTCGCGGCGCTCTCGACCTTCGGTCTGATGTTCGCCTTCAACGGGCTGCCGCAGCTCTACCACCCGTTGTTCCGCAACAAGAGATTCCGCCGCGCCACCGACGACCGTTTCTTCATCGTCATCGAAGCCCGTGATCCGCATTACTTCAAGGCCCGGACTTGGGAATTCCTCGAGTCACTTGATCCGATCGCCATCGAAGAAGTGGAGGACTGATCTCATGCCACCAAGAATTCTCTTCTTTGCCGTCGCCCTGTTGTCGCTCTTCGCAATGGTCCCGTTCGCGGTGATCGCCTGGGTGCGCTCCGCGCCTTCCCCGGGCCGCCCGATCCACATCATTCAGGACATGGACTTCCAGCCGCGATTCAACACACAGACCCTCAATCCTCTTTTCCAGGACGAACGCGCGATGCGACCTCAGCTCGCCGGCGTGGTGGCTGTTGGTGAAGTCGGTACGCCGCACTTCACCGATGGCGTGGTCGATGGGAACTGGGCNGAAATGCTTCCTTCCGAGGCACCCATGTCCATGGATCTCCTCGAGCGTGGTCAGCTTCGATTCAACATCTACTGCAGTGCCTGCCACGGATATTCGGGATATGGCGACGGCATCGTGAATCAGCGTGCCATGGACGCGATGTCCAACGCCGACGGCCCAATCTACGGCACCGCCTGGGTGCAGGCCAAGAGCGTTCATGACCCCACCGTTCGTGACCAGTCACTTGGTCAGATCTACAACACGATCACGCACGGAATCAGAAACATGGCTGGTTATGCGGCTCAGATTCCCACCGAAGACCGCTGGGCCATCGCCGCGTACGTGAAAGCCCTTCAGAAATCACAGGATGCCCGGCTGCAGGACGTCCCACCGCAAGAACGTGCGAGCCTGAACAAATGAGTCACGCCTCACCAACCATCGATCTCACGGATCGCAACATCGAGCTCGGCTCCAAGGGTGCAACGGCGCGTATCGCGTGTCTTTTCATCGGAGTCATCTGTCTGGCCGCGGCCTTTCTTCTGGTCCTCACGGGTCAGATGGAGTGGACGGCATTCTGGAAGGCCTGGCTTCAGAACTGGTTCTTCATTCTTGAAATCAGTCTCGGCGCACTCTTCTTCGTCTTCGTCCAGCACCTCACCAAGGCTGGTTGGAGCACGGCGATTCGACGTCCTGCCGAGGTTCTGGCCTCGAATCTGAACTGGCTCTGGATCGGATTCCTCCCGTTTCTGATCCTCNTGCTGATGGGCAAGGCCGGGCACATCTTCCCCTGGTCCGACATGGAGATGCTTGCTGCCGAGGCGCCTGAAGAGGCGCATCTCGTCGAGGGCAAGCGTGCGTATCTCAACACGCCGTTCTTCCTCATCCGAGCACTGATCTACTTCGTCGTCTGGGCCTTCTTCGGAACATGGTTCCTGCGAGCCTCGCTCAAGCAGGGACGCACCGATGATTCGGCCCCGACCAGACTCATGCAGAAGATGGCCTGTCCTGCCGCCATCCTCTTCGGTCTGACCATCACCTTCGCCGCGTTCGACTGGATCATGTCACTGTCGCCCGCGTGGTTCAGCACCATGTTCGGTGTCTATGCCTTCACCGGCGCGGCCACCTGTGGCTTCTCCGTGTTGATCATCACCTGCATCCTTCTGCAAAGAAACGGTGCCATGGTCAATGTGATCACTCGAGAGCATTATCAGGACATGGGTAAACTGATGTTTGGATTCGGCATGGTGTTCTGGGCCTACATCGGCTTCAGTCAGTACATGCTGATCTGGTACGCCAACATTCCTGAAGAGACCGGTTGGTTCCTCGCACGCCAGCTGGGCGACTGGGGTTGGTTCAGTGCATGGCTGCTTTTCGGTCATTTCTGCATCCCATTCGTCTTTCTGATTTCAAAGCATCCCAAGCGGGACTGGAAGACACTGCTCTTTGCAGCCTGCTGGCTCCTCTTTTTCGGCTGGTACGACATGTACTGGCTGGTCATCCCGGTTATTCCTCACGATCTCGGAACCTTCGAGACATACGACGCTGCAGTGCAGGCCTATGCTTCTGAGACGACTGGGATTGGACACCCCGTCAACTGGCTTCTGATGGTCGGCATGCTGGCGATCTTCGCGTCATTCACGATCGCTCGTCTTCGAGCGCATCCACTGCTCTGTCGCAAGGATCCCTGGCTCAAGACCTCTCTTGACTTCGAGAACTTCTGATTCACGCCCTCCAGCACGGTTGCTGGAGGACACGAATGAAAGGCGCCTTTCACGATGAGCTCTCATCTCGGTGAAGACAACCTGGAACCGGAACAGCTCGATGATCCCGAAGCGGGATGGACGTGGTTCTTCTCTCTCGCAAGCATCATCCTGCTCGTGATCACCGTCGTTGCGGTCACGGTTCTCTTCTACTTCTTCCGCGATCTCGAGGTTGAAAAGAAGGTCATCGATCAGCCTGCGTTCCAACTGAGCGAGCTTCGAAACGAACAGGAAGCCCAACTCGATGGGTATGCCAGATACCAGGTGATCCCCATGGGTGGAACNCAGGAGGATGCGGAAGACTACATCCGAATCCCGATCGAGCGTGCGATGGAGATCGTCAACGCCGAAGCACGCTCGCCACGCACGTCCGCCTTGGACGAACAGGACGGTGGGGGATCGATCGTGCTCCGTGACTCATCCGCAGGGAAGGAAGACGCTCGCCAGTGACCCTCTCCAGGATCATCCTCGCCTCCATGATCACGATCGCATTTCATGCGTTCGCAGGGATCGTGCACGGTCAGGCCGACCCGGGTGTCCCTCATGAACTCGAAGGTGTCGAGATTCAGGAGAATCTCAACGTCCAACTTCCTCTCGACACGGTCTTCACCGATCACAATGGAAACACCATCGCCTTCGGCGATCTCTTCACCGGTGAACGTCCGGTCCTGCTGCAGATCGGGTATCTGAAATGCCCTCAGCTCTGCAATCTCGTGCTCAACGAGATGACCGACACCATTCGCGACATCGAATGGACCACCGGCAAGGAATTCGATGTGGTTTCGATCAGCATCAATCCCGACGAGACCCACGAACTGGCTGCGGCAAAGCGGACTTCCTACGTCCTGATGTACGACCGCCGAAAGAGCGGAAACGGCTGGCATTTCCTCACCGGTTCGCAGGAAAGCTCCAAGGCCATCGCGGATACGGTCGGGTTCAAGTACCGTCTGCAGCCCGATGGCGAGTACGCCCATGCAGCCGGCCTCTTCGTGATCACCCCGGATGGTCGCCTGTCCCGCTATCTCTACGGAGCCTCTCACGCTCCCGGAACGATGCGACTCGCCCTGCTCGAGGCCTCTGATGGACGCATCGGCTCCACCCTGGACCGATTCATCCTCTGGTGCCACGTCTACGACCCCGATTCACGAAGCTATGTCCTGCTGGCCGTTCGCCTGATGCAGGTCGGAGGCTTTCTGACCTTGCTGATCATTCTGATCGGGCTTGGATGGATGTGGCTCTCCGAGCGACGCAAGAACGATTCTTCCGACGGGAACGGCATCTCCCCTCCCGACGGTCTGATCCATGGAGTTGAACGATGATTTCGTCGATTGTGAACATCCTCGCTGGATTCGCGACTGTCGCCCCCGGGACGACACCTGCCAATTTCTGGATGCCTGAAGGTGCCTCGGTGCAAGCTCCCGGAGTGGACTTTGCCTTCGAGGTCATCAATTGGATCAACTATGTCTTCTTCGCAGGCATCACGCTTGCCCTGATCTATCTGGTGATCCGATATCGCCAGAAGGGCAAGAACATCGAATTCTCCGAAGGCCCCGAACACAACACGCCACTCGAGCTGACCTGGACCATCGTTCCCACCCTCATTCTTGTCGGAATCTTCTTCATGGGTTTCGCGGGGTATCTGGACCTTCGCACCTCTCCCAAGAACACCTATGACATCAAGGTCACGGCCCAGCAGTGGGCCTGGGAGTTCGAATATCCAAACGGTGCCAAATCAACCTCCGAGTTGGTGGTGCCACAGGGGCGCCCGGTCCGACTGATCATGCGCAGCAAGGACGTGTTGCACAGTCTCTTCATCCCNGACTTCCGTGTGAAGCAGGACCTCGTGCCCGGTCGCTACACCTACATGTGGTTCCAGTCCGATGCCGCCAACGATCCCACCGATGATTCCGATTTCCACTGGTTGTTCTGCACCGAATACTGTGGTGACAGTCACTGGAACATGAACGTCCACGTTCGTGTCTTCCCCCAGGAGGATTTCGACAAATGGACCAAGGAACAGGCGAGATGGCTCGACGTCATTCCCGAACAGGATCTCTACTTCATGGCCGGCCCCAAGCTTTATGCTCGCTGCGCCACCTGTCACACGCTTGATGGCTCCAACGGTACCGGGCCCAGCTGGGGACCTCGCGATGGGCTTCCTTCACTCTGGGAGCGAATCGTGAGTGGCAAGGGCAAGGTCTCCGGAGGATCGAAGTTCATTCCCGGCAAGACGACTCTCGGGGAGTACATCGGTGACGGAAAACTCTATCTCACCCCCGAAGATTACATGCGGGATTCCATCTACAACCCAGGCGCTCTGCTCGTCTCCGGGTACGGAAACCAGATGCCGACCTTCCAGGGACAGNTGAACGATCGTGCGATCGACGCNTTGATCGGNATGACCAAGAATCTTGATGAATTCAATGCAGANGGANCCTTNAAGGATGAAGCNANACTCGCCGAAGCNGAAGCACGTGTTGCNGAAGCNAAGGCNGCTGCAGCNGNANNGCCCNTTGAGGGCGGAANCTCGGGAGACGTGACCGATTGACCCGTAATCGANTCGGAATNAAACCATGACCACCATCGACACTCCAAGACCTGANGCCNTCTCCGGTGACANCACCGNNGATGCCCCTCGCGTAGACAACTATCTGACCTGGACCAAGGGNGTTCTCTCCTGGGCNCTCACGCTNGACCANAAACGGATNGGNGTGATGTANCTCCTGGGGATTCTNANNTCNTTCCTCGTCGGTGGCGTCTTCGCGCTCATCGTNCGCACCGAANTGATCGCNCCGGGTCAGACCATCATCGAACCNGAGACNTACAACATCTTCTTCACCNTNCACGGTGCGGTNATGGTGTTCCTGGTGATCGTTCCGAGCATCCCGGCNTCACTNGGNAATTTCGTGNTNCCGATCATGCTTGGNGCCAAGGANGTGGCNTTNCCNCGTCTGAATCTCTTCAGCTTCCANCTCTGGATCATCGGNGCCATCTTCACGGTNCTCGCNCTNCTCCTCGGNGGNTTCGACACCGGNTGGACNTTCTANACGCCNTATTCGACCAAGACCGAGCTNGGCGGAGTCATCCCCGTGATCTTCGGGGTCTTCATNCTCGGNTTCAGTTCNATCTTCACCGGTCTGAACTTCATCGTGACCGTNCACAAGATGCGGCCCAAGGGCATGACCTGGTTCCGAATGCCGCTCTTCCTCTGGGCGATCTACGCNACCGCNNTGATTCAGATNCTNGCNACCCCNGTNCTNGCGATCACNTTGATGCTCGTCGGNATCGANCGTGCCTTCCAGATCGGAATCTTCGACCCCGCNATGGGNGGCGATCCGGTNCTCTTCCAGCACTTCTTCTGGTTCTANTCGCACCCCGCGGTCTACATCATGATTCTGCCNGCGATGGGAATCATNTCGGAACTGATCACCGTCCACAGCCACCGTCACATCTTCGGNTANCGCTTCATCGCNTANTCNTCNGTGGCGATCGCGATCTTCAGNTTCCTCGTGTGGGGNCACCACATGTTCACNTCGGGNCAGAGCGCNCTNNTGAACACCATCTTCTCGGCGATNACCTTCAGCGTCGCGGTCCCNTCCGCGATCAAGGTCTTCAACTGGATGGCGACCTTGTACAAGGGCTCGATCGCACTCAACACACCGATGCTCTATGCACTCGGATTCATCTTCCTCTTCACCATCGGAGGGCTCACCGGGATCTATCTCGGAACGCTCAACGTGGATGTCCACCTTCATGACACGTATTTCGTGGTGGCGCACTTCCACTACGTGATGATGGGGTCCGCTCTGATCGGATTCATCGGAGGTCTTCACCACTGGTGGCCGAAGATGTTCGGAAAGATGTACGACGAGAATCTCGGACGAATCGCCTTCGTTCTGGTCTTCATCGGATTCAACGTCACCTTCTTCACGCAGTTCATGCTCGGAAGTCACGGGATGCCCCGTCGTTACTACGACTACCAGCCTGAATTCACGACCTACCACCTGATCTCCACCATCGGCTCATACATCATGGCCGCTGGCTTCTTCCTGACCGCCATGTATCTGATCCACTCGTTGTTCTTCGGACGCAAGGCTCCTGCCAACCCCTGGGGTGGCCGAAGCCTCGAGTGGCAGTGCACTTCGCCTCCCCCTCATGACAACTTCAAGACCACGCCCAAGGTCGGCGATTGCTACGACTTCAGCGTGGTGCGTTGGAATGAAGAAGAGGGTGGTTACGTCGTGCAGCGGCCCGGTGATGATTCCAAGAATGATAATGTTTGAGCCCGGACGACCCGTGCCTTCAAGGGGACGACAGT
>NYVB01000038.1 GCA_002684315.1 Planctomycetaceae bacterium | reverse complement strand
GCCCAGCAGCCAGAGGATGATGAGCACGATGGCGATGGTGTAGAGCATGATCGAGGCCCGTGTTCGAGGTGGGATGACCGAATGTCGCATCAAGGGACCTGTAGAGGCCGCTCGTCGCGTCAACGGTAGCCGAAACCAAGCGCACGGGAATCCTCGGGTGATCGCTCGCGAGCTCGAATCACCTCGAAACGGACCGCATGCGGTGGTTGTCCCGGCTCGACGATTCGGAGTTCATGTGATCCCGGGGACACGAGGAACGCTCGATCGGAATGATCGATCGGAGCGCCGTCGAGGAAGACATGTGCCGTCGTGCCGATCCGGAGCCGAGGTTCGACCAGACAGGGACCGTCTTCGAAGAGCAGGTGATCACCATCCTGCTGGGTTCGCCGCGTGACGAACCGCAGATCACGGCGAAGATCCGGGTCGCGCTCGACGTCGATCCGGATCGCGTTCAGCTTCCCGAAGGATGCCAGATCGTCTTCATCTCGGTGAAGGGTTCGATGGTCCAGGGGCTGTGTCGGGCATCGTCGTCGTGATAGTCGATGTCGGCGGCGTGTTCGAGCCGCACCCGCTTCATGTTGTCGGCGGCGCCGAGTTCGAGCAGTCTTCGCTCCTCGTTCCCCTCGGTTGCGCCGCCGATCGCGTCGATGTCCCGGTGGTCCGCGAACTCGGGAAGGAGTTCCCGTCGATAGCCGGTGAGCACGTTGACGACACCGCCCGGTACGTCACTGGTGGCGCAGATCTCCGCCAGAACCATCGCCGGAAGGGGATTCGCCTCGCTGGCGAGGGCGATGGCGACGTTTCCGCCGGCCAGCACCGGGGCGAGGTGGGAGACCAGACCGAGGAACGAGGGTTCGTTCGGGGCGATCACGCCGCACACGCCGGTGGGTTCGGGCATGGTGAAGTCGTGGTAGGGCCCGTTGACCGGGTTCCGGGAGCCGATCACCTGCGGGAACTTGTCGCACCACCCCGCGAAGGCGACCAGGCGGTCGATTCCGCAGGCGACCTCCTTGCGGGCGGTGGCGGCGGTCGGGGCTCGTTCGGTCCCCGCCTCCGGGACGGAACGAATCGCGTCGACGAGTTCCGCGGTCCGGCCTTCCGCCATCTCGGCGATCCGGTAGAGGATCTGGCTTCGGTTGTAGGCATCCCGGGCCCACCATCCGGGGAGCGCCTTCCGCGCCACCTCGACGGTGTTGCGCAGGTCCTTCCGACTGCCCTGACAGCAATGGGCGATCACGCGATCGTCTCCGCCCCAGAGAATCATGGTGCGTCCGCTCTCGGTGCGCGGAAAGGCGCCGCCGATGAAGAGCTTCCAGGTCTTGAGGATTGGTTCTCGAGCCATGATCGCGTCCGCCTCGTTCAGATTGACAGGTATCCACGCAGGCCGTGCAGCCCGCCCTCGCGACCGAAGCCGCTCTCCTTGACGCCGCCGAAGGGGCTCGTCGCGTCGAATCGGTTGTAGGTGTTGAGCCAGACGACCCCGGCCTGGAGACGACTTGCGATCTCGAAGATCTTGCTGCCCTTGTCGGTCCACACGCCCGCGGCAAGCCCGAAGCGGGTGTCGTTCGCGCGACTGATCGCCTCCTCNGGNGTTCGGAAGCTCATCACCGCGAGCACCGGTCCGAAGATCTCCTCGCGGGCCACCACATGNCTCGGCTGCACGTCGGAGAGGAAGCAGGGACGACACCAGTGGCCCTTCTCNGGAAGGGTGGCGTCGCTCGGTTCGTGCATGGTCGCACCCTCCGCCTTCCCACGCTCGAGGTAGTCGCGAATCGTCGCGAGCTGCGCGCNGGAATTGATGGCCCCGACGTCGGTGTTCTTGTCCAGCGGATCGCCGACTCGGAGCGTCGAGAGACGCCGCTCGAGCTTGGTGATCACCTCGGAGAGGACGGATTCCTGGACGAANAGCCGACTGCCGGCGCAGCAGACGTGTCCNTGATTGAACCAGATGCCCTGCACGATNCCCTCGATCGCCTGATCGATCGAAGCATCGGCGAACACGATGTTCGGACTCTTTCCGCCGAGTTCGAGCGTGAGTCGCTTTCCGGTTCCNGCCGATGACGCGGCGATCCGCTTGCCGACCTCGGTCGACCCGGTGAAGGCGATCTTGTCGACGTCCGGGTGCTCCACCAGCAGTCGNCCGGTCTCGCCGGCGCCGGTGACGATGTTGACGACGCCCTTCGGCAGCTCGCACTCTTCGCAGATCTCCGCGAACCGAAGCGCCGTCAACGGCGTGGTCTCGGCGGGTTTCAGGACCACGGTGTTCCCGCAGGCGAGCGCCGGTGCGATCTTCCANGCGAGCATGAGCAGCGGGAAGTTCCACGGTATGACCTGGGCACAGACGCCGATCGGCTTCGGATCGGTCGCGCCGGGAAACGCGTACTTCAGCTTGTCGCACCANCCGGCGTTGTGGAAGAAGTGCTGCGAGACGAGCGGNAGNTCGACGTCNCGACTCTCGCGGATCGGCTTTCCGCCGTCCATCGTCTCGAGCACCGCCAGTTCGCGGGATCGCTCCTGGATCCGACGGGCGATCCGGTAGAGGTGCTTGGCACGTTCCTGCGGACGGGTTCGCGACCACTTTCGAAAGGCGGTTCGGGCCGCGACGACGGCGGCATCCACATCGGCCGCGTTCGCCTCGTCGCATTCCGAGAGCACGGCCTCGGTGGCGGGATTCACCGTCTCGAAGGTCCGGCGCCCGCGACTCGAGATGAAACGGCCGTCGATGAACAATCGGTGCCGCTCCGCGATCGCGGGATCGACCCGTTCGGGTGCGGGGGCGTAGGTCCAGTCGGTGTTCACGGTCATCCGGGCTCTCCGAGGGTCGCCGAGGGGCGGTGCCCCATCGATGGTACCCGTCGATCGCGTCTCGTACCGGCCCGCCGGACCCGGTACCGTGGGCGTCGCTTCGGANGCCGCTNCGGGCTGCGTCCGGGTTCTCGACGATCACGGAAAGACGACATGCGAATCCTCTCGGTCGACATCGGTGGCAGCCACATCAAGACCCTGCTCTCTGGCGAGACNCCGGACGCCAAGAGACGGTCACCCAGCGGAAGCGATTTCACACCGGCTCAGATGGTCGAGACGATCCACGCCATGCGGACATCGGACGAATTCGATGTCATGACGATCGGCGTCCCGTCGCCGATCAAGGATGGACGAATCCTGAAGTCGCCGGTCAATCTCGGACCCGGTTGGAAGGACTTCGACTTCGCGGACGCGTTCAAGGGAACCCCGATCCGACTGATGAACGACGCCGCGATGCAGGCGGTCGGGAGCTACGAAAAGGGGAAGATGCTCTTCCTCGGGCTCGGGACCGGACTCGGCACCTGCATGATCGCCCANCACGTGGTCATGCCGATGGAACTCGGTCATCTCCCCTTCAAGAACGGGCGGTCCTTCGAGCAGTACGTCGGGGAGGCCAGCCGGGAGGATCTGGGCACGAAGGCCTGGCGGAAGGAGGTGTGGCAGACGGTGACGACGCTCAAGGAAGGCCTGCTTCCAGACGTGATCTGCCTTGGTGGCGGGAATGCGAAGCGAATCGCCAAGCATCCCGACGAGATCCCCTCCTTCGTCACGCTGGGAGAGAACACCAACGCGTTCCTTGGCGGTTTTCGAGTCTGGCAGGACGAGCGGTACGAGGTCACGATCCCGGTCCTCGGTTCCGGTGACGACGCCTCGAAATCCTGAAATCCCANGCCCTGGAATCGAAGACGCACGCCATCGGGGGCGTGCGTGACGTCGTCGATCCTCGCAGTGAAGTGGTCGGGTCCGGCTCAGCCGGCCCGCTTCTGCTGGAGATCCTTGATGACCGCGTCGAGCTTCCGGACGACGGTGTGCATGTTCTTCCACCGGGCGTACTGATTGGGCTCGACGCAGGTGTTGATCAGTTCGCCGAGCTCGGCGGGAATGCCGGTCACGATGGTGTGCGCCGGCGGAGGCAGCGCGGCCGACTGACCTCCGCGTCCGCCCGCGGACTGGGTGGGAACCTCGCGCTGCGTCAACATCCAGTACATCGTGGCACCGAAGTTGTAGACGTCGGTCCGCTCGGTGAGCGGTTCCAGTTCCGCCTGCTCCGGCGCGATGTAGCCGGGNGTGCCCTGGATCCGTTCCTTCGCCTTGCCGATCGGATGAGCCTGCCCGAGGTCGATCACCTTCACGGCNCCGTCCTCGGTGACCAGGACGTTGGTCGGCTTCATGTCGGCGTGGACGAAGCCCTTGTCGTTCATGTGGGCGAGCGCGTCNGCGACCTCCCGGAAGATGCGGATCTTCGCGAGCGTCCCGAGGTCGGTCAGCTTGTCCATCGACTGTCCGTCCACCAGCTCCATCAGGACCGCGACTTCGGTTCTCGTCCAGCCCTTCGGTCGGACCTTCTCGACGCTCAGGATCCGGCGGATCGACGGATGGGTGAGNTTCTTCGAGACCTTGACCTCGTTCTCGGCCTGGACCAGGAATCGATCGTCCTTGTCGNTCTGTTCGAGGAGCACGTGCTTCAGCGCGAACACCTGGCCGGTATCCGGCTTGCAGACGCAATAGATCTCACTCGCCGCACCGCTTCCGATGTGCTTGAGGACTCGGTAGCCCTGGATGTAGTCGGGTTCTTTCACGGCNGCGNTTGGCATGAATCTGATGACGCGGGGATTGCTGAACGGTTCTGTAAAATCGAGCCCTCTTCCGGTGCCAGGGCGATTTGATGATGAACGGCGATTCCGGGAGAAATGACTCGTGAAGAGTGGTGGAACCGCGAACCAAGATGTTACGAGAAAAGAAGNGGCATTCCAACCTTACATGCGAGATCCTAACCTCAGGAATGCGATTTTTCCGACGTTTTCGTCTGTCGGACGGTGTCGTGCATTTCCGGAAATCACGCTCCGGGAACGTCTCCGGAACCGGTGTAGCGACCGANTCGCTGTCGGAGCAACTGGCGTCCGAGATCGTCGAGCAGGCTGGACGCGCCGAATCGATAGAGCTCGGGGGTGAGCCACGCCGTTCCGAGCGTTTCACGGACCATNACGAGGTGGTGAAGGGCTGCTTTCGCGGCTCGAATCCCGCCCGCGGGCTTCATGCCGATCCGAACCCCGGTGCTGTCGAAGTGATCTCGAATCGCCTCGAGCATCACCAGAACGACGGGCATGGTGGCGGCGGGTGAGATCTTGCCGGTGGACGTCTTGATGAAGATCTCTCCATCCGTGATTCCGGATTCCGAGAACGGCGCCGTGATGGCCGCCTCGATCGCGAGATCCGANGCAAGCCGGACCTCATCAAGGGTGCCCAGCTCCCCGGTCTCCAGAATGATCTTCAGATGCGCTGGTCCACATGCCCGTTTGACCGCCACGATCTCGGCCTGCACCTCGTCNTATCTCCCTGCGAGGAAAGCGCCTCGATTGATGACCATGTCGATCTCGTCCGCGCCCGCTTCAACCGCCGCGTGGACCTCGGCCAGCCGCGTTTCGAGNGGGGCTTGACCACTCGGAAACGCCGTCGCCACGCTCGCGATCTTGATTCTGGAGTCCAGAAGGCGGTTTTTCGCCGTCGAGACCATGCTCGGGTAGACACAGACCGCGGCCACCTGGGGGAGGGGAGGCTCGAAGCTGGTGGGGAGCGGCCGCAGCGCCCGGTCGCAGAGGCTTCGGACCTTCTCCGGCGTGTCCGCGCCTTCGAGGGTGGTGAGATCCACCATCGACATGGCGAGCCGCAGGGCTTCCGCCTTGGCTTCGCTCTTGATCGAGCGGGTCGTGAATTCGGCGGCGCGGCGGTGGGCCATCACGGGGTCGACGGTTCGATGTCGCATGCGGCGGCTCGGTGGAGGGAATTCGGAGTCGAAAAAACGCGAGGGCGTCGCGTTGGCGACGCCCTCGCGACGATCGTGGTCCGGGGTTCGTGCTCGGCGATCAGCCGCCGCGGCCCGCGGAGAACAGACGGGGAAGGTTGGCGCCGCCCATCAGGACGAGTTTGCTGGCCGAGGGGCTGTTCGCATTCGGGATCGAATAGATGAGGAGGCTCTCGTCGCTCGAATCGATCACGTAGAGATACTCGTAGGGGTTCTCCTTCGGACCGTTGCCACTCGAAGTGGTGACGAGCGAGAAGCCCTCGTCGGTCGTCGTGGCCATGCCTGCGAACGCCGGGTTCGGCGAGAGATGGCCGGCCTGGAAGATCGCAAGCGTCGCGATCAGGAAGGCGGAGGCCCAGAGGATCGCGGCCGAGGGGCTGAGCGGACTTCTGGCNTCGGCGCCGTTGGANGTGTCCGTCTGATTGGTGTCGTGGTTCATGTCTCGTTTTCCTTTTTCGCCGGTCGGCGTCACTTGCCAGCTTGTCGGGCGACCACGCCATCCGCGGCGATGTCGGCGTATCCCATGCCTTCAAGGACCCGCTTGGAAGTGTCGTATCGGACCGCGACGAGCTGTCGCGAGTTCTGGTCGACGATGTAGAGGATGAACGGCGACGAGCCTTGNGCGCGTCCGGCGACCATCGCGTACTTGCCGCGATAGCGCTGCTGGGCGTCGGCGTTGGGCGAGAAGGTGATCGCTGCGACGGACGCGACCAGCAGTCCGTTCAGAACGAGCAGGCCCTTGATGCTGCGAGGGGACATTCGGAGGCTCCAGTGGAATGGTGGATCGACGTCGCACGAGNCATCCTCGTGACGANCGGGGTCATTCGNACCCGGTTCGGGATTCNGACGGAATCACAGGTCCTCGTGCTGTCGCTTCGACGGGAAGAGCGTCAGCAGGAGAAGGATGCCCGCGAACACCGCGGCGACGAAATAGCCCATCCATACGGACGACTTGGTGCCGATGGTGGGGTCCCGAGGCGCGTTCTGGGCGAACACGATGGCGGTGTCGCTGAACGGAAGGGCGAACATCGTCGCCACCAGCGCTTTGGAAAGGCGGTGCATCANCACAAGGTACCGCCTNGCCCGGGGNTGGGGCAAGGCGGTCACCGGGGTTTGTGGTCGTCTGGTGGATCGAATGCGGGAAGGTGGATCAGGGAGCCGGTTCCACGGGGCTTCCATTGAGCATCAGATCCGCGGGTGGGCTGGGTGATCCGGAACACTGCATCCCGATCGTGAACGACTGGCCCTGACAGACGTCGCCGTTCCAGGTCTCGTTCACGATCCGGATCAAACCGTCGTCGCGGGGAACCAGCTTTCCGTTCCAGACCGAATCCACCGTGAAGGTCTCGGCGGCGAAGAGGGCCTCCCATCCGCTCAGGCACTGACCCGAGTCGTTGTTGATGGTGAGATCGGCGGTGAACCCGGTCCCCCAGTCGCCGGTGACGGTCCAGAGGTAGGTGAAGCCGTCGAGCTGGCACTCGTCGAGCACCCCGTTCCCGTCCTCGTCCCCCGATCCNTCCGCGATCTCACAACTGTCGGGGATCAGGTTGGTGTTGCAGTCCTCGACCTCGCCGGCGGCGATCGCGCACGCGTCCCAGACGCCGTCACCGTCGCAGTCGACCTGTTCCTGGCAGTCGTCGGGGATCCCATCGAGGTTGCAGTCGGCGGCNCCCGCCTCGATCGCGTCGTAGTCCGACACGCCGTCGGCATCGCAGTCGGGACTGCAGGAACCCCACTCGCCCAGGAGCATGCCGAGATCCGCGCCGTTGGTCACGCCGTCGTTGTTGACGTCGCCTCCCGGACCGCCCCACGCGCCGAGCATGAGTCCCATGTCTCCACCGTCCACGCGACCGTTCATGTCGAGATCGCTGATGCAGTCGCAGGTCTCGCTGCAGACGCCGAAGTCGANGTCGGCGAGCATGTAGAAACCTTCTCCCACGGGATCGATCCGCTGCCAGATCACGTAGATCGAGTGCTTGCCGACCCGGGGCGGAAGCGTCACGCTGAACGTGTACTCGTTCCCTTCGAGCGAGATCGGTCCGACGGGNATCTGCTGCATCTTCCCCCAGGAGAGCGGTTCCTGTCCCCAGGCATGATCGGGCGTGGTNANGAACGCNTACATCTTGAGCGGATTGTGCGGGGTCGANGCGTGGATCTTCATCTCGAAGGATCCCGGTTCGACGGGGGTCGTCGGCCACTGATCGCTCACCGCGTCGAACGCGAAGAACCGCGGNTTGTTCGCGCTGGCCAGTCGGCCGTCGGGAATGATCTGGTCATAGGGGACGTCGAACTGGTCGTACGAATCGGCAGGCGCGAAGTTGACGAGTTCGTTCCAGTTCCAGCAGGCGTCGACGTCCTCGTCGATCAGTCCCTGAAGGAACGGATCCGGGTTGGTCATGCATCCACCTTCCCAGGCACGGTAGATCCGGCTGGGCGGATCCGAAAGCGTGCCGTGACTGAACAGCCCGGTCGTGATTCCGCCCGCAAGTGCGATCGCGGTGATGCCGAGGCTCTTGAAGTTCTTCATGATCGATGCGCTCCGAAAAAGGAATCGGAGAGTCGTGCGACATGCTGATGCCGCTGTCGAATCTCTCCATCCGGTCCGTACCGTTCTCGCCCGCCTTCAGGTTCCTGAAAGCGTCGAGGTNNTCGGAAAACGCGCGTTGAAACGTGCTTTAAAGACTTTAAACGCAGATCGATCCGGTGTTCATGAAACCGATTCGATCACGTATCGCCCGCGTTCGCCCTCGGCGATCCGGATCACCGGNCGATCGGGTTCGTGGTCGAGCACCACGGTCCATCGATGTTCCGCGGCACGNGGAAGGAACCCGAGTTTCGTCCGCATCGATTCGTACGGAAGCATGTCGTAGGCGAGGCTCGCCGATGGGTGGACATGATGAACCGTCGGAATGAGGTCGCCGGGAAACACGAGACCACCATCANCGGTGTCGATGAAGACACCCTGCATCCCCCAGGTGTGACCGATCAGGGGCTCGACGCGGATTCCNGGGAGGACCTCCTCGTCACCTTCGATCAGGCGCACTCGATCGGCGATCGGATCGAGATGGGTTCGAAGGTAGGTCCGGGTCATGGTGCTTCGATTCGCCAGGGCGTCCTCCCATTCACGGCGCTGCACCACCACCTCGGCGTTTNGAAANACCGGACGAGGCGACGTTCCCGCGGCGCTCATCTCCGCCGGATCCGCACCATCCCAGGTCGTCAATCCTCCGGCGTGATCGAAATGAAGGTGCGTCGTGATCACGGTGTCGATCGAATCGGGATCGACGTCCTGCTCGAGCAGCGCGTCCATGACGGTTCTCGATTCCAGACCGTAGTTGGCACGCTCCCGNTCGGTCCACTTGTCACCGCATCCCGTCTCGACGAGCACCCGCCTCGTACCGTTCTCGAGCAGAAGGCAGTTGGTGGAGAGGCCGATCCGATTCTCTTCGTCGGGGGTGGTCCAGCCCGACCACATCGCNTTCGGAATGATNCCGAACATGCCTCCGCCGTCCAGNCGGAGCCCGCCCGCTCGGAGAACCCGCCACTTCCAGGTCTGTTCACTCATGTCTGAGAACCTTCATTTTCGGACCATCGATTCCGGCATGGTCGACAGGTCGGGCGAATCCCGGATTTGGCGGAGAATGGCGGAAAGTTTGGAGCCGGAGGCTTTATTTTACGAGTTCCGGAACGCATCTTCGCCGGAATCTTCCAAGGGGCGGNATTGGCTGAACTCACGAACATATTCAACGACGCACTGACCGGCGACGACGAAGCGGCTCGGCAGATGTGGGTCATGGTCTACGAGGATCTTCGGATCATGGCCGGCAATTCGTTGAAACGAGGCGACGGAGAGGGTGGGCTCGAACCG
>NYVB01000006.1 GCA_002684315.1 Planctomycetaceae bacterium | reverse complement strand
CACAATGCCATAGACCTGATGTTACGGATGTACATCCGGAATGACTCGCAAAACCAACTTGACCCGGCTGAGCACGGCGTGACGACTGCAACCGACACCCCTGCCCTCCTGAACCCGGAATCAAGTGAGTCACTGGAAGCACTTCCCGTGGGGACATCATTGAACAGGGCACCAAGTGCCCGCAGCTTTCCCCAGCCAGGAGCACCTCGTCATGAAACAGTCAATTGCAGGTACCAACTCACCCTTGCAGCGCAGACTCGCAGGTCGTCGAGAACGACAGGTTTCGATCTCAGCTGATCGCAGCGACGCCCCATTGGTTCAAGTGGGACCAGCAGACCCGGTGGACCACGGATTCAGCAGCCCCGCTGGCTCTGGAACGCTCCGAGCACTCAACAGCTCAGAAGAGGCCAAAGTCAAGAAGCTCATGAGCAAAGTCATTGATTACATCGCCTCCCCGGAATTCGACAAGAAAGATGCCGAGTCGAATATTTTTCAGGGTGTCGAAGAGATCAAAAGACCCGACATCAGCTGGTACCGCCCATTGATGGACGATGGAACGACCGGAAAGCCGGGTACGGTCAAGATGCCTGCCAAAAAGGCCTCTGCTGTCCTCACGTTGGCACAGGAAAGAGTGCTCTTCCTGAAGTTCAACTATGCGAGATTCCGCCAGAGACTGATTCAGGACGAACTCGGTGGAAGGCTCCCCGGACTCAAGCAGAAGCACGAACTTCTGAAGTGGAATGCGATCTCGGAAAACTACAGACGCCAGATCGCCGAGACGAACCTGGCGCTTGTGCTTGCCATGGCCAAACGAGTCAGACTCAGTGACGTTGATTTCGCGGATCTCATCAGCGAAGGAAACATGGCCCTCATGAGGTCCGTGGACAAGTTTGACTGCGAACGAGGCTTCAAGTTCTCGACCTATTCATGCCGGGCGATCTTGAAGGCATTCAGTCGACAGGGCATGAAAGACACCCGCTACAGAAAGCGCTTCCCGGCCGAATACGATCCATCGATGGAGCGGTCAGATCACCTTGAAACCCTGCGCAGAAACCACGAGCAGGAGTGTGCCCAGGAAGTCAAACACATCGTTATCAACAACGAAGCGGATTTGACGGANATAGAGCTCTCGGTACTAGAACTCCGGTTCGGAGTGACCAGTGAAAAGCAGTCGGAAACTCAGGATGACGCTCCGAAACGCGCACTCACACTCGAGCAGGTCGGACAGATCATCGGCGTCACCAAGGAGCGAGTGAGGCAGATTCAGAACAAGTCTCTGAAGAAAATCAGACTGATGCTGGAAGATCCGACCAATCCCGAAAGAAAAGCCCAGAGACAGGCCACGGCCAACTAACCGGACCGACCGGAGCCCGCAGCCACGACCCGCTACAATCCGAGTATTGGATCGTACGCAATCGTGAATTGGATTCTGGAGAAGTCATGGCCAACAAGGTCTTTGATTCAGCGGAAGAGGCCCTAGAGGGAATTTGCAAAGATGGCATGCTGATCGCTGTCGGTGGTTTCGGTCTTTGCGGACTCCCTGAGAACCTTGTCATCGCACTCCGTGATTCTGGAGTCGGGAATTTGACCGCGGTCAGTAACAATGCGGGAGTCGATGACTGGGGATTGGGACTCCTGCTCGCCACAAGGCAGATCAAGAAGATGGTCAGCTCCTACGTGGGCGAAAACGCCGAATTCGAACGCCAGTACATGGCAGGCGAGCTTGAGGTGGAATTCAACCCCCAGGGAACACTCGCTGAGAGGCTCAGAGCAGGCGGAGCAGGGATACCAGCGTTCTACACCAAGACCGGTGTTGGAACCCTGGTTGCAGAAGGAAAAGAGCACAAGGATTTCGATGGCGAGACCTATGTCATGGAGCGAGGCATCAATTCAGATCTGTCGCTGGTGAAGGCATGGAAATCGGACAGAAGCGGGAATCTGATCTTCGACAAGACGGCAAGAAACTTCAATCCACTGGTCGCCTCCTGTGGCAAGTTCACCGTGGTCGAAGTGGATGAAATCGTTGAAAACGGCAGTCTTGATCCCAACAGCATTCACACCCCGGGGATCTACGTCGACAGAATCGTCCAATGCACGTCCGAAAAACGGATTGAGAACCGAACCGTCACACCACGTGCATGAGGGACTCCCAGACCAGAAATCCTACAAATGGACGTGCGCAGACGTTGTTAAGGATGAATCCTGAGCTATTTTCCATTTAACAGGACATAATTGACTCGGCGAGACGTCCTTTAGGGCAGGTGATTGGCACCTGGCACGAGCACCAAGGAAATCAGCAAGGCTCACAGACATGAAGACTTCCAAGAAGACGAACATCATCAGAAATCCATTCACAGCACTCATGGTGACGATGATGTGTTGGGGCGTGACTGCCCCTGCTTCAGCCCAGTTCGGAGCCCAGGCCGGATTCAACGAGGTTTTTCAACCAGACTACTACCGGCGCGACATGCAGCTTTTCATGGACTACCTGAAGCTTGAACCATGGCAGAAGCCGATCGTCGAAATGATGCTTGAGGATTACCAGATCTCATTCGATGCCGGAACCGATGCGTGCCGAAATGACATGCAGAATCTCAAGGAAGAGATGATGGCCGATCCTGCCAACGCGATGGAGATCGCGCTTCGACCCATTCAGGAATGGGGACAGGAAAAAGCAATCATGAAGCTTGAGCTGATTGAAAACATACGGACGCAGCTGAGTCCATTGCAGATGGAACGATGGCCGAGTCTGGACCGAGCCATGAGACGCGAGAAGGATCTCCCCAAAGGTCAGATTCCAGGCGAATCGATGAACATCTTCGTCGTCCTGCACGGCATGCAGCTTTCACAAGCGGACATACAGGCAATCGACCCCAAACTTTTGGAGTACGAGGTCAAACTCGATCGTGCGTTGGAAGATCGCAGCAAGATCCTCAAGCAAAATCAGAAGCGCATTCAGGATGCCATGGCCCAGAAGAACACGGAAGTGGGCATGAGCGCACTCCGAAAGATCTCTGAGTCGAGAGCGACCGTGTGCGCCATTCACTTCGAAGCCCTGGAAGGGATTGCAAACAATCTTCCCCCGGAAAAAGCAGAGACGTTCAAGGTGATCGTCTTGAAGAATGGCTTCCCTGAGATCTACCAAGAGACCATCGTCGACAAGATTCTGAAGAACATTCGGCGAGACGAGAGTCTCGAACCCGAGCAGATCACGCTGATCGATGAAATCGAATCGCGATATCTCGTGTCTTTGGAAGAATCAAATCTCAGGCTGCTCGAAGCCTACAAGGTCGACGGAAAACAGATTCCGATCATCGAGGCGAACAGAGCGGTCGCAAGAAGAAACAAGGAAAGCACCCGGATGGCAAGGCTTCCTGATTCGATCCTTGCACTGACCAGAGAACGCGAAGAGATGCTGGAACGGTACAGACAGGAACTTCTCAATGTACTGACTACGAACCAGCAGAATTCAGTCAGGACGAGGACGCAGGTCGAACGATCCGGAAGCCCGAAAAGAAACATCGGGTCTGGTATGTCTGGTGGGTCCAGTGGAAACAAGAAGAGCAAAGACAAAGGCAAAGGCCAGGACAGAGGCATGAGTCCGCATGTCCCTGAAAATAAAACACCTTCCAACGTTCCACTCAAGGAAGGCAGAGCCCTCCCCGAGGGTGGAGCCATCGTCCCAAAGTGATACGACCTTGATGGAACCAGCGCACGATGAGTGAAATCGACCTCGACATCCAGAAGTCCGCCCCGAAGAACGACGCAGAGAATCTTTCAGAGAGATGCGAGCTTCTCGGTATCGAGTGGCTTGAGAAAGCGCCTGAAACGGAACCGGCAGCNGTCGCGCTGATCGAGCCCGACATCGCAGTTCGCCTGAGAATCGTCCCGATATCACGTGAAAACGGCACCCTCACGGTTGCCATGGCTGATCCTTTGGATGTCACCGCATCAGATGAGATCAGTACCATCGTCGGCCTTTCAGTGCAGAGAGTCGGCGTCGCAGCAGATGCCTTCGGTGATCTGATGCGAGCGACCTACGGAACAACAGCCGCTCGCATGGCTGAAAGCCTGGCCGCAGAATCCGGCATGGCGGCATCCAGCGATCTGGAGCACAATCTCGACGCGATCGAGGCCGGTGACATCCATCGCATGGCGGAAGAACCGACTCTGATCAACTTGGTGAACCTCCTGCTTCTGGAAGCCATTCAGTCCAGAACATCGGATGTCCACGTAGAACCATTCGAATCCGAATTGAAGGTCAAATACCGAATCGACGGAATTCTCGCTGAACAATCACCGCCACCCAAACACCTTCAACCCGCACTCATCGGTCGAATCAAGATCATGGCCGGGATGAACATCGCTGAGAGATACATCCCTCAGGATGGTCATATCACCCTTCGATTCGAAGGTCGAAAAGTGGACATCCGAGTTTCGACAGTTCCAACTCTGTACGGCGAGTCGATCGTCATGCGAATCCTCGACAAGAGCTCGATCCAACTCGAACTCAAGAGCCTCGGGATGCATCAGGAACACAGAGACACCATGGACCAGTTGATCTCCAAACCGCATGGTCTGGTCCTCGTGACGGGGCCAACAGGTTCGGGAAAGACCACTTCGCTGTATGCCTGCCTGAGCAAACTGTACGACCCCAGAAAGAAGATCATCACGATCGAGGATCCGGTGGAGTACGAGCTGGGAGGGATCAACCAGATCCCCGTCAACCCCAAACGAGGGCTGACCTTTGCAACCGGCCTCAGGGCGATGCTTCGACAGGACCCCGATGTGATCTTCGTGGGCGAAACCAGAGATGCGGAAACCATCGACATCGTTATTCGTTCAGCGTTGACGGGACACCTGGTATTCAGCACACTCCATACGAATGACGCGTTGAGTTCCATCGGCCGAATGATCGACATGGGCGCAGAGCCGTATCTTGCCGCAAGCGTTCTGGAAGGAATTCTGGCCCAGAGACTTGGCCGAAGACTCTGCCCGCACTGCACGGAATGGGTGCCACTCTCTGAAGATCTCGAACACAGGCTCACCGAGATCGAACGGGAACAACTGGGCGGGCGCATGCCGATTGCGAATGGATGCGAGGAATGCCGAAACCGGGGCTACTTCGGGAGGCTTGGCTTCTTCGAATTGATCAGAGTCAACTCGACATTGCGAGCAGCCATTGCTGAAAACGGCTCGATGGGCGAACTGAGAGCATCATTGCCAAACGATTTCAGGAACATGCGGGACGATGGCATGGCCAAGGTAGTGCGTGGCGAGACCTCCATCGATGAAGTACTCAGAGCCACTCAGGATGTTGACGACAACTGACGGACCCANACATGCCCTCCTTCAAATACGAATGCATCAATAAAGACGGCAGCGCCTCGACTGGCTCACTCTCGGCACGAGACATGAGNGANGCCATGANACGAATCCGTGAAAAAGGGCTGACTCCAGTGANTGTCGAGCAATCNGANAGTCAGGGAATCGGCTCGATGATGCGNAAGAAATCNGCACGNCCCTCCATCAAGAGAGCNGACCTTGCAAACCTGGTACGAGAGCTGGCCACTGCCCTGGANGCCGGNCTNCCACTGATGCANGCCNTGCGGACCGTTCGAGAACAAGCTCGAGGNCCGGCCATGCCGGTGATNCTNGACTTNCTGATCGAACGAATCGAAGCNGGNATGCCCNTGTATCANGCGGCTGCAGAGTACGGCGGGCCATTCGATGATCTGGTGGTGGGGATGTTTCGAGCCGCTGATGCCTCGGGAAGAATGGATGAGGTCCTGCATCAGCTTGCCGAATTGATGGATCGTTCCATAGAGCTGCGACGGGAAATGATCGGCGCGACCGTCTACCCGGCGATCGTGGGCGTTCTCATTCTCATGAGCGTGGTCGTGCTGGTGACAGTCATTCTGCCCGAGCTGATGAAACCCCTCACGGCACAATCGAAGTTCACCATGCCATGGCCGACCGCTTTCCTGCTGGGCATGGCGGACTTCGTGCGGATGTGGTGGTGGCTGTTGGCCATCACCGTCTGCGGAGTTGTCTTCGGATACAGAGCCTGGATCCGCGTGCCTTCCAATCGCCGAAAGTTCGACCTCCTCACCCTACGCCTCCCACTGGTCGGGAAACTGGTCAGAGACGTTGCCGTCGCACGTTTCACCAGAACACTTGGAACGCTTGCCTCGGCGGGCATTCCAATTCTGAATGCATTGAACATCGTCAGAGACACGCTTGGAAACACCGTCCTGATGTCCGCCATCGATGAAGTGCAGGAAAAGGTCACGACCGGTCAATCTCTTGCGGAGCCACTGGAACGCAGCGGATTCTTCCCCCCACTGCTGATACAGATCGTCAACATGGGCGAAAGATCCGGTCGTCTCGAACCGATGCTTCTTCATGCGGCAAATGCCTTTGATCGCCAAGTGGACCAGACTCTGAAGATCGTGACCAAGGCTCTCCCCCCCCTTCTGCTGGTCGTCATGGCCTGCGTGGCGGCATTCGTGCTGACAGCCATCCTGCTGCCCATGCTGGAAATGCAGTCAGCCATCGGCGGGTGACCCAAAAAACCGATTGAATCACTGAATCTTCCCATAACGAGCAAGCAACGACAGTTTTGGTCGTTTGTATGACAGAGCAAAAACAACCCGGTTGCTCGTCTCAAGATACAATCGTCCCGTGGGATGATTTCCCGAATGGAAGAGCCCTCAGCTCCAAGACCGATAACTCAATCCGAACGGAGCAGAAGAACACAATGTCCACGACACGCCTCACTGGAAACGACCTGAACATGCCGAAGAGACAGAATCAACGATCATCCCAAAGAAGAGCTTTCAGCCTCATCGAAGTCATCGTGGCGGTCATGATCGTTGCCCTGCTG
This sequence comes from Planctomycetaceae bacterium, assembly GCA_002684315.1. The sequence continues at coordinate 32,878 of NYVB01000006.1, read as the reverse complement.
GCCGCTCTTGTCGTGCCACGATTTGCGGGTTTCCTCAGAAGCTCCACCAGATCGGCCGCGCAGATCGAGACCAGCGCATTGCACAGACAGGTCGAGCTCTACATGTCCATGCAACAGGGCGGCTCGCTTCCAGATGACTTCATGCTTGATGAACTTGCAGAAGGTGAAGACCCCTTTCTCAACAACAAGGACGACCTGATCGATCCGTGGAACAATTCCTATGTGATCGTCATTCCTGGTGATTACAACATCGATTTCGACGTTGTGAGCTATGGAAAAGACGGGCAGCCCGGTGGCGAAGGTGAGAACGAGGACGTCATCAGCAACAAGGACTGATCGACGAAACGATCGAAATGCTCCAAAGCTTGCTCCATGGTGGCAGGAGCGAGCCTGATCGAGTGAACTACATGATGATCCGCCACACGCAAAAAACACTCAGAACCATTCGTTCAGATCGGGGCCGAAGCGCATTCAGCCTCGTCGAGGTGATCATCGTGGTGATGATCTTGAGCGTGCTCTCAGGACTGATCATTCCAAGGATGGTTGGAATCGCCTCTAGCAAGGAACGACTGGTGGTCACGACCGCGGCAGATCTCCTGTCTGCATTCGCATACAGGGATTCGATCGCCAGCGGCTCTGCAGCCATCGAATACGACGATGGAAACCGGAGCCTGGTTCTTCTTGGTGCAAGGCGCGGCAACAAGAGAGATGAACCGTTGACCTGGCAGCGAGACCCACTGGCTCCAGTGGTTCGTTTCCCTGAATACATCGACATACGGGCACTGGCCGATGAGGAGCTGCTGCCTGAGACAAATTGGTCGATCACCGCACGAGATGATGGCACCAGGCCGACCATACAGTTTCAGATCAGAGGAAAGAAGATCGAAGCAACCGTCTCTCTGCCCAAGTGGGCCCAGAGTCCTTATGTGGTCGAATCCGATGCACTGACCGTTCCAAGGCTGCCAGACGCCATCGACCTGGATGCCACAGGGCAAGGACGTGACACATGGTGACCAACAGAGCTAAGCCCAGTCGAGGTTTCACTCTCATCGAGGTGATCATCGCCGGTGTCATCCTGGCATTGGGTGCGGGGTCTCTTCTCTCACTCACATCCAGAGCCTTGCAGGTTCAAAGAAGAGGCGAACAGAAGATCATCGCTGCAAGCCTCCTTGATGAATTGCTCTCAACAGTCCTGGTCGAAGGACCACAGGATTTTCTGCGCATGAATTCCATGAGCGGCCCTTGCGACGCTCCATTCGCGGAATGGGAGTACAAGCTTGAAATAGACAGTGCGGTTGGAACGGATCCATTCCGTGTCATGGCAATCGTCTACAGCCCCGACGGGGATGCATTCGACTGTTCCACACTGATCGCACCCCGATTGGGCGAGGAACCGAATCCTGAAAGGATCCCTTTCGAACCAATCGACCGCGAGGGACGCTGGGCGGAGCTTGAAGAGGAGGCATTCGAATGAGGATCCCGACCCCAAGAGTGAACAGAAGAACAAGACGAGGTTTCACACTCGTGGAGCTCATCGTCGCCGGCATGGCAGGAATGCTCGTGGTCGGGGCAGTGACGGTCTCTCTCTTTCAAAGTGCACGGGCGAGATCGGCAACCAAATCCAGACTTGTCGCCTATTCGAGAGCGTCGGCGGCGATGGATCAGCTCAGACGCGAAATAAGCTCCACGATAAGACGCAGTGACTTGTTCGAGACGAGAATCCTTCTCTATGACGAAACGACGCCGACTCCTGCGGGCACCTTCGAAAGAGACGAACTTCTGGTCTACAACATCAGTCTCAGACCCATGAGGCCCAATGAATATTCCGGCGAAGGCCAGGAATACGAATCACACTTCAGAGTGGGCGATGACGAAACTGGCGTCTCGCTCTGGCAAAGACGAGACCCGGTCCTTGATGAATGGGGTGATGGCGGAGGCATCGCATCACCCGTGGCGGCTGGGATTGTCGGACTGAAAATCGAAGCATATGACGGCCAGAGCTGGTACGAAGAGTGGGATTCCGACATCGATGGCATTCCCTGGGCCATCAAGCTCACCCTGATCGCAAGTGGGAATGAACTTGGTGAGGACCCCTACTCCGATGATGAGTTGTTTGCCACGATGCGAACGGTGATCGCACTGGATCGAGTGATGCCTCCTCCACCGCCTCCACCACTTGAAGAAGAGGAAGAAGAGGGCAACCAGCAAGCTGAGGATGGTTCAGATCTCGAGACGCCTGGTGGGGGAAGACCTGGAGGGGGTGCCGGAGGCAGACCAGGAGGCGGAGGACGCCCCGGGGGCGGCAGACCAGGTGGCGGGCGACCGGGTGGTGGTGGACGACCTGGTGGCGGAGGCCGCCCCGTTGGTGGAGGTGGCGTACGACCGATCGGCGGCCCGGGGATTGGTGGCCAGTGACCATGATCCAACACAGACACAGAGCGAGGAATCGCGGCAGCATTCTGATCATTGTGATCTGGGCGATCGCAGTGTTGGCTGTGATCGTGGGCGGTACGCAGGTCGTGTGCTATCGAATGGCCGCCGTGGGCACCAAGAGCATGGAACAGATTCAAGCTCGCTGGGCGGCGAGGGCCGGCGTCGAACAAGTCATTGCCGTGATGTCGTACCACCTGGAAAATCCTAATTCGCAGGATGCACTGGCCATCTTGCGGGACATGGAAGACACCGCCGTGGGAGAAACCAGCACCGGGAGCTGGGAGATCACGCATGTGGTTGATGGGCAGCTGTTTCTGGGCCCCATGGACGAATCCTCCAAATTGAACATCAACACGGTCTCGGTCACTGAGCTGGTGGAGATGGATCTGGATGGTTTGAGCCAGGACGTCGTTGATGCCATCGTCGATTGGCGAGACGAGGATGATGAGGTCAGCCTGATGGGTGCGGAGGATGATTTCTACCGGAACAGAAACCTCAACTACGAGCCCAGAAATTCGGATTTGAAGAGTATTGCCGAAATGGAACTCATTGCTGGCGTCTGGCCTGAGAGCTTGAGAGGCCCGGATACCCGACTCATCAATACCTTTGACACCTCAGTCGAGATCGAACCCGGGTGGGGTGAATACTTCACCGCGTACACGACGACACGAAGCCTGACTCCCGAGGGCCTCCCGAGATTTCGTCTGGACGATGCAGAAGAATCGGAAATCGCTGAATACTTTGGACTTACGACCGAGCAAGCTGCCGGGGTGAAGTCATTTGCCACGGGTGGAGATGATCTGAAACTCGAATCGATCCTGGCACAAGGAATATCTGACGCAGGCGCCAGCTCTGGTGGACGAAGCTCCAGAAGAACCGGACTCAGCACGTCCGGAGTGAATGCTGCCCAGGAAGGTCAGGATGATGCCCTTCTCAGCCTCGCCCAGCACCGAATGATTCTGGAGGAGGGCTGGATCGGTGATCTTGAGAATGTCCTACCGGGGCGTGTCAATCTCAACACGGCCTCACTGAAGGCACTGGAGACGGTCTTCAGTTTCGATATCACTCTCGCGGAGGATATCGTGACATTGAGATCATCTAGAGAAGGTGGCATCACATCCATCTTGGACCTGCTCGAGACAGGTAGAATCACGCCTGAGATTCTGGGCGCCGTAGGACACAGACTCACCACATCAGCGTCGGTCTATGCGATAACAAGTCGCGGACGTTCGATAAATGGTGACATTGAGACTGCAATGTTTGTGGTTGTCGATCGTTCTTCTCTGCCAGTCCAGATCTTGGAGTATCGCGAAGAGTAATGATTTCTACACCGAACATAAACGAGCAGATACCTCGCTGCGTCATCCTCAAGGAGACGAAGACAGGATGGTCCGCACTGCTCGGGCGCTTCGAAGGTGGCAAGGTGGTCCAGCTTGAGACCAAACACTTTCCACACGCGACCGATGAGAATGCCGGATCCACAAGTGGTGCTGCCGATGAAGACGTGAAGGATGAAGAAGGCACTCCGACCTCGGAACTGGACCGGTGGCTCCTTCAGAATGAGGTGACTCAGATCTTCACGCTCCTTTCGGCGGGAAGAACGATCACCAGAGTTCTCGAGTTGAATGTCTCAGAGGAAGAGGATGTAGAACAGGCACTCAGACTTCAGGCGGAATCACATCTGCTCGGAGGTGCGCCCGCATACAGAGTCGGCATGGCATCCCTCCCACCACGGTCCGAACAACAACGACAGGGAATTCTTTTTTCGTGGCCGGACAAGGGCGAAGTCACTCTTCCGGACACCGAAGCCGCAGTGTGGTTCATTCCGGAAACGGCCGCCTTGCTCGGCCTTGTTCCTGCACAGGTCCAAGGCAAGCTCTTCGTCCACTCGGACAAGGAATCGGGCTCGATCTCGATTCTTCTCGATACACCCAAGGGATTGATCGTTCGATCGACTCAAGTCGGCCTTGGCGAGAATGAATGGAAAGAGGGCGTGGTCAGGACGATCATCGAGACCGCCATTTCATCGAACATGTCCACGGATGAAGTCAAGGAACTGAAGGAGCTGGCCGAGGAACGCATCAGCGAAGTCGGCCCCGACGAGAATCAGTGCCTCATCATTCCGGACCAGGCCAGAAGCCAGATCAAGGATCTGGTGTCGCGGCCCATCGAAGCCGAGTGGATGAATGAATGGGGTCTTTACCTGGGCGCGTTGTTCGCACAGTCCGGAAGACTCGCACCCCTGACCAGGCTTCAATCGGATCGCCAGGTGAAGAATGTGGGCCCCCTGCGCGAAATGATCAGGACGTTCTCACAAACGCAGACGACGGTCGCCATACTCGCCGCGACGCTGGTCGCCATGACTCTGGTTCCATTCATCTCAGCATGGACCAGCAATGCACTCATCAAGTCGAAGATCGACAACCTCGAATCGTTGACTGAAGCCCTTCAAACGCACGACACCCAGAAGGGGATCTACAACGAGGTGGCGATTCGATCGTGGCCGATGACGAAGCTTCTCGGAGATCTCGCGAATTGCATCCCGTTGGGAATCGAAGCCGACATGATCATGATCAATGAGGGAGATTCAATCATCCTCAGAGGGCGTGCCGCGAGTTACAAGGGCATGAGCCCCAGCGTATTGCTGGGCAACATGCTCACACAGCTGGATGACACCGGCGTCTTCGACAACGTGACCTATTCCAATGAACCGATCAACAGTGGCGGCGTGATCGATTTCTCGCTCACAGCCACAGTCGAATCACCATTCCTGTACGTACGCACCTTCGACCATGACTATGGGAAGGTGCCTCATGTACAACTGCGGTATCCGGGTTCCTTCGAGGACGCAGAAGACAACCCACCAGACGATTCCACGAGAGCGGATGACTCAAATGGAGAAGAGGAGCCTGCAAACGTGGGGCAGATGAGCGCCTCGGCATCCGAAACCCCAAGGGAAAATTCATCCAGATCGTCATCTTCGAGCGCACGCTCGTCTTTGGGCGATGATTCCAGAAATACAAGCAGAGCGAGACCAAGCTCCGGCGGATCAGGAGCGAGAAGTTCCAGCATGCTGGGAAGCAGCGCCTCNCCTGCCAGAAGAAGCGACCAGGCCAGTGCCCGAGGTTCCTCAGGTCCNGCGGTCATCCCGGAATCGCCCACGAACAATGAACTGGCAGCAATGAGCAAATCAGAGGCCAATGCCCTTCTTGCCAAGGTNGCCAAGGCGCGAAAAAGAACCGATCTCGATGAAGAGACCAAGGCTCGCCTCAAGGTCGATTTCGACCGGATTCTCAACCACATGAAATCAGCTCGAAATGATGGTGATTCATGATCAACAAGGAGAAATTCCNGAACGCCTCTGCGAAAGTGAGAGCTGAGTACGACGGTTTCTCAAGGAGTACACAGCTGCTTGTGATCGTGGGATTCCTGGGACTTGTTCTGCTTGGCATCGCGGAAACCTGGAGAATGACCGACGAAGTCCAGCTTGAGACTCAAGCACTCGTGGAACAGATCAACAGGACCGCGAACGCCCGATCGAACCTCAGACCTGCGTTTCGAAACCAGGTGCAGGCATTGGGGTCGATGCGACTTCCCGACGAGCTTTCCTACATCGCAGCACAGCAGAACATCCTGGACTCAATCAATAAGATCATGGCGGCCAACAACGCCGAGATGGTGTCCAACGACATTTCACCGGGTGCCAATCTGCCAATGAGCGCGGCTCCGGGAATCAAGAGAGGACCGGGGGAAAAGCTTACCAAGATCATCGGCAGATTCGAGTTCGACTGCGCTGAAGACCTGGCCGCGAAGATCATCAGTGAGATTGAAGACAATCCNGAGGTCTATTCCATCAGCAGGGTGCAGATTGCACGATACAACTCGGGGCAGGAAGAGTTNCGACGTTTGGTCAATGTGGATATCACGCTCGAGAGCTGGATCCTGAACTCGACCCTCGGCAGGAGAGGGCGCTGACATGAGACTGCACGAACGAACCATTCCAGGTGTTCCCATTCCCGCGACACTTGCACTGAGCGCATGTGGAATCATCATTGCATCGAGTTTCGTCGTCGGGGGTCTTCTTGGCATCATCCAGTCGGCGACGGAAGACAGCGTGTTGTCGGATCAAGCCAATGTGATTGGAAAGATCCTCGAAGACAATCCGATCATGGAGCGATCACAGAATCGTTTTTCCGGAAGATCGATCTTCTACATTCCAAAGGAACCACGAAGACCGAGCCCNCCCAAGCCTCCCCCGCCGCCACGGGTGGAAAGGGAACCAGCCCCGACCCCACCACCACAACCTCCACCAAGCGCGCCCTCCAAATACGCAGGCCCGGGGATTCGTGGAATTCTAGGAAACGAAGTCTTCTTCGAAAATGGGACCAGGGTCAAAGTGGGGAACTCGGCAGATGGCGTGGATGTCCTCAGGATCAACAACCCGTTCAGCATCCGCCTCGGGTGGAAGCGCGGAGAATACGAAGTCAATCTATTTGCTGAGGAGATCCCGGACTTCTTCGGCAAAGCTCCTTATGCAGGAAGCAGTGCATCGACACTCCTCAGTCTTGAGACGATGACCACGGGCCCTCAGAGTCAGTCTGAGAGAGACGCTGCCCAGGCGAGAGAGCTCAAGGAAATCCAGGACCGGGAAGCGCGCGAAGCACGAAACAGACAGACTGGCGACGGCGGAAGCCAAAGCTCGGATGTTCCAGCAGCACTCGCTCAGTCGGATGTGGATGAGATGTCAAGGATCGATGCCATCCGAGCGATGAGCAGCATCGGACGCGCACTCCGCCAAGAGGTCGATGAGCAGACGAAGAAAAGACTGGAAGATGAGCGCACGATGCTTCGTGAGCACATCAGGAACAACTCTGGTGCCGAATAATGGCACAAGAGTGGAACGCTGGGGATGATTTCAGGTCACACAGACCGATTCGACCCGGGCTCGAGAACGAGACAGACGACAAGAACCGATCCCATGATCAATTCGAAAAAAGAGAAGCTGAAGACGATTCGTCAAGGAGCCTCCAGTTGACTACGCCAAGACATCATTACATGCGCACCCTGATCACCATGATCACCTTGTTCGCGCTTGCCGCGATCACCTCGCCGTCAATGGCACAAGAGGAAGGCGTGCCATCAGAGGCGAATGAATCGAACGAGCAGCCGGTGGAACAAGCCTCATCGGAGGAACCCATCCTCATCGACGCCCCGGAGGAGTCTCTTGAAGACACCGAAGAGATGGTCAACCTGAATCTGAACAAACAGGACGTCAGTGAGATCATCGAATTCATCGTGAGGTGGACCGGTAAAGTGGTCATGGTTCAGGAGCAGGCGCTTCTTACCAAGAAGATCACCGTGATGTCGGAGAAGAAACTGCCCAAGGACACCGCTCTTGAAATCCTCTACCAGGCATTCAAGATGAACGACATCGCGGTCGTCGAGACCGAAGACATGATCATGATCGACAACCTCAATGACGTCTCGGCATTGCAGCCGGGCGTCGTGCTTGGCCCCAAAGTTGACGTCGAAACCATGAATGATGACGGCAACATCGTCATCAAGGTGTTTCAGATCAGTGAAGCCAAAGCGCAGGACATCTACGACCGCCTTGACCCCTCAAAACCCGAATACGCGCAGATGACCGTGGACGTGAATTCGAACCAGATCATCGTGGAAAGCGACATCGGATATGCAAAGAGAGTCGGTCGTCTCATCAAGATTCTTGATGTGGAGCCGTACATCTCGGTCAAGGTGGAGACATTCAGGTTGCTGTATGCCGACGCGACCACGATTGCGGAACTCATCGAGACGCTCTTCGCCTCATCAAGCAGTGGATCGGCTCCCAGAGTCAACACAAACCAGAACACACGTGGCAGAACCACGAACCAGCAAAGAACTCAGGCGCAGCCCACCGTGGAAGTCGGCACCAGTGAACAGCTCACGGTGACGGTTCTCGAACCGACGAACTCGATCACGGTGAGAGCGGAACCGGACATTCTCACGGAAATCGCGATGCTTCTGGAAACGGCATGGGATGTCGCCCCTGCCAGAGAAGGCGATATCTTCAGAATCTATGACTTGAAGTACACGGATCCGATCAAAGTGAAGGAACTGCTTGCAGCCCTCCTCGAGAGTGGAGGCGGCGGAAGTGCCGGAGCCGCACGTGGTCAGCAGCGAGGCAACACTCGCGCCTCGACGACATCTGCGGATGCGGCCGTTGCGAACATCTTCCGCATCGAAGCCTACCCGGACTCGAACCGACTGGTCGTGATCAGCAAGTCGCCAAGCAACTTCGAGTGGCTCAACACCATGATCGAAAAGATCGATCAGCCGTTGAGCGTCGGAATGCCGGTGAACATCGAGCTGAAACATGCCAGCGCGATCGATCTTGCGGAGATACTGAACTCACTTCTGGCTGCGGGAGGAGCAAGCAGCTCGATCACAGCACCTGATGAAGGTCTTACCGGAGTCGACTTTTCGGTGGGCAGTGGCGACGGCGGGGGAACCACCGGGACGACCGGCAACAGCGGTGGCACNGAAAGGCAGATCAGCTTCCCCTGGCAGAGCCAACGCGACGGTGAATCCACGGAAGTCAGTGCACTCGTCGGTAAAGCCAGAGTCGTTCCCAATGCCTCTCAGAACTCTTTGCTCGTCCTTGCCACACCTGAAATCCAGTCCGCTGTTCTGAATATCATCGAGGATCTCGACCGCCCGGGACGCCAGGTCATGATCACCGCGGTTCTGGCTGAAGTCGAACTCGGAGACCAGTTCGAATTCGGTCTCAGGTTCGGAAATGGAATCCAGACCAGTCAACCCGACAACGCGCTGGTCATCACCGGAGGCCAAGGCGGGCCATTGTTCTCAGGCGACAAGACCGACTTTGTCTCCAGTCTTTCGAGCAGCGTCCTCAACCTGAACGTGGATGCCACCATGATCCTTCAGGCCCTGGACCAGGTCACGAACACGCGAATCCTCCAGCAGCCAAGAATCTTCACCACNGACAACCGCGAAGCGAAATTCTTCGATGGTCAGGACGTGCCCTTCCAGGCAGGAACGACCGCGGTCGCGGGGCAGGCGACGACGGAGTACGAACAGATCGCCGTCGGAATCGGCGTCAATGTCCGACCTCGCATCACGAAGGAAAAGAATGTCTCGATGGAGATCGAGATCCTGCTCTCCAACGTCAATGGCAATTCGCCACTCGGCGCAGGGGGCAACCCCGTGATCGACCGCAGGCAGACCAATACGACGGTGACCGTGAAGAATGGACAGACGATCGTCATCTCGGGCATCCGCCAGGAAACCGAGGGACGGAAGGAACGCAAGGTTCCAATTCTTGGAGACATCCCGATTCTGGACCTTCTCTTCTCCTCTGAATCCGAGGATACGGTGGTCAGTGAACTGGTCGTCTTCGTCACCCCGATCGTGGTGGACAATCCGGATGAGAACGACGTCAACTTCAATGAGATCGACAGGCGTCGCCTGGAACAGCTGAGTGATCCGATGGGACAGAGATCTCGGATTCTTCAGCAGAAGATCGATGGAGATTTCAAGACCGATCCACTGAAGCCAAGCGATCCACGACGGGATTGACCGAAGAGTGGATCCAAAGGTCTCACATCTGATCAAAAAGACCCTTCAGACGAGGTTTGTCATCCTGGCAAGCCTCGTCTTTGCATGTCCAGGATGCGTCGTGGAGACAACGACTCGCGATCCGGACAGTTCAGCGAAATTGGTCCTTCCCCGGCAGGAGACATTTGAGATTCTGGAACCCGTCGACCTCACGTTCGGTTCAGGCGTGAGGAAGCAGAAGAGTTTGAGTTCANCATTCAGGTTCGAANGCTTGTGTTCCGTGGACTATGACGGGTTCACACTTCCAGTTTTCTCCAGTGTCCATGAAGACATCATCTTCGCGACACAAGATGGCAGGCGCCCCTCGATGGCAGCCCTCATGGGGGAACCGGGCTCCGTGGCTGGAGACCAGAGCGTCGTGATCCGAAGAATCGGTCTGGAAGGAGAGATCGAACTCATCGCACGTCACCCGGCACCGTTGTTTCTTGGAAGAAATGGAAATTCGAAAGGCATGCTTGTTGAAAAACCCAAGCCCGACGGATCAAGGGCGATAGGACTCGCAGGCTGGTCCGATGATTCCATCACGTGGCTTGTTGATGATGATTCCATCAATGCCTTCGGATGGATCAGCGAATCAGGAAGACTCATCTATTCATCAAGAGAGAAGAATGAGACGACATTCAAGTTGAAGGTGCTTGAAAGCGACGGGACGACATGGNAGCTTCCTGAAACACTCCCCTATTCGTGGATCCTGCCGACATGGTCCGATGATGAAGGGTTGTTCGCCATCAGAATGGGCGATGGCTACGGGGATCTGACCTGGGGTCTTTCAGAAAACGCCGGGACATTCAGAAAGTCACTGAAGACCCACCGCATCAGCGATCGCTTCAGTGCATCACTGGCATGGCAGACACTCGCTTCCATCACAGGCGGAAACGGCCTCACGGAGGGCATGATCGCCTGGTATTCGTTCGAGGACAGAAGTTTGTCACTCTGGGACGGGCGGTCGAATTCAATGCATNAGTTTCCCGAAGGAACACTCGCATGCACCCGGCTCTGGAACGAGGACGAATGGTTGATCACGACCCCCGACAGTCTGAACAGAATCCTTCTTCTGCAGGATTCGATTACNGAAGCCCGCATGCTCTCAGCTCCGTGGGTGTGCAGAAGAGCCTCCGAAGAGACGATGATCGTCGTGAAAGCGTACGCAGGAACACTCGAACTCGGCAAATTGACCTCCGGAGCGGCCGAACCTGCCAAGGAATATTTTGAGAGCACTCCAGAGGCCGAACCTGAATATCGGTACAACATTCGGGACTGATCACCCCGAAACGTTCATTCGACCGTCAAGACCTCTCTGGACGGAAGAGGTATGGCGAGATTACGTTGGCCACGCAATTCAAGCACCAACCAGTCGTCGACGACACGTGCGGAGCGAAGATCATGATTTGGGGATATGGGTGCCGAAAACTCGATNGGTTCATCGATGATCTTCAGTCCATTGTTCGGGTCCAGGAAATGAAATCGGTAGAGAATGGACTGGAAGTCATCGTCGAATGATCGCCCGACGCGTTCGCCCACGATCACGATCCCATCGGCCTGAAACATGAAGAGCAGACTTTCTCGGTCGAACATCCTGTCGCAACCGATCAACNGCCCACGAGCATCCCACTGCATCACTTGTTTGTCGGTCATGACCAGAAGAGAGCGATCAGTCGTCTCCATGGCTCGAAATGTCGCCCCGGTGCTGCGGGCCAGATCGGTGAATTGAAACGAACGAGAATCCGACTTCCCGGTGAAGAAATCGAGGACGGACACCTCGGAGCCAGATCGGGGAATCACGATTGAATTCCCGATGTAGCGCACTTGAAAGATGTCCGAATGCGACATCGATGCGAATGATTCCGTGGTGGCATGCCAAAGCAGCTCGGGCTCGGGAAGAGGCTCCCAGCATTGGAGCCCTTCATATGAACCGAGGATCAGTGTCCCGACAGGTGTCATGTCGATCCAGGCAATCGATTTACGACCCATCGGCCTGAATTCGGACACGATCGATCCGGTTTCAAGCTCGAGCACCTTGACCAAAAGACGCTCTTCAATGTCACCGTTCGAAAGCGTGATTTCATCGACACCGTACAAGGCGAGCAGACCATCGGTGCTGCAGTGAAAGTAGAGTCGCGAGAACAAATCCTCATGTCGCCAGGCCACGTCCGTGAACCCGGCCGAATCAGCACCATCAAGTGAGACACCGACGACCACACCGGAGCGGGACATGAGCGCTACTGTGGAGGATGACGTGGTACTGAGCAGAATCTGGGAAGGATCGAACAACCGGTTGTTGGGCATCATGGCTCGAGGCGGTCGTCCTGATTCGGAATCGGGGATGAAGAATTCAAGATCTTCGGAAACCCGGATCTCTTCTCCATTCANCGTGGAGAGGAGCCGGAAAGCAGGCTTCTCGAATTCGGAGAGACAGGCGAGAATGAAGCTCTGTTCGAACTGTTTCACGACACGTAGCGATGGCTCNGCGGACAACGGACCAGTCGAGAACTGATTCACGACACGCGGGGATGGTCCACCTGCCAGTGGAACCCCCCATGACTCCTGTGACTGCGAGATGATTCCAATCGAGCGCAGGACATCTTCATCCATGACCAGGCAGAGGTCGGATGACTCGGGGCATGGAACAGGGACACCATCGAACACGAGTCCGACTCCGGGTGTCGTGCCGATCTTCGGGAAGGCCCGAATCGCTTCGACTTCTTGAGGCATGGAGTCAGAACCCAGGTCTGAAGACGAATCGTCATTCTGAACCATCATCAAGTTGATTCGGTCTGCATCTCCGTCATGTCCGATCCGCCTCAATTCCGAGACGACCCGGCCCAGAGCCTGCCCCCCGGGATCAAGCGATGCGATTCGCGACAAGACCTGATTCCGTGAGAGTCCATCACCACCATCGAATTGATTCTGCATCTCCCACAGAATGTCGATCGAGACGTCGGATCCCAGCAAGGAACGCACCTGATTCATGTCGATGTTCGAACCGGACTCCTGAAGTGTCCTCAAGGTGCGTGCGCAACGTTCATTCCATGACATGAGTGTGTCCGGACTCGAACGTATTTTGGACGCAGCCAATCGTGCCGCGCTGACATCCAACGTACCGTCGGAGATCATCTGTCTGGAAAGCATGGGATCACCCAGAAGCACTTCCCAGAAATCGAGCGCTGAACTGAATCTGGACTCACGAAACTCACGGAGGCCTCGGGCATAGAGGACCGACGCGATCTGATTTTCTTCTGTTGAAATCGATTCCGCGGCATCCAGCAGATCAGTGGCGGTGATGTCGGAGGGGACTGGCCACGTTGACTCATGATCGAGAATCAGATCGATCATCGTCTGACGGACGTCGGCGAAACGCTTGTCCATGAATCCCTTTGCAAAAAGAGATGCCGCTTCGAGCACGAGATCGGTGTTCGCCGACTGAATGCCGAGTTCCGCAAGTGCGACCACCCGACTTGCCGCACCGGGATCGTTCCTGATCTGATCTCGCAGCAACAAGCGAGCCGGCTCCAATTGCATCAGTGAGCTGACTGACTCGGATTCTCCAAGAATGATCTCGGAACCGACCGAGATCGGATTGGAAGGCTCTCCGGTATCGATGATGTCCCGGACCTTTCCATCGTTGATGTCGAGGACGAACAGATCACTCACTCCTGGGACCAGAATCGATCTTTCCGCGATCTGGACGCGGCCACGAATCCCCGTTCGGTCCGTGATCCCCTCCCGTGAGGCGTTCTCATCACGTGCGGAATCGGAAAAACGCCAACGCAGAGTGGCGCCGTCAGCAAGGCTCAGGCAATGGATGTCCTCCCCCACCGCGAGAAGCCTCGATTCACCGGCTTCGTCCTCTCCTCTCAGGAGATAACGAACATCACCAAACCGGGTTCCGACACCAGAAGGCCAGGTCTCGAGGATGGCNCCGGTATCGATGTCGATGGAGACGACTTCTCGAGTGTTCGGTGAGAGTGCGATGATCGCCCCATCCATCACGACCGGCTGAGACATCTCCCATGGCTGTGCGACGACACCCGTCCGCTCAGCTTCCACCTCGAATGTACGAACCCACCTTGGAGCGCCGGAGGTTGCATCCGTGCACGAAATGGTTCCGAGCGGGCTGGCTGTGATTGCATTTCCATCGAACAGAATCGTTCTTGAAAAACCCCGCGAAACCTGCAGGCTGCCGCTTGACCCGAGAAGGCGTATCCACGCCGGGAGTCCGGAGTCGAGATGAAGTGCAACGAGGTAGTCGATGGATTCTCGTGAGGCGGCNACCACACGCCGGACGGGAATGATGACCCTGTCTCCGTCGATCAATGGCCCTGAATAAGGAAATGCATTCAACAAATTGAATGTTCGACCTTCGGATGAAGGNGTCTGGGAAAAATCACATTGATCGATTCGGGTGGACCAGAGAAGAGAGCCGTCCAGTGCATCCAGCCCGATGACTGATGGAGATGTGGTTCGACGAGTACTCATCCCGAGTCCGGAAAGGGCCACGAGTATCTGGCCGTCGGAATCCATGTCGGCAAGCTCGACGTACGCACCCATGTTTCGACTCACGGGAGGCGAGGATTGATGGGACCAAACCAGTCGAGCTCCGTACCGGTCGTATCTCCTGATCGAAGTNCCGTCGTCAACGAAGACTGCATTTCCCATGACAAGAGGATTGAGAATCAGAAGAGAACCGACTCCCTTCGCTGAATCAAGGAGGGCATCCTGATTGGAGATCGCTGAACTTGAAGAGGCACGCTGAAGGCCGAATGGCGTCTCCTCGACATCAACCTTCCAGATGCGATGCCATGCACCGGATGACGAAAGAGTCGAAGTCGATTCGAAGGCGTCGGACACGGAATCTTTCTTCGTGGATGACAGGGCACTCGTGGCCTTGAGGTGGTCCAGCAACCGCCCCGCCCCGCCCATGATCTCCAACTGGCTCTCGTACTCACGTGCGGAGTCTTCATCGCCGGCCAGACGCGAGATCATTCCAATCATCAAGACCCGATGACGTCTTCCGCGTTGATCGAGAGACGGGTGCAGACCAAGTCGATCCAGCTCACGCTGAGCCTTGCTCAACTGCAGTGTCTCCAGATCGATTTGAGCAAGTCGGAGTGCCGCCTCTCCNCCTGAGGGAGTGACCCAGGCCATTCTGACAGCATCACCTTCACGACCTTCGGCCAGCAGACGTGCTGCGAGTGGCTCACGGTTCTGGACGAACCGCTCGAGAACATCCGGCATCCGAAGGAGCAGTCCCTCGGCAGTGGCCCTTGCCATGACGAAGAGAGTCGGATCATTGGTGTCGGGAACGAGGCGAGTGCCGTACTCATCGATGACTTCCGCGCACAACCGTGCAGCTTCTTCAGGATTGTCCACCGCCTGCTCGGATGCGCGTTGCAGAAGAAGCTCCGCCGTGGGCGAGTCATCAACCATGACCACGCTTCTGACCTGAGAGAAGACGTCCTGCGTGGAGCAGGCGAAAAGCAGGCAGTAAGCCAGAAGTCGAGCGGAAGGTCCGAATGGAAGAGTAAACGAATCAGCCATGCCTCCATCCTAGGCGTATGAACGTGAAGCGCCACGCAAGAACCCCCCCCAGCAGCTAGACTCTGCGTATGCCAGCTCCAGGAACATCAATGACACGCCTGCTCGCCACGTCGGTGTTGTTGATTGGCAGCCTCACGGGATGCCAGTTCGACACCCCCCCCGCCGTCACCGTGACTGGTGCTCGCTGGTTCGCCGTGAGCGACTCGGAACCCGGCCATGTGCAGATGCAGGTCGATCTCGAACTCGAGAACGTTGAAGAGGAAGCGATCCAGCTCGAGGAATTCGAATACACGTTCAGAGCGACCACTGCGAGTGGTCAAAGAGAGTCCTGGAGCGGAATCTGGCTTCCNTTGAGAACCGTTCCGGCTGAGTCGAAGATCATGCTCTCTATCCCGGCCGTGATTCCCCAACCAGACTCGCTCATGGAATGGGAGATTCGAGGCGACCTGACCTACAAGGCACCGGGACGTTGGGCGCAGATCCTGTTTGACACGGGCCTTCGCACCCCCTCCACAAGCTTCAGAGGCAACGGCNAGTCATCGGACCCGCAGGACGACTGATCGCCTTATCGGACACCGGTGCCACCATCCTGATTGGAATGAGCCTCACGACCCGCAAGGTCGCTGAGGTCGACCACGAGGACACTAAGTAAAAATTCCGCCAACAAACGGGTATCTGATACTTGAGTTGCCCCCTGGATCACCCGATGAGTTCTCGGTCGTGGTCCTTTTTTCATGACCGCTCAGGAGAACCAAGAGTATGCACCTCGAAACCATCCTACGAAAAGCGCACGAACTGGACGCCTCGGACGTTCATCTGGTCGCTGGCCACAAGCCGATGTTGCGTATTCACACCGTGATGCATCCTCTCGAGCACGAGGTTCTCACTCCTGAAGAGATGGAGCGTGCGCTTGAATCGCTGATCTCACCCAACCAGTTGAAGATCTTCTCCGAGAACAATGACCTTGACTTCAGTCATGAAATCGAGGGAGTGGGACGATATCGAGCCAACGCGCATCGCCAGAGACAAGGCGTTGGAATCGCGATGCGCCTGGTCCGGACCAAGATCCCGGCCATGTCCGAATTGACTCTTCCGGATGTGATTTCACGACTGACCTATCTGCCACGTGGTCTCGTCCTTGTGACGGGCGACACCGGTTCAGGAAAATCAACCACGCTTGCGGCGATGATCCAGACGATGAACGAGCGATACAGGAAGCACATCATCACGCTTGAAGATCCGGTGGAATACGTATTCGAATCAGAACAATGTCTCATCGAACAGCGCGAACTCGGGGCTGACATGCCCACCTTCGGCTCGGGACTCAAACACGCTCTGAGGCAGGATCCGGACATCATCCTGGTCGGTGAGATGCGAGACCTGGACACCGCGTCGCTTGCGATATCGGCAGCGGAAACCGGGCACCTCGTTCTGAGCACGCTGCATACCGTCAACGCATCGCAGACGGTTGAAAGAATCATCGACATGTATCCTGCCGGACAGCAGAACCAGATCCGCTCCATGCTCGCGAACACGCTTCAGGCCGTCATCAGCCAGACGTTGTTCAGTCGCATCGACCGGGCAGGCATGGTTCCTGCCATCGAAATTCTTCTTTGCACACCCGCGGTACGCAACATCATCCGGGAAGCACGGACGTTCGAGATACCCAATGTGATCGAGACCAACAGACAGATCGGCATGAATCTGATCGACAATGCAATCGCGGAACTCTACTTCAACGGACTCATCAGTCGCGAGGATGCGGTGGCTCAATCCGCCTATCCAGAGAAGCTGGAAAAGATGCTCGCAGCCTGACCGCAAGGAGGCCGGAGTGATCCGGCAGATGAACGATGCCTCAGTATCGNTACCAATCAAGAACCGCTTCAGGGCGGATGCAGAACGGCGTCATGACCGCTCAGGACGCCGCCACGGCCGCATCGATGCTGCGCAGTCAGAATCACCATGTGATGCAGCTGTCGCCTGCCATGGCGTCGAAGAGTGAAGTATCCTCGATGCTGAAGAAGCTGAACTACTCTTCAGGTCCGACCCAGAAGGACATCCTCGATTTCACGACACAGCTGGCAGTGATGATTCGTGCAGGCATCTCGATCAGAAACGCACTTGATGGCATCGCCGATCAGGTGCAGAATCAGAGTTTCAAGAAGACCCTGGTGCAGATCAAGGTCGACATCGAAGCCGGCAAGCAGTTCTCAGAGGCCATCGCCAGGCATCCGAAGCTCTTCGGNCCTCTTTATGTCAACATGGTCAGAGCCTCGGAAATGTCGGGTTCATTCGCACGAATGCTCGACAGGATCGCTGCATATCTCGCACAGGAGATCGAGACGAGACGAATGGTTCTTGGCGCGAGCATCTATCCGGGTGTGATCGCGACGATGGCGATCGGCGTGACCGTGTTCCTGCTGACGTTCGTTCTTCCCAAGTTCGCCACTGTGTTCAAAGGCAAGGAAGCGGCACTNCCCGGACCGACGAAATTCCTGATGGNACTTTCGAACTTCACGGTCGAGTACTGGTGGGTGATGCTCGCGGTGGCACTGGCGGGAATCATCGGATTCCTGGCGTTCATCAGAACAGAACTCGGAGGCTTCTGGTGGGACAAGTTCAAGCTCACAGCGCCTCTCATGAAAAGAATGTTCCGCGCTCTCTACATCAGCAGAAGTCTCCACACGATGGGCGAATTGCTCAATGCAGGCGTGCCCATGCTCGATACCCTTTCGATCACGGCGGACGTCTCGGGAAACAGGCTGTACCACAGAATGTGGAGAGCGGTCCACTCGTCAGTGAAACAGGGCAAGAAGATNCAGACGACTCTGGGACGATCGAACCTCCTCCCGAAGTCGGTGGTCCAGATGATCTCGGCGGGTGAGGAATCCGGAAAGCTGGGAGAGGTTCTGGACGAGATCTCCACGTATTACAACAAACTGCTTCGTGACGCCATCAAGTCGGTCACCAGCATGATCGAGCCATTGATGATCGTTCTGATGGGATCAGTGGTCGGATTCATCGCCATGGCGATCATCCTTCCGATCTTCAAGATGAGCAGCCTTGTCTCGGGCGGATGAAAGAGGTAGACAGCCGGATGAAAACGATCAAGTCAATTGCAGGACGAAGCAACGCTCGACGAAGAGCCGGCTTCACCCTCATCGAAACCGCCATGGCCAGCGTGATCATCGGAACCGGTGTGCTTGCAATCATCTCGGCGCAGGAAGTCCTTTTGAAGAAGAACGACTGGTCCTCGATGACCACCACCGCCACGCTTCTGGGCAATGAGATTCGAGAAATGACATTGAATCTGCCACGACACGATCCTGTCACCGGAACGACGTTCTGGGGCCCGGAATCGGATGAAATGACGCTTGAGGACTTCGATGACGTCGATGATTTCGANGGCCCCGGAGAGGGAATCGTCTTTTCAAGTGCCCTGGGAAACGGTCCGATCAATGCGGCCAGAGCGGTGATCACGGACATGGATGGGTGGGAACAGATCGTGAGGGTGATGAGCGTCGATTCGTTCGACATCACGACACCCATGGACGATGCCGAAACCGACATGGTTCGTGTNGAAGTGCTTGTTCGCTACCAGGGACCAAACGAAGACCAGCCGATGGATATGACCACGATCACATGGATCGCTCCGAACTGACGAGGCATTGCAGGAAGAAGGACGGATCATGAATCATCCATTCAGAAATTCAAGCACACCGATCCCTCGACGAGGTGTCACCAGCGTACTGGCGATGATGTTTCTCGTCATATTCGGTTCGCTTTCAGTGGCCATGGCCATCATGGCNCAGGGAAATCTGCGTGCGGCAGACAGCGCACTGCATGTCTCGAGAGCGACCAGTGCCGCACAGACGGGACTGGTCTTCGCGACCAGAAGACTCCAGTCCGAATCCAAGCGATGGGTCGTCCGAAAAGGAACGATCGATCGGACGTTCGGCGAGGATCTCTGGAGTGGAGAACTCAGCATCGATGGCGAGGAGATCGAACTTCTCGCTGCCGAAGGATACGAGACCGGACAGGATCCAAGCGGCCTGGTGGACGGTCTTCTCGACGCCCACCTCGCCGATGATCACGCATTCGAGGCCGAGCCGGGAGATTCCCTACTTCCGACCACCATTGGATCGAATCGGCTTGAGACCCAACCCATTCGAATGAACGTCGGAGACGACGACTTCTACTTCAGGCTCAGGTATGAGACCGTCGAATCCGACGATGACGAGACTCGCATCCGAGTGACCAGCATCGGATTCGATGGTGAAATAAGTCGGCAGGTCGCCATGGAATTTCTTCTCACGAAGAAGATTCCCTACGCCGTGGTGAGTCCGAACAGGATCATGATCGGCAAGAACGTCTCGATCGAGGGCCCCATGGGTACCCGTTTCGGACTCAACCCGGAAGAATTGAATGAAAGCAACGGCGATCCGCTGGTGATGCGAAGTGATTTCAGATATCTCAGCGATTCGCTCACGGAGAAGATCGACCTCCTCGAGGAAGCCATCGCGGAAACCGATCTGGATGGTGATGGAAGATTGCGGCCGAATCATCCGGTCGAGGGCTTGAAACTCACCGGGGATTCAGGGCTTTCGGATACCGATGGTGATCAATATGTCACGGGTTTCGATCTGTTCCTCGCCGAGTACGATCTCAACGGAGACAACAAGGTCGTCTGGGATTCGGAGCGAGCCAATCTTGCAGGACTTGGAACGCCCGCCGAGGAGTTCCAGGACGTGGACAACCAGCTCGCACGCTTGATCGACCAGGGGTTCGCCGACCGAAACCTCGACGGGACCATCGATTCGATGGATGTCGCGCTTGGATACAACGACGGACTCCTCGATGCATACGACATGTACGCGAAAGTCAGAGGCGCTCTGGCATTCGGTGTGACCGAAGAGGATTGGGATGAAGTGAATCAAGGACCCTGGCGAAACGTCGTCGAGGGCGCAGTCGTCCCCGAGATCGATCAGTCGGCGGTCACATTCGATGTGTCCGAGGAGATCCTTCGGGATGTCACGACCGAGATGTTCGAGGACAATCAGGAGTGGTATCTCGAACAAGTGCAGGACTCGAGCGAATTCCAGAACCAGGTCGATCAGAGCGTTCTCAACGACGAAGAATCCGAATTTTCGGATGCCGAGAATTCATCATGGGAGTCGGTCCCCTTTGGTTCGCCGAATCCCTACGACTGGTTCCAACGCGACGTGTACAAGAACATGACGTTCAGAAACCTGAGGATCCCACCTGGAAACAACGGGCGTTTCATCAACTGCACGTTCATCGGGACGACCTACGTCCAGACCGAGGTCAATTGCATCCATCCGAATTGGAACTATCTGGGCGCACTTCAGCGGACGACGTCGGAAGACGGCGAGATCATCTACGAGACGAAGTTCGAAGGACTTGAATTCGCTCCGGGGCCTGACGGCGAGGCGACCGTCGAGGACACGAAGCTGCTTTCGAACAATCTGATCTTCGAAGGCTGCACCTTCCTCGGAGCCATCGCAGGCGACAGACCGTCGGGGTACACCCACTGGCGCAACAAACTGCAGTTCACCGGTGCGACGCGTTTCTACCTCAACACCGACGACCCCTCGCTTTCGGGGCAGGACGATGCGGAGATGATCATGTCCGAAATCGAATCATTCACCGAAGAGGAGAATGACTATTTCGCCAGAAGCACCATGATGATGCCGGGGTGGTCGATCGACGTTGGAAACTTCGAAAACAGCCAGGCCGAGGACTGGGAGGACACCCCCGCGGTGAATCTCAAGGGAATCATCGTGGCAGGCATCCTCGACGCACGCGGAACGGTGAACGTCACCGGGACGCTACTGATGACATTTCGCCCGACACCGGGGACGGGACCACTTTTTTACGGTGGCACCAGTGATCAGTTCAACACGACTCTGGGATATTTCGGCCCGCTCGACGGTGACATGGAAGGACCCGACCCTGACGGTCAGGACTTCAACGGATTTGGAGAGATCAGATTGATCTACGATTCGAATGCGAGACTTCCCGACGGGATCCCCTGGCCGATCACGGTCGAGGCCGACGCGACGACCTACACCGAGGGAGCCTATCAATGAACCGTGAACCACATGCCGGTCGAAAGAGAACTCGTCGAGCCTTCAGCCTCGTCGAAATGCTGATCGCGCTCGCGATTTCAGCGGCTCTCCTTGCAGCGACCCTGGTCGCACTGCAGACCTCTTTTCGTGCCTACCAAGTGACGACCGATCAGGCCTCGACGCATGCAGTCGGACGACTCGTCATGCACAGGATGACCGCGATGATCAGATCCGGACAGGACTTCAGGCCACTGCCACCGGACATTCGAGATCGTTTCGTGAGCAGTGACTTCATCGAGTTCTACCATCCCGACACTGGAAATCTGATCACCGTCAACTGGAACAGTCTGACTGGACAGCTCCTGTACTCGATCGACAACGGCATTCCCGTCGTCCTGCTGGAAGGGGTGGTCACCAGGACCGAAGAGGATGGGACACCCATTCTTCCCTTCTACCTTGAATGGGAGCCGGGACGGCGGGTGTACAGGATCACCATCGATCTCATGGTGATTCCGGATGACACGATCTCGACCTCGGTAGATGACTACATCGTGCAGGACCAGGACACCGAAAAAAGTATTTTCAAACCGATACGGCTGGTCGGGTCCGCAATGCCACGTTCAGCGATGTTCTGAACAGTTCTGATCGAATTCGAACAAGAACAAGACGCCGCCGGCCGGACACCGGCGCGACTTCATTCAAGCGCATCGTCCATGAGACGTTGGTGAATGCCCAGACGAAGTGGATCCTCGGGATCAAGGGCATCATCCATCGAACGCTTGGCGTAGAGACCATCCGATTGCATCTCCCAGGCCTGAACCTGATCCTCGAGCGACATCTGAAGGATCCGCCAGAGTCTTTCACGCTGACGTCGACTTTCGACCGGAGTGATCGCCTCGATGCGTGCGTGCAGATTCCGATACATCCAGTCCGCCGAACCGATGTAGTAGTCACCGTCCATGGGATCTTCACATCCACCTGAGAACCAGTAGATCCGACTGTGCTCCAGAAATCTTCCGATGAGGGAGACCACGCGAATGTTCTCGCTCAACCCCTCGACTCCCGGCCGAAGACAGCAGAATCCACGGATGATGAGGTCGACGCGAACCCCCTGCTGAGCCGCCGAATACAAGGCTTCGGTCATCGAACGATCCTCGAGCTGATTCATCTTCGCGATGATGTGACCGGGACGCTCCTCGGTATGCAGCAGGATCTCACGTTCGATGAGTTCGAGAAACCGGCTTTTCATCGCGACGGGAGCGACCAGAAGTTTCTGATAATCCATCTGGCGGGAACGACCGGTCATGTAGTTGAAGAGATTGATCAGATCACCGGTGACACCGGGGTCACAGGTGAAAAGGCCGAGATCCTCATACAGACGTGCGGTCTTCGAGTTGTAGTTTCCAGTGCCGACGTGCGCATAGCTCCTGATCTGGGATCCCTCCTGTCGAATCACCAGCGAGGTCTTGGTATGCGTTTTGAGACCGACGACGCCGTAGGCAACATGGACACCGGCATCTTCCAGCTTGCGAGCCCATTCGATGTTTCTCGCCTCGTCGAAACGGGCACGAAGCTCGACCAGAACAGCGACCTGCTTGCCACTTTCGGCGGCACGAATCAGATTCGGAATGAACGGACTGTCTCCCGAGGTTCGATAGAGGGTCTGCTTGATGCAGAGAACCTTGGGATCGGCAGCAGCCTGCTCGATGAACGCCTCGACGGTCGCATCGAAACTTTCGTAGGGGTGATGCACCAGCATGTCACCGGCACGGATGCGACTGAAGATGCTGGCGCCCTCATGCGAGAGGGAGGCGGGAACGACAGGATCCCAGGATGAATAGGAGAGTTCGGGACGATCGATCGATGCCACTTCATCCAACACGCCGAAGTCGAAGAAACCGTCGGTTTCATAGACGTCATCCTGTTCCAGATTCAATTCGTCGCACAGCATCTGGACCATCTGAGGATCGGAACCACGTCCGATCTCCAGACGAACGACCTTCGCGAATCGACGCTCACGAAGCTGCTGTTGGATCTGCACGAGAAGATCCTCGGCATCTTCATTCTCATTCTCGACGTCGGCGTTCCTCGTCACCCTGAAGGGCATCACCTTGGTGATGCGCATGCCGGGAAAGAGATCCTCCAGATTGTGCGAGATGATCTCACGCACTGGGACGTACTTCGAGGTGCCTTCGAACCGATACATGCGGGAAGGAACCTCGGGAACCTTCACGCGAGCGAACAGACGATCCGGATCTCCGGGGCGTTCAAGCTGCACCCCCACCGAGACGCTCATGTTGGAGATGAAAGGAAATCTGTGACCGGGATCGACGGCCAATGGCGTCAGAATCGGAAACACGTTCTGGTTGTACCACTTCTCCGCTTCCTCACGTTGAGCATCCTCGAGGTCCTCCCAGGTCAGAACCTCGATGCCGACTTCACGCAAGGCGGGAAGAACGCCCGCCTGATAGGTGTCGAGTTTCTGGCTGAGCAGGGAGTCGACTCGCGCCCGGATCTTCTCGAGAAGAACGATCGGGCTGTCGGTCTCGCCCTTGATCGCACCGGCACCCGCATCGATTCGACGCTTCATGCCTCCAACCCGCTTCATGAAGAATTCATCGAGGTTGTTGGAGAAGATGGAGAGGAAGCGAACTCGCTCGAGAAGAGGGGTCTGGGGATCGTCCGCCATCTCGAGAACACGACGGTTGAATTCCAACCATCCGAGATCGCGATTGAGATAGCGCTCCGCGATCGATGAAGAAGACTGATGGGGTTTCTGTGAGTCGTCGGTCATGGAATGATCCTCTCATCTGCATGATCGGGAATCCAATGGGCGACGCATCCGGGAGCCTCGGTGACTGAAATACGAGCAAGTCGTATCTCGGCGGGCAGTTCCAAGACGAGTGCACGCCCGATGAATTCCACCACGTTCTCTGCAGATGGATTCCTGCCTGAGAAAGCTTCTGCGGCATTCAGATCCGCATTGCGAAATGGAGCCACGATTCGATCCACCAGGGATTCCAGAGCATGAAAATCACACAACAGACCATCCTCATCGAGGACGGCGCCCTCGACGAGCACCGTGAGGTGCCAATCATGGCCATGAACCTGCTCCCGTTTCCCGGAAAGCACCAGGGCGTGGGCGGCGGAGAAGGATGTCTTGACTGAGAGCTGATACACAACAACAAGTATAACTGTGGAACCAGATCAGCTCCTACCGATCTTTCGACAACAGAGTCACCCCCTCCAGCAGGCGACCCAAGCCGCACACCCAACCCAACGGACCTATTTCAACCATGACCAGATCAGATGCCACACCCCCACTCATGCTTTCGGTAAGCGGTGCCCGAGGACTGGTCGACTCGACCATGACCCCCGATGTGGCCGGCGCTTTTGCGGCCGCATTCGGCAGTGAACTGCTGGAAATGGCCTCGGAGAAGCCTCTGAGACTGGTCATCGGTCGAGATGGCCGAGCCTCGGGGGCGAAGATATCGGAGGCTGTCTGCGAAGCACTGGCTGGAATCGGAGCGGAAGTCGTGAACGTCGACGTCGCGACGACTCCCACCGTCGGCATCATGATTCGAAAAACCGGCTCGAACGGGGGGATCGTGATCACCGCCAGTCACAACCCCATCGAATGGAACGGGATCAAGTGCCTCGATCACGACGGTCTCGCTCCCCCGCCGGAACTGGCGAATCGAATCATCGAGAGATTCAAGAAGGGTGACGTCGTCGCCTCCACGGCCGACGCTCGAGGATCGGTGACCAGGGACGACTCATCGACCAGACACCATGTCGACATGGTTCTCGCCGAGCTCGACGTCGAGATGATCAGATCCAATCCCACGACGGTCGTGCTGGATTCGATCAACTCTTCCGGAAGCGTTGGAGGAAAGATGCTCCTCGACGATCTGGGCTGCGGTCTCATCCACCTGAACGGGGAGCAGACCGGAGATTTCGCACACACGCCTGAGCCGACTCGGGAGAATCTACGGGATCTTGCACGACTCGTCGCCGAGAGCCCCGAGGCTCTCTGCGGATTCGCTCAGGATCCGGATGCGGACCGCCTTGCCGTCGTCGATGAACGTGGCGAGTACATCGGTGAGGAATTCACGTTGGTGCTTGCCGTGCTGAGACATCTCCAGAAGAACGGTCCCTGCGACCTGGTGGCGAATCTTTCGACGAGCCGGATGATCGATGACCTGGCGACGCGATTCCCCGGAACACGGGTCCACCGAAGTGCGGTGGGCGAGGCCAATGTGGTTGCCAAGATGCGTGACACGGAAGCACCTCTGGGTGGAGAGGGAAACGGCGGCGTCATTCTGCGAAGCATCGGATGGATCAGAGACAGTTTCGTGGCGATGGGGCTGGTGCTGGAGCTTCTGGCCGCGGAGAAGCGAGCCCTCTCCTCGATCATCGAAGAACTCCCCCGATACGCCATGATCAAGGAGAAGCTCGATCTTTCCGCGATCGGAGGGCGTTCCGTCATCGAACCCGCACTGGAGAAGCTGAAGACGGCCTTCACGGACGAACGTGTCAACGACATCGATGGCGTGCGCATCGATTTCGAAGAGGGCTGGGTGCATGTTCGTGCCAGCAACACCGAGCCGATCATGCGAGTCATCGCGGAGGCTGAGACCGAAGACCAGGCACGCTCATTGATTCACAGGGCAAGTACGGCAGCCGGATTGAGCTGAATTCCTCTGAAGTGAGGATTCAACAGCTTCTTCAGAGCCGGCCTTGAATTCTTGACTGAGTCCAGAATCAGGGCTATAACGTCCCCCCGTGCACATCAAACCACAAGAACTCCTTCGCGAGCAAGGCCTTCAGGTGACCACGCAGCGCGTGGCGATCCTCGAATCGGTGGCCCAACAACCCCACTGCACCGCCGAATTCGTCGAATCCGATGTCAGTGCGAGAATCGGTTCGATCTCGCGACAGGCGGTCTACGACGGACTGGGGACGCTTGTCGAACATGGCTTGCTGCGCAGGATCCAACCCTCCCGTTCACCGGCTCGCTTCGAGACCAGAACCGGAGACAACCACCATCATCTCATCTGTCGATCCTGCAACAGCATGATCGACGTCGACTGCAGGGTGGGACACGCACCCTGTCTCCAACCGTCGGACCCTGCGGGGTACGAAATCCATGAAGCGGAAGTCATCTACTGGGGACACTGCCCGGACTGCCGCACGAACGAAACCACATCCAGATCACGCGAACGCTGACACNCANTCCAGAGGAATTCCATGTCCGAATCAAAANCAGACTGTCCATTCATCTCGACCACCACGAGTTCCACCCAGGGTCGTCGGACCAACCGTGACTGGTGGCCGAACCAGCTCGACCTCTCGGTNCTTCATCAGCATTCTGAGAAATCCGATCCCATGGGATCGTCCTTCGAGTACGCGACCCAGTTCGAGACCCTCGATCTCGACGCCGTGAAGAAGGATCTCTTCGCATTGATGACGGACTCTCAGGAATGGTGGCCTGCCGACTACGGACATTACGGCCCCTTCTTCGTCCGCATGTCATGGCACGCCGCAGGGACATACCGCATCCACGATGGTCGAGGTGGTGCAGGATCAGGTGATCAACGGTTCGCACCTCTCAACAGCTGGCCGGACAATGTGAATCTGGACAAGGCTCGACGCCTGCTCTGGCCGATCAAGCAGAAATACGGTGCGAAACTCTCCTGGGCGGATCTCCTGGTCCTGACCGGAAACTGCGCGATCGAATCCATGGGACTGAAGCCCTTCGGATTCGGTGGCGGTCGAGCCGACGTCTGGGAACCAGAAGCGGACATCGACTGGGGCCCGGAGACGGAATGGCTTGGTGACGCTCGATACTCGGGCGATCGAGTCCTCACCAGCCCTCTTGGCGCGGTTCAGATGGGTCTCATCTACGTCAATCCCGAGGGTCCGAATGGCAANCCTGATCCGATCGCGTCTGCACGTGACATCAGGGAGACCTTCGCACGAATGGCGATGAACGATGAAGAGACCGTGGCACTCGTCGCGGGAGGTCATACCTTNGGCAAGGCACACGGTGCGGCACCTGACTCGGAGTATCTCGGGCGTGANCCCGAGGGTGCACCGATCGAACAGATGGGCCTCGGGTGGAAGAACTCGTTCGGCACGGGAAGCGGAGACGACACGATCAGTTCCGGTCTCGAAGGTGCCTGGAACAAGACCCCGACGACCTGGGACAACAGTTATTTCGACACACTCTTCGGATACGAGTGGGAACTGACGGAAAGTCCCGCGGGATGCAAGCAGTGGACCCCCACCGATTCCTCCGCGGGAACGACCGTCCCCAGTGCGCATGACGCGACTCGAACGCATGCACCGATGATGCTGACGACCGATCTCGCACTGAGAATGGATCCGATCTACGAACCCATCGCCCGCCGATTCCACGAAAACCCCCAGGAATTCGCGGATGCCTTTTCACGTGCGTGGTTCAAACTGACCCATCGTGACATGGGACCGAAAGCTCGTTACCTCGGCGCGGACGTTCCCGACGAGGAACTGATCTGGCAGGATCCGGTTCCCGAAGGAAACGACAGGCTGATCGACGAAGCTGGAATCACCGAACTCAAGAAAGCCCTTCTGGACTGCGGCCTGTCCTCGCAACGACTTGTCCTGACCGCATGGGCATCAGCGTCCTCGTTCAGAGGCACGGACAAACGTGGTGGCGCGAATGGAGCCAGAGTCCGCCTCTTTCCTCAGAAGGACTGGGAGGTCAACGAGCCGACCGAGCTGCATGCGGCACTCGGTGCCATCGANAAGGCCAGAACCGCCTTCAACGAAGAACACGAAACGGCAGTGTCACTGGCGGACTGCATCGTTCTCGGTGGCTGCGCCGCAGTTGAACAGGCGGCGGAAAAAGCGGGCGTGAAGATCACGGTCCCCTTCACCTCTGGACGCACCGACGCCACACAGGACATGACCGATGCGCATTCGTTCGCCGTTCTCGAGCCGGCTTCGGATGGTTTCAGAAACCACGCGAACACGCAGGACCCACGTCCGGGGGAGATGATTCTCGTGGAAAGAGCCTGTCTTCTGACACTGACATCGCCGGAAATGACGGCATTGATCGGTGGCATGCGAGCGATGGGTGCGAACACCGGCGGTTCCGAACTTGGCGTTCTCACGGATCGAGTCGGCACGCTGAGCACCGATTTCTTCGTGAACATCCTCGATCCGGAGATCGAATGGAACGTCTCAAAGCGCTGCGAGCATTTCTTCGAAGGTCGTGACCGGGCAACGGGATCGATCAAGTGGACCGGCAGCAGAGCGGACCTCGTGTTCGGCTCGAACTCCCAGCTTCGGGCTCTGTCGGAAGTCTACGCAAGCGCTGACGCCAATGAGAAGTTCGTGACCGACTTCGTCGCCGCCTGGGACAAGGTCATGAATCTTGATCGATTCGAGTGAGTTGAACTCGTTCGACGGATGATCTGCAGGAACCCCCTTCGCCGACGGAGGGGGTTCNTCAATGCCATGCCGAGAGAAAGCGGAGGAAAGCGAGCGAAACTCACTTGGGGGCGGGAATGCTTTCCAGCTGTTTCCAGGTGAAGGGTTCGACTCCGCAATCGATGTGGATCGTGAAGAATCCTCCACCGCGATGCTTCTGGACCGCTGGCCACAAGGCCTGACGATCGGTGTCGGGAATGTCGAGTGATTCGACGGACTCGATGGGAATCCACTCCAACCGACCTTCCTCGAATTCCATCCGGGGGATTTCATCGTGGGAGATCGGACGTGTGACTTCGAAGAGGAAGATCAACCAGTGCGTGGTGTTTTCGTAGGAAGCTTCCGAGACCATGCCCATCAGTCTGATCTCATCGTCCGAAAGCGTGAGTCCCGCCTCTTCCTCGATCTCTCTGATGGCACACGCATGGGGGCTTTCACCCTCGGTCAACTCGAGCTTGCCACCGATCGGAGAATGTCGCCCTGAATTCGGTGCCTTGCATCGATGCAGAAGAAGCAGTCGACCTTCCTCGTCGTAGAGGTAGCAGAGCACTGCGACCCTGTAGGGAAGCACGTTGGCGTCATAGGGCCCGGGGATCTGATCGTTCGTTGAGTCGCTCATGNGGTCCTTTCGGGCGTCTTGTTACTGAGTCCGTTGGCGATGGCGGTCTGCATCTCGCCGACGGCGGCACGCACGCCCACGAAGACGGCTCGGCTGATGATGGCATGGCCGATGTGAAGCTCCTGAAGATCGGAAAGTGCCGCGATCGGGGCGACATTGTCGTANTTCAGGGCATGACCGGCATTGAATCCCATTCCCGCGTCGGTGATCGCTCGCCCCGCTGAAGCCACTCGCTCCAATTCACGAAGAGAACGCTCCGACAGGTCGTCCGTTGAATCCTCATGGCGGGCATGCGCATAGGGACCGGTGTGCACTTCGCAGACCCGGGCCCCCACGGCGGCCGCCGCCTCGATCTGACGAGGTTCGGCATCAATGAACATGCTGGTACCGATACCGGCGTCCGCAAGGCGTGAGACGATGTCGGAGAGTCGACTCCGGTCCGCTGCGACGTCGAGCCCACCCTCGGTGGTGATCTCGAGGCGGCCCTCAGGAACGAGCATTGCGATGTGCGGTTGGATGGCACCCGCGATTCGGACCATTTCGTCCGTGGCTGCCATTTCAAGGTTCAGCTCGACCGTGACGACCTCGGCAAGTCGCCTGACATCATCATCCTGGATGTGTCTGCGATCCTCNCNNAGATGCACNGTGATGCCATCGGCTCCGCCGGCAANGGCTTCATGNGCCGCCNGAACGGGGTCGGGTTCATGAGTCATTCGTGCCTGACGNACGGTGGCNACATGATCGATGTTGACGCAGAGGCGGGGCATTGCAACAGCGTAGCAACAACCNCCGATCGAAAACGAGTGNGGGGCGGTATACTTCATGAAGAACACGGGAGATCACAGTGTCCGAATTTNAAGACAATCTTGCGAAACTGCATACGACCCTGACNGAACAAGGCCGCAGNGTGCTGCTTGCNGCNTTGGCCGGAGTNGANTCGT
This sequence comes from Planctomycetaceae bacterium, assembly GCA_002684315.1. The sequence goes on along the minus strand of NYVB01000006.1, from coordinate 2,147 downwards.
ACTTCGACGGGGANCGCAAGAANGCCGCCTCGGTCATCGAAGAGGANCGAATCATCGATCGGATCGACGTCGAGATCGAANTGAAATCNATCNAGTTGCTCGCGNTGGGAGAGACNNAGCCCTACGCGATCCGTTCNGTNCTGACGATCGTGAAGGTCAACAACGAACTCGAACGAATCGCGGATTGCGCCGTGGCCATCAGNGAATGNGTCAGAGANCTTGAATCCGGATACNTCGTNCCTCAGACCTTCAGGGTCATGGCGAACAGCGTGATCGGCATGATCCGAGANGCCAATCGAGCCTTGCGNGATCGAAATTCNGAACTGGCACGNCAGGTCCTTCTGTTCGACGACACGGTGGGNAATTTCAGACGCGANATCGTNATGGANGCNCAATCGAAGATCGCNTCNNGNGAATTCAACGTGGAATTCGGNATCAGCNTGCTGACGGTCACCCGNGCACTNGAACGAATCGCCGACCACTCGACCAACATCTGCGAACAGGTGATCTANCTGGAGACCGGGCGNACGGTCCGACATGATCCCGACGGCTGGTCNGAACCATTCGAACCGCTTGATGAATCGGAGTCGAAGTGATGAGTCAGATGCCCNNGGANGNAGAGCTTGCCGNAAGNCTNNAGGCNACCAGAAANACNCTCGANTCNATCGANCANGCCCANCTTCTGGATCATGCGGAGGAATGCTCNGNGGAATCCCTGGAAGCNCTGCTGGACCAGTGCGANGACATCGATCTNCCCGCTGCACATCGNTTCATGNTGGAGGCGGCGGGCTCGGATTTCAAAGCCCCNCCGCTGGAATCGATCAGCCCGGCNAANAGCNTNGCTCGACANCCNGATGATGANNNCGNACTCAGAANGCACGGCCAGAAGGNGATCGATGNCGGCAAGGTGGCGGCGTTCACNGTCGCCGGNGGNCAAGGGACCNGNCTCGGNTGGAANGGCCCNAAGGGNTCNTTNCCNGCGGCACCNCTNACNGGAAANCCNCTGTTCAGACTGTTCGCNGAGCAGATNCTNGCGGCAAGTCGCAAGGCGNACCGNANCATNCCCTGGTACATCATGACCAGNCCGATCAATGANGCGGANACNCGNGCGTTCTTTCGNGACAACAATTACTTCGGNCTGGANCGAACCGACATNTTCATGTTTCCCCANGGNGTCTTCCCTTCNTACGANGATGACGGGAAGTTCATGCTNGCGTCNNNCGAGAGCATCGCGGTCAATCCGGACGGNCACGGCGGTTCACTTCGNGCGCTTCGAAACAGTGGNGCGATCGAGGACATGNAATCCCGNGGCATCGANCAGATCAGTTACTTCCAGGTCGACAACCCCAGCGTNCNCGCACTCGACCCNCTCTTNCTCGGGCTTCANCTNGATGCNGGNAGAAGTTCCGGTGAGATGTCGAGCAAGATGATNCCNAANAGCTCACCCGNCGAGAAAGTNGGCGTGTTCTGNTCGATCGACGACCGAACCTGCGTCATCGAATATTCCGANCTCCCCGANGAGNTGTCNCNGGCGACGGANGATTCNGGNNCNCTTCGNTTCATNGNNGGNTCGATCGCNATCCACGTTCTTTCCGTCNAATTCGTCGACCGNATCACTGGAAAGGATTCGAACNAGAGTCTTCCNGTGCACAAGGCATACAAGAAGGTTCCGAGNTATCTCACCNGACGAGNACCGGGTNGTNTCACCNGAGACACCNAANGCGACCAAACTCGAGATGTTCATCTTCGATGCCATTCCACTGGCAAGTCGCTCNCTCGTCTACGAAACNGACCGCGTGGAGGAATTCGCGCCGATCAAGAACTCGGAAGGCGTNGACAGCGCTCNTTCCAGTCATGAGCTTCANCTNGANCGNGCNGCNCGNTGGCTNGAGACNGCAGGCCACGGNTTCCCNCGGGATGANAANGGNANNCGCCTNGCNAATGTCGAGATCTCGGCATTGANGGCGATGGANCCCGCCGATCTCCGGTCGTCACCCGANGTTCCTGAAACGATTTCANCCGGCGACNAGCTCGCCATTTGAATCAAGCGCCTCGACCACGACGTCGATTCCGACATCGAGGATCTTGAGCTGGACACGGGGCTCGCGCCAGCGATCGACCTCCGGCTCGGCCACGATGTCGATCAG
>NYVB01000037.1 GCA_002684315.1 Planctomycetaceae bacterium | reverse complement strand
GACTGGAAGGCAGAAGCCCAGGCCGAGAAGGAGCGTCTCACCCAGAAGGAAGCGGAACTCGAGGAANCCAAGGNACAGGANGGNGCGNGTGCNCCCGGCGNACTGCCTGCCGCCGATTTCAAGGGCCTGATCGGCCTTCTGGCCTCNCAGGCCATCATGGGTCTCGGTGCCTACACGGATCCCAAGACCGGTGGCGTGGTCATCGATCTCGTNGGAGCCAAGTTCGCGATCGANCTTCTCGACACCATCGATGAGAAGACCAAGGGNAATCTCGACGCCGAAGAGGACAAGGAANTGACCCAGATTCTCACGGAACTCAGGACTCGTTTCGTNCAAGTGGCCGATGTAGTTGCACAGCAACANGCTCAGGCCGCCATGAATCCNAATGCCGCCATCGATCCTCTCGGGNCNGGTGGAGCACCNGGAATCATCGAAACNCCCTGAGTCACNTCCGANGNCNTNCANCCNCGANCAGAAGACACGTTCAGGAAANCACNACACATGAACAGGCTNACCACCTTCTACGGGACCTCCATNGGCAAGAAACTTGTCGTGGCGATCACCGGNCTCATGATGTACGGATTCATCATCGGACACATGCTGGGCAANCTCAAGGCGTTCGGTGGGGCCACGGCACTGGATCANTATGCCGAGATGCTTCGTGAGATNGGAGCCGANTTTCTCGGNAACACCACGTTCCTGTGGTTCGCGAGANTCGCCNTGATCGTNGCNGTCGTNCTGCATGTCGCCACGATCATCCAGCTCGTGAAGAGAAACCGTTCNGGACAGCCGACTCGTCAGATCAGACGNCGAAACGCGTCCACNCTGGCCGCCAAGTGGATGGCNGTGAGCGGAACGNTGATNCTGGTGTTCATCATCGTCCANCTNGCNCANTTCACNTTCGGNTGGATCGACATNCACNAGACCGGCACCGAGGGATTCGANTACGGCGCGGTCTACAGCAACATCTGGGGNGCCTTCAANGTCTGGTGGGTGGCNCTCTTCTACGTCGCNATGATGGCNATGGTNTGCATGCACGTGTACCACGGCGCCTGGAGCATGTGNCAGACNCTCGGGCTNGANGCACCNGACAGAAACCAATTGATCCGCANGGGATCGGCGNNCCTCGCGGTCGTCCTCTTCGTCGGATTTTCAGCCGTGCCGNTCGCNATGCTGACCAATTCGNTNCCCTCCCCCGAGGAGAGCATGGAATCGGACTCGGTCATGATCGATGACACGGANAACCAGGAACTCAAGCTTTCAGGAGATCTTGGATGATCACTCTCGACGCAAAGATCCCNAGCGGNCCCATNGAAGACAAATGGCACAACCACCTCGAGAATGCNAAGCTCGTGGGNCCCAGAAACCGNCCNTCCTACGACGTGATCGTCGTNGGNACCGGNCTTGCNGGNGCCAGNGCCGCNTCNTCGCTNGCAGCGCAGGGCTACAACGTCCACGTCTTCATCTTTCANGACACCCCCCGGCGCGCNCACTCNATCGCNGCCCAGGGCGGCATCAACGCNTGCAAGAACTANCGNGAAGACGGTGACAGCACCTATCGACTCTTCTACGACACNCAGAAGGGTGGAGACTTCNGNTCTCGTGAAGCCAACGTCTACCGACTNGCNCAGAACTCGACGGCNATCATCGACCAGTGCGTGGCNCANGGCGTGCCGTTCGCNCGTGAGTACGGTGGCATGCTGGCCAANCGNTCCTTCGGCGGCGTGCTCGTCGAGCGCACCTTCTACTGCCGCGGCCAGACCGGTCAGCAGCTGCTTCTGGGCGCCTACCAGGCGCTCGAGAAGGAAATCCATCAAGGCAAGGTCAAGCTCTATCCGAAATCGGAGATGCTCGACCTGGTCAAGGTCGATGGACGTGCCCGCGGCATCGTCTACCGCAACATGGTCGACGGTTCCATCCACTCGATCGCAGGCGAGGCGGTCGTGCTCGCNACNGGCGGATACGGTGCGGTCTANTACAACTCGACCAACGCCGTGAACTCGAACACCACNGCGATCTGGCGGGCACATCGGCGAGGCGCGGCATTCGCGAACCCCTCGTTCGTGCAGATCCACCCCACCTGCATCCCCGTGAGCGGCGACCACCAGAGCAAGCTCACCTTGATGAGTGAATCGCTGCGAAATGACGGTCGTGTCTGGGTCCCGCGCAAGAAGGGCGACAAGCGTTCCCCCGCAGACATTCCGGACGCGGAACGCTACTACTACCTCGAGGAACGGTATCCGACCTTCGGTAATCTCGTGCCGCGTGACGTCGCCTCCAGAGCGGCCAAGGTGGTCTGCGACGAAGGTCTGGGTGCGGGAAGCACCGGATATTCCGTCTACCTGGACTTCCGAGACGCCATCGCCGAAAAGGGCCAGAACGTCATCTCCGAAAAGTACGGAAACCTCTTCGACATGTACGAAGAGATCACCGGCGAGTCCCCCTACCAGAACCCATTCAGGATCTACCCCGCAGTTCACTACTGCATGGGCGGACTCTGGGTCGACTACAACCTGCAGACGACCATTCCCGGGCTCTACGCGGTCGGCGAAGCGAACTTCTCCGATCACGGCGCCAACCGACTGGGTGCCTCCAGTCTCATGCAGTGCCTGGCGGACGGCTACTTCATCCTGCCACAGACGATCGGTGACGGCTTGCAGCCCCTCTATCGTGACAAGGTCAGCACCGACCATCCTGAATTCGCGAAGATCGAGGGCGAAGTCCGAGACCGCATCAAGCGAGTCATGTCGGTCAAGGGTGATTCGACCCCGCTCTCGATTCACAAGAGACTCGGCAAGGTGATCTGGGACAACTGCGGCATGAGCCGCAATGAGGTCGGACTCAAGGGCGCCCTGCGCGACGTCGAAGCCCTGCAGGAGGAGTTCACGACGAACGTGAACATCGCCGGTAAGTCGGAAGACATCAACCAGGCTCTCGAACGAGGTCTGCGACTCATGGACTTCCTTGAAATCGGCCATCTGATGTGCCGCGACGCTCTCGAACGTGATGAAAGTTGTGGATGCCACTTCCGTGAGGAACACCAGTCGGAAGACGGTGAAGTCCTGAGAAACGACGAGGGCTTCGGTCACGTCTCGGTCTGGGAATGGGAAGGCCAGGAAGGCGAAGGCAAGGAAGAGACCCGACATCAGGAGAAACTGGACTACGAGGTCCTGCAACCCGCAACTCGGAGCTACAAGTGAGCAACCAGGACGCGAACCCAACCCCACGCCACAACGCAACCATCTCGCTCAACCTCAGGGTCTGGCGACAGGAACGCGGAAGTGATCGCGGAGAATTCGTCGGCTACGAAGTGAACGACATCCCGGTGGATGCGTCGTTTCTCGAGATGCTCGATATCCTCAACGAGCAGCTGAACAACAGAGGCGAGGATTCCATCGCCTTTGAAAGTGACTGCCGCGAAGGCATCTGCGGAACCTGCAGCCTCGTGATCGACGGCCTGCCCCACGGCCCCGGCCAGTGCACGACCTGCCAGCTCATGATTCGTGACTTCAAGGACGGTGCGACCATCACGGTCGAACCATTCTCCACGGGCGTCTTCAACGTGGTCAAGGACCTCACCGTGGACCGATCCGGTCTGGACCGGGTCATTCAGTCCGGTGGATACGTGACGGTCCACTCCGGACCGAAACCCGAACCGAACTCGATTCCGGTGGAGCACGCCGTGGTTGAGGATGCACTGGATGCCTCGGCGTGCATCGGTTGCGGCGCCTGCGTCGCCGCCTGCCCCAACGGATCAGCTTCGCTGTTCACTTCGGCGAAGATCGGCCACCTCGCATTGCTTCCACAGGGTCAACCTGAACGGAACACCCGTGTCGTGAACATGGTCGAAAAGATGGACGAAGAAGGATTCGGGAGTTGCCGAAACTATGCCGAATGCCAGGCGTCCTGCCCCAAGGGCATCTCGATCAAGTACATCGGCAGGATGAACGGCGACTACATCAAGGCGACGATCTCAGGTGGTGACCGCCGCGGTGAGATGCAGGCCAACTGAAGCCCCGATCAGGCCGGCCCATCAGTTGACGAAGAGCTTCTGGAGCACCTGCTCCACGCCGGGAACGTAAAGGCATGCGAGTATGCCCAACGCGAAGAGCACCGAACCAAGCTGAATGATCCGGTCGCTCAGAATCGCGACCAACGGACTGTCGCTTCGACCCTCGCTGGCATTGCGATAGAACCGATGCATCACGATCAACACCAGAGGCGTCAACAGTGCGAATCCCATCGATCGCGCACCGAAGATCTGTTGTGCATGGGTGCTCAGCGCATAGGTCACGTACATCATGATGCTGAGCACGAAACTCATTCCCAGGAGAAGATTCAGCTCGAGCGGGCTGTCGTACCCGGCACGTGACTTCCAATCGGAATCCCCCGCCTTCGCGGCCGAGGACAGATCGCAGAATCGCTTGATGAATCCCAGATAGAGACACAGGAAGAAGACGCAGAGCAGCAACCAGATGGAAAGCTTGATGTCGATCGCATACGCCCCCGCGATCGAACGAAGGACGAATCCGAGAGCCACCGCGACGACGTCGACCAGCATCACACGCTTCAGTCCGAGGTTGTAACAAAGCTGGAGCAAGGCGTAGAGACCGAATATGCCGGCGAGAGTGACGCTCACCAGAGAGGCCAGTCCGAACGCGCACACCCCGAGCAGGGTTCCGAAGACCATCGCGGAAGCGGGCGAGATCGCACCCGAAGCGACGGGTCTCAACCGTTTGATCGGATGAAGTCGATCCTTCTCGGCATCGACGGCGTCGTTGAAGCTGTAGACGGCGGAGGCCAGGAGACAGAATCCGAGAAGTGCACAGAATCCCGGCCACCAGATGCTGGAGAACGTGCCCTCTGAGGCCCCCTCACCGCCCAGCCAGAACACGATGGGCAGAAGAACGAAGGCGTTCTTCACCCAGTCGAATGGTCGCATGAGTCGGATGTAGTTCACGGTGGCCCCTGATGTGATTCGAATGCACTGTACCGAGTCGCGTGCCGTCGGGCACGATCCGTCAGACGAGACGGCTNAACAACGAGTCTGCAAGGAGTCNCCCTGCATGGGTGAGNTTGANNCTGCCNTCATGNNTCTGAAGAAGTCCNTCNCGNAGNCCTTCGCTGANNGCAAGACGNCGCTCACCATCNGGATCGAAGAGATCGAGCAGACGTTCGATNTCCCCCNCNTCGATTCCATCNACCAATCGCANTTCAAGCATGAGCCGCTCACCGGTTCGAGTGANGTCATCGAGATGTTCGACATCGACCACGGGAACCGATGAGGTNGATGCCANCCANTCACTNAGTCGAGGCGTGACCTTGAATCGNGTCCCGTCCAGATGNCCGGANGCACTGGGNCCGATNGCCAACCAGTTCTCNCTCTTCCAGTANACNAGNTTGTGGCGGCAGGCACGNCCCGGCNGGGCCCAGTTGCTGATCTCATACTGCTCGAANCCCGAATCACGNAGCCGGGCGACGGTGTGCTCGTACATCGCGGCTTCCAGTTCGTCGTCGAGACGTTCGATCTGNCCCATCTCCAGCTTTCGAGTCAGAGGCGTGTTGGGTTCGTATTGCAATCCGTAACAGGAGAGGTGTTCGGGATCGAGCGCGAGCGCCTGGTCCAGGTCATCACTCCATTCGGAATAGACCGAACCCGGGATCCCCATGATGAGATCCAGATTGATGGATCGAATCCCCGCCTTTCGAACGTGGTCGACGGCACGCGAGACGTTGCGAGGCTCGTGATGTCGTTCCAGCATCTTGAGAGACGAGGGTTGAAAGCTCTGACAGCCGACACTCACCCGGTTCACTCCACCTTCCACCAGGACATCGGCGATGACGTCATCGACGGTCTCGGGATTCGCCTCGACGGTCCACTCACAGTCGGAAGTCAGCGGCAGGTGACGCACGACGGAATCAAGCAGCCGTGAAAGGAGCCTGGGACGCAGCAGAGTCGGCGTGCCACCCCCGATGAAGACCGCGGAAAGCGGTGCCTCGCAGCGGGCCCCGAGCATCCTGAGATCCTGATCCATCCGTTCGACGAACACTTCCTGACGATCCTGGGTGTCGACGATCGAATAGAAATCGCAATAGTGACACTTGTGGAAGCAGAAAGGGACATGCAGATAGGCTGCCCGGACGCTGAGGGATCCGGTGCCGATGATGTCATCGAGTGAAAGAGAAGCGGGCTCTTTTCCACCATGAGCGTTGTTGAGTTGTTCGAGTTCGATGCTCATCACGACGTTTCCATTCGAAGTGAAGGCACTGTAGGGCGTGGACGCGATCCGGGGAAACCCGAGTCAGGCTGCCGCTTCCCCGGAAAGGCGTGCCTGGGCGCTCTGGGCCGTTTCTCGGACCTGTGAGGCACTGACGGGAACCTTGATATTGGAGCCACAGCCTCGGCAGCGGACCACTTCACCACGTGCCATCGCAGGCACTGCGAGCAGTCTCTGGCAGGCCAGATTGGGACAGATGATCCTGATCGAGTCGGTGTCGAGTGGTGTCATGAAGAACTCCTTCGCCGTGGGGGTTGAGCGGAAATCAAGCGCCTGAGCGGTCGATCCACGACTTTGGCATCGGCCGTTTGAACGAGCGTCTTGAGCGCGGACATGGAGGTTTGGTTGGGTTTCGACTCATGATCGGGATGGGCCGATATAATCCGATCTGAAGAGGCCTGCGAATCATTCGGGGCCGGTCCAAACGACCCGACAGGAGTCCGCCCAGATGGCGACAGCTGAAAACCGTTCTGAGACACTGCCACGAAACACCGCGGTCGTCGGACTTCAGTGGGGTGACGAAGGCAAGGGCAAGATCGTCGATCTTCTGACCGCCAGACATGACGTGGTGGTCCGGTACAACGGAGGTGCCAACGCCGGACACACCGTGGTCGTCGGCGATTCCAAATATGCACTGCATCTGATTCCCTCGGGAATCCTGTATCCCGACATCGAGTGCGTCATCGGAAACGGCGTGGTCGTCGATCCGATGAAACTGATCGAGGAGATCGACTCGATTCAAAGTCGGGGGATCGATGCGCAATCTCGCATCCACATCTCCGATCGAAGCCACCTCGTGCTCGAGCATCACAAGATGCTTGATGGCGCACTGGAGGAATTGCTTTCAAAGAATGCGGGTGACACTTCCATCGGGACCACTCGCAGAGGAATCGGCCCGGCCTATGCGGACAAGGTCCTTCGATCTCCCGCGATCAGAACGGGTGACCTCCTGCTCGGCGAGGACGTGCTGCTGGAGAAGATCCGGTTTTCCGCCGACATCCATGCCCGACAACTGGACGCCTTCGGATTTTCCGAGCGCCCGGATCCCGCACGAATCTTCGAGGAATGTCTGCGCTCGAGAGACAGACTCGGCGAGAACATCACCGACACCACCTACCTGCTCAATGATGCGGTCAAGGCGGAGAAACGCATACTCTTCGAGGGTGCGAATGCCTGCCTGCTCGATGTCGATCACGGAACCTACCCGTTCGTCACGAGTTCGAACTGCTCCACCCTGGGCATCCCCACCGGAACCGGACTCCCCCCGAAGGCGGTCGAGCACGTGGTGGGAATCATGAAGGCCTATTCGACCCGCGTCGGCGCGGGCCCTTTCCCGACGGAACTCTCCGATGCCGTCGGCGACAAGATCCGAAAGAGTGGAAACGAATACGGCACCACGACGGGACGCCCCCGCCGATGCGGCTGGCTCGACCTCGTGGCCGTCAAGTACACNTCGATGCTCTGCGGTGTCGATGAAATCGCCTGCATGCTCCTGGACGTCCTCTGGGATTTCGATGAAGTGAGGATCTGCACCGCCTACCGTCTCGCCGATGGCACGATCACCGATCGTTTCATTCCGGATGCCGGTCGACTTGAAGGAGTCGAGCCGGTCTATGAAACGCTGCCCGGATGGACGGGCCCGCTCGACGTCGAGGGCGCTCGGGAGGATCTTCCCGAAAACGCACGAAACTACCTGTCATTCATCGAATCTTTCCTCGAGGTCCCCATCAGACTGGTGAGTGTCGGACCGGAACGAACTCAGACGCTCGTCGCTTCGATCTGACACATGACACCTGATGACCTTTCGCGCCTGGAGACGCCCGACATGAGTGGAAACACGCCCAGCGAACCGCTCGCACCCCGCTCATCGTGGCCGAAGCATGTCGCCGTCATCATGGATGGAAACGGTCGCTGGGCCGAGGAACGTGGCGAGTCCCGAATCCTCGGCCATCGCCAGGGTGCCGAAAGCGTTCGACGCATCGTGGAACATGGTCGCCGCCTCGGACTCGAAGCCGTGACTCTGTATTCGTTCTCAAGTGAGAATTGGAAGCGCCCCAAACCGGAGGTCGACGCTCTCATGACGCTGTGCGCGGAACATCTCGTGCAGGAACGCCCGACTCTCTTGAAAAACGACGTCAGACTGAGGCGTATCGGTCGAGACGACAACATGCCCGAGCATGTCCTGGAAGAGATCGCACGAACCGAGGAAGCCACCGCCCATTGCACCGGGATGACGCTCGTTCTGGCGATCAACTACGGCTCGAGGGCGGAAATCACCGACGCGTGCAGAAGCCTGTGCCAGGACGTGAAGACTGGAACCCTCGAACCGGATTCGATCACCGAGGAGCATCTTGCCGGCCGCCTCTATACCGCAGGCCTCCCCGACCCGGATCTTCTGATCAGGACCGCGGGTGAACGGCGCATCTCGAACTACCTGCTCTGGCAGATTTCGTATGCGGAAATTCACATTTCGGACGTGAACTGGCCGGACTTCGATGAGGGGTGCCTCAATCGGGCGATCGACGACTACGCGAGCAGAACCCGTCGCTTCGGGGCTGTTCCCGAGAAGAGCTCTGAATCCTGAAAAAAACAGGCCTCAGAATGCTCGAAAAAAGCTTTTCTGAGTGAATCATGCAGGCATCTCACGAGGTTATCGTATCTTATTGAGAGAACACTACTTGGTCCGGGGGCGCTAGAATGCCCCTTCGGACGAGAAGAGGCCTCTCGAAGGGACTCGACGGGCGATTCAGACCACGAGGTCGACACGTACAGTCTGCATCAGGGGGAACCCCCCGGGCCGGATGTACGTAGAAATGCAGGACGCAGCAGCAAGGAGCAGGTCTTGGTCAACACGAAAGAACGACGTCACCGACATGGGTTCGCCCTGCCTCGAGGGCTGTCATTGATGTCCCTCATGGTCCTGATCTGTGCCGTGGTCCACTCAGGGCTTCTGGCCACGCAAGTCCACGCACAGTGTGATTGCGTGAACAGATTCGAGTTCGATCCTGATCTCGAAATCCCCTGCCTTCCGGACACCGGTTCGCCGGGAACGGAGGAGTTCGATCTCATCGGCGGTGACATCGCCGGAAACAAGGCCCCCATCACCGGGTTTCCTCTGCCGGATGGCCTCATCAATGAACTCGACCTGATTCGCCTCATCGACCTCGCCTATCGAGGTGTCTACGAGACCTGTGCGGACGTCGATCGCAACGGCGTTCTGACGCTGACTCCGATCACGATCGGCGGA
>NYVB01000036.1 GCA_002684315.1 Planctomycetaceae bacterium | reverse complement strand
TGGATCACACCGTCATCATTGCGATCGCGCCAGGCGATCAAGCCGGTGTCCTCCCAGGTCGAGACCCACTTGGGCGCGTCGGTGTAGGAGACGCTCGGGACGGTCGCCAGCATGTTGGTGCGGGCGAAGACCGCGATCGCCGGTGCCGTGGTGTAGAGGATCGCGATGAAGAGCAGTGCCCACCCCGCCGAACTGCGAGCATCCTTCACGCGCTTGACGGTGAAGAAACGGATGATCACGTGAGGGAGCCCGGCGGTGCCGAGCATCAAGGCCGCTGTGATGCAGACGATGTCGAGCGGACTCTTGTGATAGTCGGTGTAGGACTTGAAGCCGAGATCACCAAGCATCCCGTCGAGCTTGGCAAGCAGACCGACGCCGTCGGCGTCGGTGCCTCCGAGTGCGACCTGCGGAATCGGATTGCCCGTCACCATGAAGGCGAGAAAGAACGCCGGGATGGTGTAGGCGAAGATCAGGATGCAGTACTGCGCCACCTGGGTGTAGGTGATCCCCTTCATGCCGCCGAGGACCGCATAGAAGAAGACGAGGCCCATGCCGATCACGACGCCGAGATTGATGTCGACCTCCAGGAAGCGGCTGAAGACCACGCCCACGCCGCGCATCTGCCCGGCGATGTAGGTGAAGGAGATGAAGATCGCGCAGATCACCGCGACGATGCGCGCGATCTGCGAGTAGTACCGATCACCCATGAAGTCGGGCACGGTGAACTTTCCGAACTTGCGCAGGTAGGGCGCGAGCAGCAGTGCCAGCAGCACGTACCCACCGGTCCAGCCCATCAGGTAGACCGAACCGTCCATGCCCGCGAAAGCGATGATTCCCGCCATCGAGATGAAGCTCGCGGCGCTCATCCAGTCGGCGGCGGTCGCCATGCCGTTGGCCAGAGGAGAGACGCCCTTGCCCGCGACGTAGAACTCACCCGTGGAGCGGGCGCGGGTCGCGATGGCGATCCCGATGTAGAGCGCGAAGGTCACGCCGACAATCAGAAAGGTCCAGGCCTGGACGTCCATCACTCCGCCTCCTCGACACCGAAGCGGCGGTCAAGGCGATTCATCGCGATGACGTAGACCACGATCAGGACCACGAAGACGTAGATGGAGCCCTGCTGAGCGAACCAGAACCCGAGGGGGTACTGAGTGCCGGGCAGCATGAACTGATTGAGCCAGGGCGCGAGCAGGATGCCACATCCAAAAGAAACGAACGCCCAGATCACCAGCAATGCGGTGATCCAGACGAGATTGGCACGGAAGTGTCGTACGGCGTTCGTTTCTTCTCTTTGGGGCAATCCACGGCTCCAACAACTGATTCGGCACATCACATTCAAACACTTGAGGACTATTCAAAAAGTCGCGCGCGGGATCAGGCCCTCGCCAGACATCCGCAACGCTCGAGGAGGAACTTGGTCTTGAGCACACCCTCGACCTCGGAGCAGCCCCCACCCTCCCATTCGATTCCGATGTAGCCCAGATAGCCTGCATCCCTGACCAGGTCCATCATCGTCGCGAAGTCGGTCATGGTCTCCTCGCCGCCCGGTCCGAATTCATGACTCTTGGCACTGACCGCCTTCGCCCAGGGCATCAGCTCCTCGACTCCGCGGTACCGGTCGTACCACTTCCCCTCCGAAACCTGGAAATTCCCGAAATCAGGAAGCGTCCCAACGTCGCGCCGATCGACACGACGCATCACTTCGGCAAGCCACGCACCATTGGAGCTGAGACCGCCGTGATTCTCCACCAGCACGTTGAGTCCGTAGGATTCGGCCAGTGCTCCGAGACCCGAGAGGCCTTCGGCGGCACGATCGAGCTGTGCCTCATACGAGCCTTCGGACCGCGCGTTCACCCGGATGGAGTGACAGCCCAGTATCTTCGCGGCGATCAGCCATTTCCGATGATTCGAGATCGCCCTTCGACGCCCCGCCGGATCAGGATCACCGAGGGCTCCCTCACCGTCGCACATGATGAGAAGACTGCGCACGTCGAGGTCATCGCATCGGGCGCGAAGACGGCGAAAATAATCTTCATCACGTTCGACCGGTCGGTAGAAGCTGTTCACATATTCGACGGCATCGAGCCCGAAAGTCTCTCGGGCCATCCGAGGGAATTCGAAGGGGTCGAGTCGCCCCTCCCCGATCATTCGATGAAGAGACCATTGAGCGAGGGAGATCTGATTGCATCCGGAGATTCTCATGCACCCAGCCTACCCACGAAATCGAACTTGAATGGACGAAGACCGGCATTCATGAGCAGAAAACGACACATCGCCGTCGTCCGCATGCGGACGACGGCGATGNANAAGAGCCACCAGCCGGATTCGAACCGGCGACCTAAGCTTTACGAAAGCTTCGCTCTACCAGCTGAGCTATGGCGGCACGTCTGATGACGGGGCGAACCCCGTCGGATCACTTGAGAATCAACTCGACTGCCTGACGAGGACCGACGTTGAGTGCGCCGAAGGCGCGCCCNGCGGCATCGGCCACGTCACCCTNCGAGGAACGNATCATGTCCTGCAGCGCCGAAACCTGTCGGGATGCGGCCTGGTTTCCGAATCGTCGAGCGGAGGCTGCGACGAGGTCGAGCATGTCGATCTGTTCCATTTCGTCGGACGCCGCGAGCGCCGAATCGATCANAGCCTGCTGGGCATCGCTGCCCGGGATCATCGAAAGAACGTCGGCGACGAGCAGATGCATGTGTCCATCACCGTTGGCNAGCGCCTCGAGCAATGCGGTTCGGGCCGAGGCGACTTCCAGCACGGTCGAGTCGCTGGCCGCGACGCGGGCGAGGGCATCGAGCGAAGCGAGACTGAACTCGAGCGCTTCGCCCTCGTCCATGCTCGCACCACCGGTGCGCTTGAGCAGCGCGGTGGCCGCGTTCATGAATGCCTGTTGATCGCCTCCTGCGGTCCAGACCATGGTGGCGCGATCTCCGGAGAAATCGTTGCCCAGATCCATTTCGTCGGCGGCNTTGGAGCAGGCGATCACGGGAACCGCTGCGGAGAGGTTGTCGTTTCGAAGACCCTTGACCGTGTCACGGATGAGCGCCGAATCGCCACGAATGACGACGAGGTCGAGACCGACCGAGCGGCCGAGCTGTGTCCGGACCGCGTCGTAGCTGTCGCCACCATCAAGGACGGTGAAGCCCATGGCCTGAAGGTCGCTGCCGTAGGTCCTGCGATCCTCGTCGTTGCTGGCGACCACGATGCCGAACATCGCCCCACTGTCACGAACGGCCGAACCGAGAAGAGGCACCACGGCATCATCGCCGGGGAAGCTCTGCTTGGGGAGGGCGTTCGCGAGCACGAGGGCTGCGCGATACTGCACCCGTCGATCGGGGTAGCGGAGACATTCAAGCAGAGGCAGACGTGCCCCCACGAAGAGGTTGGCACGTCCGGTGGTGTCACCGAGGGCGACGAGAGCATCGTTGACCAGCGCGGTGTCGAACTGATCGAGCGCCATCGCCAGAACGTCCTGAGTCGTGCCGGGGCCGACGGCTGTCGCNAAGAACTCGGCGCTGTAGGACTGATCACCGAAGATCGGGTCGGTCATGCCATCGGTCATGTCGTTGCCGCGACGAAGATCCGACGCGACGAAGAGCGCGAGGGCNTCAGCGGAACCATCATCGAAGCCGAGCGCGGCCTGAGCCATCTTCATGGCCATGACGTTGGAGTAGATCGGCGTCGCGATCGAGGTCGGCGTGAGACCGGCGTAGCCGTCGTAGCTCCAGATGTTGTTCATGGGTTCGGCNGGCCAGGGGGTCAGCGACATCTCCTTGTCGAAGAAGCGTCGTCCGAGGGCCACGAACTGGGCCGAGACCGAGGTGGAGGTTCCACCAAGACGCTTGAAGGCACGCATTGCGGCGTCCTTGACGACGTCGGGCGTTCCCTTGGCATCGGCAAGCTCGAGCAGGAAGGGCTCCGCGGTGGGGTAGCCGATTTCACCGAGCATGTTGCAGATCTTGCGCTGCGCAGCGGGATCGACCTGCATGAGCGCGGCACACAGCGGAAGAACCGCCTGACGCTTGATGCGTTCGATCACGGATGTCGCCGCGACTTCGAGCACGGGATCGTTGCCGTCGACGACGGCGGCGAGCAAGGCGGGCATGGCGTATTCACCGGCGGCGACGAGTCGCGTCTCGGCCAGCATCTTCTGACGGAGCGTGCCACCAAGCATCTGCACCGACTCGGCGATTCTCTTGGAGTCACGCGCAAGTGCGATGCGTCCGTCTTCGACTCGGGTCTCCATCTCGGAGACGATGACTTCGACCCCGGGCATTCGGCGACCGCGTCGAAGGACGCTGATCAGCTTGTCCTCAAGATCGTTGTCGGCGACGAGAAGCGCGAGCTGCTCGTCGGTGATCGAGGAGTCGAGAAGCGCCTGTCCCGAGGCCGCGGCAAGTTCGGGCTTGGCGATGCGGACGTAGTGAAGGAAATCCTTCATCAACGTCGTCGGATCCTGNGCCGTGGCCGTGGTCGTACCCGACTGGGCGAACGCGCTGGAGGACATCACGAGCCCGAAGGGCAGTGCGAGTGCGGCGGAAACGATGAGCACCTTGGTGGCGGTGGTCGAACTCATTCTGGGCAATCTCCTGTGGGTCCCGNCCTCNTNNTCGAGGCGGACACCCTTGGGGTATCTCGGATGACTCAGTGCTCCCGNGGACGCGATGTCCACGGGACGCCTNGTGGGGCGATCAAGGACGATACTTGACCGAGAGAGCGGGTGTCAACGCTGGNAGCCATCCGTGTATACTCTTTATTGGTCGTGGTGCGACGAAATGGATGGTNCAGACCATCCTGATCGGTCCTCCCCCCGGGTTTCCGGGGTTGGGACGGAAGGCGGTGAGAATCCGCCGCGGACGCGCCGCCGTAACGGGCGACCGATTTCGGACTCATCCTTGAAGACAAGGACGAGCACCGGATCGGGAGGCCTCGCAGCAGCCACTGTGGATCCGATCCATGGGAAGGTGCGAGTCCTCGACCCGAAGCCGGAACACTCCGCCACGACCGGTGGTTCATGCCCCTCGCGCTCGGGGCCTCGAACGATCAGCGGCCTTCCGGTTTCGTCACCGGATGTCCGTGGCCGGAACGGCCACTCTGAAACGTCCAGTGCGCGCCGTGAGTTGATCGGTTCCATGCCAGCCATTCGCAGAGAAACCCAGCACAACCCTGGCACGTCCACCGGAGCTGCCGAGCTCATCGGACCGCGAACGTCGCTGCCGGCATGCGCCCTGATCGCGCTGCTGACCTGCCTGTTCGGCTCTGCGACCACCGAAGCCCAGTACGCGGTCGAGGTGGTCGAATATGTCCCGGGAAATGCCGGGGCGCCCTTCATCGACCCCACCACCGCACTTGGTGCCCCCACTCGGATGAGCGGAATTCCCGATGTGCTTCCCAGTACCGTCACCCCCTTCCAGCCAGCCTTCGGTGCCGGTGAGATCGTGACGATCGGACGAGGCGGTCGGCTGACGGTCGCCTTCGATGAGCCGGTCCTCGATGACCCCGCGAACCCGTTCGGGATCGACCTTCTGATCTTCGGCAACGCGTTCTTCACGGGAAGTTCATCGACCACCCCCTGTGCCACCGGACTCTACGAGGAACCCGCGATGATCGAGGTCAGTGCCGATGGCATCGACTTCGTGGAGATTCCGAACCTGACCGCCGACGGTGCGTTCCCGACCTCGGGGTATCAGGACGCCGAGGCCTACGACACGCAGCCGGGTCAGGTCGAAACGGATTTCCTGCGACCCGTGGATCCCGGTTTTCTTGAATTCGCCTCCGAGCTGTGCTGGGAGGAGCTCCGTCTCGCCTACGACGGTTCCGGAGGAGGCGTTCCNNTCGATCTTTCGAGCACCGGTCTCNTGGNGATACGCTTCGTNCGAATCTCGACCGCACTCGACGCNCANTCTCTCCCCGAGATCGANGCCTTCGCGGACGTTCGTGCCGCAGCCGATGTCNNCGACGCGGACTTCGANGATGACGGNCGGGTCGATGGCGCGGACCTCACTCGNCTGCTGTCGAACTGGGGAAGCGCCGCTTGGGAGTACGACCTNGTCGANGACGGNGTGATCGANGGAGCCGANCTGACNNGACTGCTTTCGGAGTGGNCNNCATGACGACNTCATCGACCATCGCCCGCCTGCGAGGNTTCACCATCGTCGAGATGGTNGTGGTGATCGGGATCATCATGCTGNTGGTCGGCATNTCCGGAAGCGCGGTTCGCACCATCACGCTGGAAGCACGCGCGCAACGATGNGCCTCGAANCTNCGTCAGATCGCGATGGCCACCGAGAGTTACCGCANTCAGTCACGNGGGGCTCTTCCTGCCGCAGTGCTCTANCGAATCAAGGNTTCCGAACTGGTCACGNAGGCCTGGGACTTCACGCAGACNCANTCGGGCGAGNTCGAAGCCGGCCCNCTCTGGACGTTCACCGACGGCACGCCCGAGGTGCATCAGTGTCCCGATCATGTCGGCGACAGCACGTTCGGAGCGGATCCCTTCACGGGNTACAACTACAACACCAGCTATCTGGGCGCCGAAGGACGCTACCCCTTCATGAACGGGGAGGGNAAACTGNTGCAGGGCTGGGNCAATGCNCGCCGNGGNCTGCCCCCNGCGGCGCAGCGACGACCNGANCGATGCGCNCTCTACGGNGATGCCGGNTGGCGCAACGGNGCGAACAAGTTCATGCGTGCGCCCTCGAACACCGTCGANGGCGACCTCGGCATGGTCTANGCCGGNGGGCAGTCGTTCCGACANGCCGGAGGATGNTGCAACGTCGTGCATCTCGACGGACATTGCGAGCGCTACACCNTGCCATGTGCCGGCACGCACGCNCCGAAGGACATGCTCNCGGACATCATGGACTTTCCGANGAACGGNTTTCTTTCCGAAGACGATTCGCGCTACGACCCGNGNTGAANCGAANGGTCAGGACGANCGACCGAATCGACGGTCGAGCTCCGNGATCGGAATCCGCAACGAGGTGGGTCGNCCATGNGGGCAGTTGGTCGCNCGCTCGATCGACTCGCGCTGAGCCAGCANGGCCTCGAGTTCGTGCTGNGTGAGTCGNTCACCCGCCTTCACCGCGGCCTTGCACGCCATCATGTCGAGCACCTCNGANAGCAGCGCTTCGGCNTCGTCGACGCGNCCTTTCTCNCTGCCGAAGGCNAGTGCCTCGATCAGGAATTCGCCGGGTTCGACGTTTCTGGANAGCAGNAAACTCGGNACCGCGCTCAACGAGATCGCGCGGGGNCCGATCGGACGGGCGTCGAAACCGATCTTCGCGACCATCGCGGCNAGACCTTCAAGTGATTCGATCGCGGCCTCGTCCACCTCGACGACGTCNGGCACCAGAAGCTGCTGNCGCTCGAGGTCGCCTTCNCCGATGCGTGCCTTCAGNTGNTCGAACATGACGCGTTCGTGCAAGGCATGCTGATCGATCACGAGNACACCNTCGGCATCCTCGACGAGAAGATATTTCGCATGGACCTGNAGGATNCTGANGTCCTTNCGGATCGATGGCAGCAACGTCTCGGCNGGNNCGACGGGNTGATCGAGCTGAGACTGCATGGCCTGGTACTCGAATCCNGGCGANGGCATGCCGGAACCGAATTCNCGAACCGGCCCTCGCGAGGACCCGGCACCGCCCCCGCCGCCNNCGCCATGGGNCGACGCGGCTCCGAAGGNNCCGCTCGATGGGTCCGNNCCGGAACGATCGAGGTCGAGCGTGGGNACGAGATCATGCTTGCGCAGCGTGNTCTTGAGCGCGTGCCGAACCGCCTGATGNATGGCGCCTCCGTCACGAAAGCGGACTTCNCTCTTGGTCGGGGAGACGTTGACGTCGACCAGTCGAGGATCGAGTTCGATGAAGAGCACGACCGTCGGATGACGCCCGGGGACGACCAGCCCGCGATAGGCCTCGCGCAAGGCGTGCTGGATCGCCTTGTCACGAATCGGGCGCCCGTTCAGAAAGACGCGCTGCCGTCGTGCGGTCGGACCGGCGATCTGCGGCGTGCCGGCCAGGCCCCAGATCGTGGCGCCCGCGGCTTCGAAGTCGACTTCGAGCAGTTCATCGGAGAGCTCCTTCCCGAGCAGCGCGACCACGCGGCTTCGGGGATCGTCGACCGCGGGAAGATCGAGCGTCGTGCGATCACCCAGTCGAAGCGTGAAGGCGCAGGCGGGGTTCGCCATCGCGATCGTCTGGACGATCTCAGAGATCCGCGCCTGCTCGGTGGGGTCGGTCTTGAGAAACTTGCGCCGGGCCGGCACGTTGAAGAAGAGCGAACGAACCTCGAGCGACGTTCCGGGAGGACCGGACGCCGGTTGCGGTTCACCCGCGGGGCCGCCCTCGGCTTCGATGACCCAGGCCTCGTCGGCATCGTGCCGACGCGAACGAAGCCGCAGCATCGAGACCGATGCGATCGAAGCGAGCGCCTCTCCACGAAAGCCCATCGTGCCGACGGATTCAAGATCGTCGATCGAGGCGATCTTGCTGGTGGCGTGCGCCGCGAGCGCGAGCGAAAGATCATCCCGGGTGATGCCGGCGCCGTCGTCGGTGATGCGAAGAAGCTGACTTCCCCCGCCTTCGGAATGGACTTCGATTCGATTCGCCCCGGCGTCCAAGGCGTTTTCGACGAGTTCCTTCACCACGTTGGCGGGGCGTTCGATGACTTCGCCGGCGGCGATCTGATTGACGAGTTCGGGTGGAAGCTGACGGATGGACATGGATCCAACTTAACAGAAGGGTTTCTGGAGTTCAGGAGGCATGAAAACCGATGTTGTAGGACGGCCGCACTCTGAAAAACGTNATGAATCGACCNGNCAAAGTCGAATTCGNACGAACCATGCCTCGGCGAGGNACGAACAAAGTCCGGACCATCGGACCCGAAGGTGNCGNTCGACACGACCGNGCCTGCCNGCAGAGGATTCAGATGACGCATCTCATCGTCGGNGACATACANGGCTGCGGCAGGGAATTCCGCTCCTTCATGGAGAAGGTTTCGGCNCGGCCCGAGTACGACGACGCCCGGATCATCCTCGTGGGAGACCTCTTCAGCAAGGGACCGAACCCCGAACTGGTCACGAAGGAGATCCTGATTCAGCGACGCAACGGTCGCCGGATCGATCTGATCTGCGGCAACCATGAACTGCGACTTCTGGGCGCGATCGGAAGAATCCATGGCGGCGTTCCGCTCGATGCCATCGGCAAGCATGAACGNAACACCATCAAGCGCCTCGACAAGGGCGGGGTGCTGGCGAAGACCATCCCCCTGCTGCTCGAGGCGACCCGCAGGATTCAGCATCGGATCCTTCTTCCCGCAGGGCCAGCCACCGTGGTCCACGCCGGCATCGAACCGACTCTGGGGCTCGATGGCACACCGGATCATCTCAAGACGCACATCAAGTCGGCCCCCGGCGAGATCAATTGGTGGGAACGATACGACGGGCGCGACGGCCTGGTGATCTTCGGGCACAAGCCCGTCCCCGAGCCGGTCATCATGCGTGATGACGAGGACCGTCCCATCGCGGTCAACATCGACACCGGCTGCATCTACGGCGGCCACCTCAGCGGCTACCACGTTGAAAGCGGCACGCTGCTTCAAGTGCGTTCCGAACAACCCATCGACATGAAGAAGCTTGCGTTCGCGCTCAGTCCGACCCTGGCGCCCATCGGCCGGCGATCGGCATCGGACGCCCCCGCCCGAATGCCCGCTGGCTGATCTTGAGCACCACCGCCGCCTGATGACGCTTGAACTCCTGGCGATCGAACATCGAGACGAAACGGGACACCAGCGCGGGNTCGAGCCCGGTCCTGCGCACGATGGTCTCCTCTGAACACTCCTCTTCGATGCGAAGGGCGATGATCCGATCGAGGTCCTCGTAGGGCGGCAGCGAATCCTCGTCGAGCTGATCGGGACGCAGTTCCGCGGACGGTGGCTTTTCGATCGTGGCCACCGGGATCGGCGCGGTCTCGAACCCGAGCGCCTGGTGGTGGTCGTTGATCCAGCGCGACAACGCGAAGACATCGGTCTTCAGCAGGTCGCCGAGCACCGCGACACCGCCGCACATGTCGCCGTAGAGCGTGCAGTACCCCACCGCGAGTTCGGACTTGTTCCCCGTCGCGAGCACCATCGAGCCGGTCTGATTCGAGTGGGCCATCAGAAGAAGGCCGCGCAGACGTGACTGCAGGTTCTCATCGGTGATGCCCTCGGGGGAACCGATGCTGGGATGCAGTGCGTCGTGAAGTCCGTCATGCAGTTCGGAGATGCCGACTTCGTGCGCCGCGCCCAATCCGAGATTGGCCACGAGTGCTCGCGCATCCTCGAGCGACCCCTCGGAGGAGTATCGGGACGGCATGAGATAGCCGATCACCTGCTCGGGACCGATCGCCGCGGCGGCGATCGTCGCCGCCAAGGCCGAATCAATGCCACCGGAAAGCCCCAGAGCCACCGTGCGATGACCGGTCTTGCGGCAATAGTCGGCCAGTCCCAATCGCAGCGCATGGAACAGTTCGGACTCACGGGTGACGTCACGGGGTTCGACGGGCGTGAGCGAGTCGAGCTCGACGACCTCGACACGCTCCTCCCACAGGACGCCGTCATGAAGCAGCGCACCATCGGGACCGACCACCACCGAACCACCGGCGAAGATCACATCGTCATTGCCACCGACCTGGTTCACCGAGACCACCGTGGCGTCGAGCCTGCGCGCGACCGCGGCCAGACGCTCCAGATGTCGGACGCGCTTGCCCACCACGAAAGGCGAGGCACTCGAGACCAACAGAAGATCACATCCGGCATCGGCGAGCTGATCGACGGGATCCTGCGCGTAGTCGGGATCGAACGAGACATCCTCGGCCCGCCAGAGATCCTCGCACACGAGGACGCCCACGGTGGTGTCACCACAGTCGAACGTGAGTGGTTCATCGCCGCAGGTGAAATGTCGAAGCTCGTCGAAGACGTCGTAGGTCGGCAGCAGTCGTTTGTCGAAGAAACGCTCCACTCGCCCATCGCGACAGAGAGCGACCGCGTTTCGGATGGATCCATCCGCCGACCGCCGAGGCACGCCGACGAGCACCGTGGCCTCCGGGGGGAAGTCCGCGGCAAGGGCCGTGAGTCGATCACCACAGGCTTCCACCACGCCTTCGCGCAGCAGAAGATCGCGCGGTGGATACCCGATGAGTCCGAGTTCGGAGCCGAGCATGATCCGTGCCCCACGAGCCGAAGCATCTCGAACGGAGTCGAGAAGTCGCTCGCCGTTGCCTGCGAGATCACCCACCACGGGGTCGAGTTGGAGAAGTCCGATCTTCATGATTGGAAAGCATACGTAAAGAGACACCCCGAAATCCACCTCGATGATCAAGAGGTGACTTTCGGGACGCTCGGGACCGCCGGCGAGTCGGCGGACAAGGACGCCGCCGATGTCGCCGTCCATGGCGATCATCGGCGAATGACGCCCGTTTTTTCATTCAATAGATGACGGCGTGCGCCTTCTGGACGGTGTCGATGATCTGACGCACCGTGAAGGGTTTTCTGATCACCGATTCAAACCCGCGTGACGCAAGCTGGGCGGTCTGCCCTTCAGTGAGTCGCGAGGTCATCGCCACCAGGCGAGTGGCCTGGAGTTCATCATTGCTCTGCACCACGTCGACCATGTCGCTGGCCGCATCTCCGGCCATGTCGACATCGAAGAGCACCACGTGCGGTCGGAAGCGCTCGCACTCGACGCCGGCCTGAAAGAGGCTGTTGGTGGCGTGGACGTCGAATTCCGCCTCGTCGGTCAGCACGCGCTTGAGCGTCTCTCCCACGGCAGGATCGCCATCGACGACCAGAATGCGCGGAGTTCCGCTCATCAAGCCGTCCATGGGGATGTTGTGGGCCTTCATGAAGGTCAGCAGACTCGCCACGGGGATTCGTCGATCCTTCGATCCGGGAATCCGATAGCCATCAAGCTGGCCGGAATCGAACCACTTGCTGACGGTTCGACTCGCAACGTTGCAGATCTTGGCGACTTCGCCGGTGGTGAGTACGTCTTTGTCGTTGAAACAGTTGTCGGTCATAGCTTTGTCCTCAGGGGCCTCAAGGGGCCGGTTATCTCCTGAGAGAGCCATCGACGTTTCCAGGGGGTGAGTTAATCCGGTTCTGCGGATTAATGGCATCAATCTCATTTTGTGGGCTNNGANGCANGNNNCCNNGCCNCCNCCNNCTTATCGGGCGGNCNNAATGAAAAAACGGGCCCNGGCGGCTGCCANGGGCCCGTCCACATCGAACGGCTCAATGCACGATGCGTGTCTGGTGTCGAACGCGAACGNGTCAGGCGCTGGGGCCTGCCGCTCGNACCGCGTCCGANAGATCGAATTTNCCGTCGTTGGCNCGGAANCGNGACGCAAGNTCCTTGGCCTTNNCGTCGTAGGCNTCCTTGTCGGCCCAGGTGTTTCGAGGGTCGAGCACTTCGGAAGGCACGCCGGCGACTTCGGTCGGCATGCGGAGTCCGAAGATCGGATGCACCACGGTGGGTGCGTCACGAAGCGAACCATCGAGAATCCGGGAGACGAAGGCACGTGTCCAGGGAAGCTGGAATCGTTCACCGACGCCGTAGGGACCACCGGTCCAGCCGGTGTTGAGGAGCCAGACGTCCGAACCGTTCTGCTCGATTCGCTTGGCGAGCCATTCGGCATAGACCATCGGAGGACGGGGCATGAAGGGTCCACCGAAGCAGGGCGAGAAGTTCGGCTGCGGTTCGGTGACGCCGGCTTCGGTGCCGGCGAGCTTCGAGGTGTATCCGTTGACGAAGTAGTACATCGCCTGCTCGGGGGTCAGCTTGCTGACGGGAGGCAGGACGCCGAAGGCGTCGGCGGCGAGGAAGAGGACGTTCTTGGGATGACCACCCATGGATGGGATCACCGCATCTTCGATGAAGTTCACCGGATAGGTGACGCGGGTGTTTTCGGTCTTCGAACCGTCGTCGTAGTCGGGGGTCTTGTCGTCGTCGAGAACGACGTTCTCAAGCACGCTGCCGAAACGAATCGCCTTGTAGATCTCAGGCTCGGTCTCGGGGCGCAGCTTGATGCACTTGGCGTAGCAGCCGCCTTCGACGTTGAAGACGCCGTCGTCGGACCAGCCGTGCTCGTCGTCACCGATCAGACGTCGGTCGGGGTCGGCGCTGAGCGTCGTCTTGCCCGTACCGGAAAGGCCGAAGAACAAGGCGACGTTCGAGTCGTCCCCCTTCGCGACGTTCGAGGAACAGTGCATCGGGAAGACCCCGATGTCGGGAAGGTCGTAGTTCATGGCGTAGAAGATCGACTTCTTGATCTCGCCGGCGTAACGGGTGCCGAGGATGATCACCTTGCGCTGCTCGAGGCTCTGCACGATCGCGAGATCGCTGGTGACGCCGTACTGCTCGGGGTTGTCGATCTTCATGTTGCAGGCGTTGTAGATGACCCAGTCGGGTTCGAAGTTCGCGAGCGCGTCCTTTTCAGCGTTGATGAAAAGGGTCTTCGCAAAGAGCGAATGCCAGGCTTCCTCGGTGACCACGGAGACTTTCAGTCGGTAGTTCGCATCCGCACCGGCGTACCCATCGAAACGATAGAGATCTTCCTTGCCGCGGAGATGTTCGAGTGCGAGCGCTTCGAGCTTGGCGAAATTCTCGGTGGAGATCGGTTTGTTGACCTTGCCCCAGTCGATGTTGTCGTGAATTCCGGGTGTGTCCTCGAGGAACTTGTCTCCGGGACTTCGTCCGGTTCGTGCCCCGGTATCGCACATGAGCGCACCATTGGAGGCAAGCGTCCCTTCACCGTTACGGATGGCCGTATCGATGAGTGACGAAACTGGAAGATTCGAATGGATCTTGGCTGAGCCGAGATCGGCAACGCGTGCGGCTGATGCGGTAGTCATTGAACAACTTTCAGTGAACCGGGGTTGAAACGANGAATTGTAATGGATACCGGATCGGCATTACCCCTCAGAAATCTCGAAAAGTAAGAGATAACTTCNTGAAACAAGTGTGNCAGAANCAGTTGCCTGATCGGGGTCGGGCGCGTACCCTTCCGGGAACGCATGGCGGCCGTAGCTCAGTTGGTAGAGCACCTGGTTGTGATCCAGGACGTCGCGGGTTCGAGCCCCGTCGGTCGCCCTTTTCCCNCTTTTTCCGGACCCACTGTCCGNNAAACCNCNAAATATGCCNNTTGAAGAGNCCCAGAGCCTTTTTAAGGGACTCAGGCGNGANNACCATGGGCACTNCCAACNCCACCACTCTCGANGTTGCNNTGNTCCAATANGACATCGNATGGGAAAAGAAGNCNGCGAACCACGCNCGAATCGAGGNGNANCTNNTCGCCGCGNAGGTNNCTTCNGGGNCATTGGTNCTGATTCCNGAACTGGGNGACACNGGATTCTCNTTCGACCTNGACNCGATCTGCAATGACGGCGGGCAGANNCTNTCCTGGGCCAGNCGNATGGCCGAAACCCATGGNTGGACCCTCCAGATCGGGCACGCCGAACAAGCCCCGGATGGNCGAGGTCGGAATTGCGCCACGGTCGTGTGCCCGGATGGCCGAATGGGCACCTATCAGAAGATGCATCTGATCTCACTGCTTGGAGAGGACCGTAGCTATGATCCCGGCCACCACATCCTGCTGGCGGATCTGCGGAATGGCCTGACCCTAAGCCCCTCCATTTGCTANGACTTGCGTTTCCCGGAACTGTTTCGAATTTCCGAGCATCAGGGCGCGAACCTCTTCGGAGTGATCGCCTGCTGGCCCGTTGAAAGAATCGATGCCTGGCGACAGTTGCTCATCAGCAGGGCGATTGAAAACCAGAGTTGGGTTCTGGGATGCAATCGGGCCGGCAAGGACCCAAACCTTTCCTATGGGGGGACTTCAATCATCATCAGTCCCGATGGGACCGTGCTGGCGGAGGCCGACCGGAACGAAGAGGTCGTCTTGAAGGCCACGCTGGAGATCGATGCCGGTGTGCGCTTCAGAGATCGATTCCCATTCACCAGCGAGAAGAGACTCGACTTGCTGGGCTCGGCGGATGTGATTCGCATCTGATTTTTATCGGCTGCGAACTCCGGCACGGCGAGTGTCTCGAGCACGTCGACCANGTCGAGCATGCTTTGAAAGCGCAGTCTCAAACCCAAGTGTGAAAATGAAAGACCTAACGTTTGCGGTGGATAGCTTCCATTGAAGTTGTGGCGCATTACCATGCAGTCGGTGCAGGAAGCATCCGAACCCGGCGCGAACTGAAGACGTTTCAGGCGGCCGCGGGGAAACCGCCAAAGGAGATGGCACGATGACGACAAGCAGTACACGTCAACAGAAGCCGACCGAAACCGCGACGGACGACACCGCGAAAAAAGAAGACAGGACGTCTGCAACATCGAACACGATGACCTGCGACGAGACGACTCCCACAGAGATGACGACAGCCCGCGACCAGACTCAAGGCATGTCGAAAACAAAGCAAGCGCCCCCGAAGATGACCTCAGACCAGCGACAGAATCAATCAAAGAGAAACAGGACGAGCGCCTCGAAGCCGCCGCAAGGCACCGCGTCGAGAAGCGGGATCTCAAAGCGGAATCGCCGACGAAAGAAGCAGTTCACTGATCCCGATCAGCTGGAATCTGAAATTCGTCAGGCCTACTTTTCGGCCGCATCCTGGGTCGCGATCAGATATTCGGTGTCGGTTGAAGACCTGATCGATCNCCTCCGCGCCGGCGGCCTCCNCCACGCCGCANGACCGATGAGTGCGAGCCAGTACGTGGAGGACATCGTCCTGTGCGTGGCGATCTGCAACGGCTGCAAGCAGGCCTGGAACGACCTCCGGCAGGTCTTCGACCTGACCCTGAGCCGCGCCTGCACCCTCACCATGTCCGAGCAGGACTCCATGGTCTTCGTACAGAAGTTTCTTTCGGATCTCGCCGAGGACACCGAGCGTGCCTGCGGCCAGGAGCGAGCGGCTCGAGGGACACGCGAGACTCGCGAGACTCGAGAGACTCGAACGAACGATGCTCCATACGAAGACCATGCCTCTGAAGATGCAGGCCTCCGGGACTACATCGGACTGGTCCCCCTTCGAGTCTGGCTGACGAACAAGATCCTAGCGACATTGGAAGAGATGCCGCTGCCGGAATCGATCCCAGCCACCGATAACGGTCACGCTTCGCGACCATCGCTTCAACTTGTCGACTGAAGTCAGGATGTCCTCGCTTGACATCAGCGAAGGACGTTCTACGCTTGCAGTCTTGAAGCACGGCTTCCTCGGAAGTCGATCGCTGGCTGCTTAGCTCAGTTGGTAGAGCACGGCATTGAAAATGCCGGTGTCCCCGGTTCAAGTCCGGGAGTAGCCATTGACCCGAAGTGACGCTGAAGGTTCCACTTAGAACCTTACATGC
>NYVB01000167.1 GCA_002684315.1 Planctomycetaceae bacterium | reverse complement strand
TACCTCTTCGGGGATGTCAACTGCTTGCATGGGGATGTCATCGACTCGTTCGGGACATCGGCAGCACATATTGCCGAGTGTTATTGAGAACCGAGGGGGGTCAAGCGACCCTCGCTCAGACGGATCCGGGTCGGGAAGCGGTCAGGTTCGCGAGTGCGACCTTGGCATTCGCCCTGCGCTGGGCACCTTCGACGTGCTTGCGCTCCATCGCGGTGGTCTGCCCGCTGATGGTGGCGGCCTCATTGGCTTCCTGAAGTTCACGTTCGGCATCCTTCAGTTCGATGTGGTCGGCGGGGACCACGTCATCGGCCAGAAGGGTGAGAGTGTCATCCTGCATTTGAGCAAAGCCACCATCGAGCAGGTAGTGGCGGCTGCCACTGCCGAAATCGATTCGCATCGCACCCGTTCCGAGGTTCATGAGGAAGGGCGACGTACCGTTCATGACACCGATCTCACCGTCCCAGGCGGGAAATGAGACGTACTCGACCTGTTCGTCGAGGACTGATTCGGAGGGGGTCACGATCTGACAGCGGAATTGACTCAAGGGAAATCTCCTGATCAGGATCCGAAGGGATCCACTGAATGAAGAATACTACCGAACCAAGGGCCCCACGTCACGGGGGGTCTGACGGAAGAAAGCCCTTCTGGGTCGCCAGGTGGAAGTTTCGGAAGGCTCCCTCCTCCGTGACCTCTCGAATGATGCGTGGCTGAAGCCACTCAGGAATGGGCAGAGCGGTTTCCACGGTGGGAAGCTCGGCCTCAGCAAGCACCAGCGCACGATCAGAAAAGTCATCGATCTCCCAGATCTGGCCCTCAACGTCGATCCGAAGGCGGGTCTTCAGGATTCGACGCCCCTCGGTGGCAGGCCAGGTGGCTTCGAATTCAGCGCGATTCAACGTACGCTCCCGCTCGAGACGAACCAATCCAAGGCCGGATTTGATGGTGTGCGTGAAGGTTGCTGACCCATCGGCATGGGTGACCATGCGGAGCCGACCTTCGGTGATGTCCTGGCCGGGTACGGGATCGGAAGGGGAAAGATACCCCTGCTCGATCTTCCAGCACACCGCGCCGGAATTCAGTGACTCGGGGATGTCGGGCATGGCGTCAAGCAGAAAGACCCGTTCGATCTCCTGTGGATCGCCGGTTTGATCGGTCTTGTGATCATCGTTCCGATCATCGGTCAGATCGTGCTCGGGTGTCACACCGTGGTCCCCCGAGGAGAAAGGGCCTGAGCCAGTGAAGAGACCAGGCCGGACAGTGCGAGCTTTCGGTTCACGTTGGCGGCGATGCGACGTTCGGAATCGACCAGGACTTCGATCGCCATCGCAATCCGTTCCGCCTGATCTGGATCTTGAAGCGAGGCACGAAGCCGGGTGCGGAGTCCCGTGCCGAGGAGTGACACCATGAGCCGGGTCGCGCGTTGACCGGCGGCTTCCTTGGAGGTCTGTGCCTTGGCTTTCTCGGCCGCGGTCGCNGAATCATCGATCAGCCTGGCAATGTCGGTGGCCATGGTCGCGGGATAGCCGCCGCCGAGAAGNGTTTCGAGCATGGGGTCGATCTTCTGGTGCCATTCGTGGAGACCTTCTTCGAGTGCCGCGATGACGTGACCGGGCGCACCCGCCGCGAACTCCATGGCGAAGGCGAGTTCCTCGGGACTGGACTCGAAGGTGTGCGATTCCTGCCAGAGAGACATCTCATTCTCGGAAAGGACTCCGAACAGGACGGACTGACATCGACTGAGAACCGTCGGCAACAAGGTGTCCGGTCGNGTCGTGACCAGGATGAAGAACGTGTTCGGTGGTGGCTCTTCAAGAGTCTTCAAAAGAAGGTTCTGGGCTTCATTTCCAAGCAACTCCGCCTCGTCGATGATGAAGACCTTGGCGTGGCCGTGGTAGGGCTTCATGTAGGCNGGTGCCTCGAAGACATGGCCGTCGACGGCACCACCGATCACCTGCTGGCGAAGAACCGCCACGGGGATCGTTCGTAGTTTTCGATCTCGAACCTCACGTATCGGAGATTCAAGTGCAAGCTCCTTCGTGACGAGATGAATGTCCGGATGCGTCCCAGCCTGAGACAGCACCCCGGACTGACTGTCGGTCCGGGGAATGAACGCGTCCCGATCGGCCTGAGTGGTTTCAGGATCGACGATCAATGCCGCGACCTGCTCGGCTGCCGTTCGCTTTCCAACTCCGGCGGGACCACCGAAGATCCAGGCNGGCATGGAGCGTGATGAAAGGACGCCCGAACGAAGGGCGGCTCTCACGGAGTCATGACCGATCAGAGTCACCGGGGCACCTCGACGAGAAAGGGGGCACGCGCGACGCCGGTTCGTGGGTCCAGCAGGACTTCACCGTTGACCTGCAGTTGGGGAAACCGCTGCATCAGCATTTCAACCTCGGGTGAGAACAGCGTGCTTCGGGGATCATAGGCATCGGTGCCGAAGACCCCGACATTCACCGAACTGAGGGAACGACCATCNTTGTGACTGAACCACGCGGTCAGGCCACGAGCACGAAGCGCCCGCGCCATCGACTCCGCTTGAGTACGGCAACTTTCATACGTGATCGACTGATCACCGAAGGTGCCCCACTGGGCTATTTGCAGGGTGTAGATCGGAGTGCTGGAACGGCGACCGAGTCGAACGGTCCTGAGGTCATGGGGATGGAGCGAAGCCGCCACCAGCGAAGGTGGTCGNCCGGGCATCGCACGGGGAAACAGACGATTGCCCTCGGAGGAGGTCATTTGGCGAATCTCTTCCATCAGCGTTCGGCAACGAGGATCCTTCGGTGAGGGATAGCGACCGACGAAGATCGCAGAACCCTGACCACCGCCGACCTCGTCCAGAAACAGTGGTTTCAATTCGGGGTGGTTCGCGGCGATTTGAGTTCGAAGCGCCTTGGCGGTGGCCTGGTGGTCGTTGCCCGTGATCGTGAGCAGCGCAATGGACCACGCCCCTTCCGAAGACGTTGGCCCGGACGTGGCTTGTGACGCCCTTTCATTGGGAGCAAGAAGCACATCATCACCAGGGTCGTAGAGGGATGATGGGTCGGAAAGTTCCTGAGCAGCCCCCCCTGAGGTGGCAGCAGGGGCACATCCGCCCGTCAGTAGCAAAAATGTCAAAAAAACAGAGAAGACCGGCACGCAGGCAAAATGTGCCCAATTGTTTTCAAAGTGCGATAAAAACTGCCGCAAGATGGACTGATAAGGCATTCCATGATGTGTCATCGGTTCCAAATTCTCCGAACTGATCTCGGTTCTGATCCAAAGGCTTCTTCGTTGAGCCGTATTAAATGCGTAAAGCGTTACTCATAATAGATTTGTGTTCTATTTGATTGAACTTAAAGCATGCTCAAGTAAATTGACCCGTTCCGACGATATGAGGAGCAAGGGACTTGAGCAAACCCGAACGTCCACCGCTCATGTCCACACCATCATTCAAACCATCAAACGGATCCGCCGTGAGGCGCCCGTGAGGAGTTGCAGTCGGATGACAGATATCAGTTACATCGGCAACAACCGGCCTGAGACAAACCCACTTGCACACAGCCGTCCAGCTGACAGGGTGCAAGGCGTCCCCACGTCTCCCGCCGAGCCCCAGGATACGACCGTNACAGACGGAGACCGTGTTGAAATCTCCGATCATGCACGCCATCTGGCTGCGATCAAGAGACTTCCAGACACCAGAGTCGACAAGATCGATGCCGCGCGCGAAGCGCTTGAAGAAGGCAGCCTGAACTCAGATGACATGCTTGATAAAGCCATTGAAATCATGATTTCAGAGTCGAATCTTCTGTAATGACATGGCTGTACCAACCTTGGGATGCCCCGTGAGATCATTCTCCGGGGAACATCCGGTTGGAACTCCAGCCTAGGCCCTTCCAGAATCATTGGAGGGACCTACACTCGAACTTGCTGAATGGGGCCGAAGGTGCCTCAAGCCGCCCATGAATTCCATGGGCGCTTTTCGTCAGTCCGAGGATTTCCAGACATGCCACATCGACGACTTGTTGAACGAGCGACGCTGCCATTCGCAGTGATCACCTGCCTGATGATCGGGTTCATCGCACACGCGATTCCCAGCCAGGACGCCCCACCGACGACGATCAGGACGCCCGAATTGAGATGGGATGCTCTGACCAACATCGCCATCGTGACTCGACCGGGAGAGCGCATCGAAGACGGTGTGATCCTCATGCGGGACGGGGTGGTGGTGGCCGCGGGCGCGGACCTCGAAGTACCGGGCGGCTACCGCGTTCATGATCGAACCGGCTACGTCGCGTATCCGGGCTTGATCGAACCCGCACTGATGGTCGACACCGGGGAGCAGGCTGCGGCGGCTGCGAATCAACGCGGTGCCTATCACAACTCGAAGATCGTTCCCAGAGTCGATGTCGCGGTCATGAATGATGCGATCGAAGGCGACGCCGGTGCTCTGAGAAAGATGGGATTCTGCGCCGCGATGGTGCTGCCCGACAGTGGGTTGATCAGCGGACGAGGTGGCATCGTTCTGCTNGACGAAGAGGAAGCCAATCGACGAACNCCCGGGGGCAGNCGGCCTCTNGCCATGAGNCTCGGTTCGAGCGGTGGNTGGGGAACCTATCCGGGCTCCAGCATGGGCGTGATGGCCCTCCTCCGGCAATCACTCAACGACGGACNNTGGCAGATCGAATGTCGCGAGCTCTGGNAGNNGCACCCTGAGGGAAACGAGCCGCCACGAGANGGGCTCGCACTTGAATCGATGNAGGACGTCTTNGANGGTCGACAGCCGGTCGTGATCGATGCGAACTCTGAAATNNGGGCGATGCGTGGAGATCGNCTNGCCGAGGANTTCGAGCTGGATGCGATTCTNATCGGNAGCGGCCTNGAGTTTCGAAGGCTTGATGAGATCAAGGCGATGGANCGTCCGATGATCATTCCGTTGGTCTTCCCGAAGAAACCCAAGGTCGAAGGCGTNCGNAGCAACGAGGACACCACNTTGCGCACCNTGCTGACCTGGAAGCACGCACCGGAAAANCCNGCACGCATGAAGGCCGCGGATGTCGACTTCGCACTGACCACGCACCGTCTCTCCAATCGCGGTGATTTCAGNAAGAATGTCGCGGAAGCGATCGAGNGGGGTCTTTCCCNGGAAGACGCACTNGCCGCGGTCACCACGATNCCNGCNGGNATGATGAATGCGGATCAATGGCTCGGCACGATCGAACCCGGTCGNATGGCGAACCTNGTCGTGGTGGAGGGNGANCTCTTCAACCCCGCCGATTCGATNCGTGAAGTCTGGATCGCNGGACGCCGACANGAACTCAAGGCNGACNCNCCNNCGGATTTNCCCGGNGANGGNATGTTGAGCATGGACGGTCTGGANAGAAAGGTGATTCTCGACCGNGNCAAGAAGATGTTCGAAGTCNCGANGATCGAACCTCCCTCNNTGGANATGGCGGAANCGANCGAAGACGACGNGGATCAGGAAGGCGAAGANGTCGAAGAGNCNTCNGATGAGAAGACCTCCTGGCGTGCACGCAACGTCCGNTTCACNGAAGACNCGATCGCAGGNACACTGGACGGCAAGGCCTTCGACCTGGANGGCACNCTTCGTTTCGATCTGATTCTCGTGAACGANCAGTTCACCGGNATCGCGAAGACCGAGACNGGAGAGACCATCCACTTCATGATCGACACCANCGAGNCGGANCCGNTCCAGACGGCGGATGACNAGNNTGAGGANTCNGAAGAGGNCCNGGAACAATCGGAAGAGGCCGAAATTGAATTCGCACGACTCCCGGTTCCATTGGGAGCCTTCGGAAGANTGGAACAACCAGAGATGGAAACCGTCCTCTTNNGAAAGGGACGAATCTGGACCTCCGCGGATGCAGGCATTCTTGANGANGCCGATCTTCTGATCTCGGANGGACGCATCGTGGCCGTGGGTCGTGATCTGGAAGCCCCGGAAGGCGCACGCATCTTCGAACTCGAGGGACGTGAAGTCACC
>NYVB01000166.1 GCA_002684315.1 Planctomycetaceae bacterium | reverse complement strand
TTGAAGGTCGATGGCATGAACTGCATGGGATGCGTGAACTCGATCACCTCGAAGGTGGACAAGCTCGCAGGCGTCGTCAGCTGCGACGTCAACCTCGAAGAGGGTCGCGCGACCATCGCGCTCTCCGACGCCGACTCCGAAGTCGAAGTCGAAGAGACGATCCGCAAACTCGGATTCAAGGTCGAGGCTCTTTCCGGCTACGACGAGAAGCCCGCGGTCTGAAGCGCCTTCGTGATGGCGGCGCAGACCTGTGCCCTCGCATCTCCAAGAGACCCCTCCAACCGCGCACCCGCGGCATGGATGTGACCACCACCACCGAACACGGCGGCGAGTTCGTTCACGTCGACGAAACAGGTGTCACCTCTGACCTTGGGCGGCTTGGAGCGGAAACTCATCTTCACACGATCGGACTCGGTCTGAGTGATCAGCACCGACACTTCGAGTGATCCGATCGACATGGGATGATTCACCAGCCCGGCGAGCTCCTCGGCCACGGCTCCCGTGCTTTCGAAGTCCTCGAGAGACAGCGACATCACGACACTTCGATCGTCATCCGCGAACCGAGCGGAAGACAGGGCACGGCCCGCCATCATGATTCTCTGCGGACGGTCGTTGTCCTCGATCACTCGCGTCAGTCGATTCTTGTCCGCCCCGGCTTCGACCAGTCGTGCGGCCAGCTTCAAACCTTCGGCGCCGCAATTGTCGTAGCGGAACCACCCGGTATCGGTGCCGAGCCCCACCATCGCGGCCTCCGCGATCGAGTACCGGCGGTGCTCGTCCGCTCCGTGGGTCAACGAGACACCCATCGCATCGATCAAGGGAACCAGAACCTGGGTGCATGATCCGCAACTGGTGTCGACGATCCGCTCTCCCGCGACATCATCACCCCGGGCGTGGTGATCGATTCCGATGATGCGATCGCGTCGCTCCCGAAGAAACTCCGCGATCGGCGCCAGTTGCGTCCAGGCGCCGGTGTCGACCAGCACGATCAGATCATGGGCATCGACGGGGTCCTCGTCCGGAATGTCGCGAACCGCGAGATCGGGAATCAGAGAACGAAGCGAGTCCGCCACCGCACCGATGAGACAGGTCTCGCTGGGCACGCCGATCGCATCGAGCGCGCGGGCGACCATGGCACAGGAACCGATCGCATCGCCGTCGGGCTTTTCGTGACTCAGAATCATCACGCTTCGAGCCGAGGTCAGACGATCGACCAGTGATCTGATGGTGGAATTTGTGCGGTATTCGAATTCACTCATGAGGGGAGAGACTCTCTGGCATGATGCCTGACAAGATCACAGTCGCGCGACATGCGCTGAAGAAGTGGTTCGATGGATTCAAACGTCAGCTGTTCGTGGAGAAATCGCTTGAAGTCGAGTCGAAGAGGCCAGCCATAGTCATCCAGTGGGGCTTCGTGATCCAGAAGATGAGCCTCACAGACTCGTTCGGTGCCACCGAAGGTCGGCTTGCTGCCGACGCTGATGGCCGCGGAGACACGAGTGCCGTCGGGAAGCAGCGCGAGCCCCGAATAGATTCCATCACCCGGAAGAAGACTGGCACCGTGATCGAGATTGGCCGTCGGATAGCCCAGAATGCGCCCCCGCTGATCTCCCTTGACGACGGTGCCCTCGACCCGGTGGGGTCGCCCGAGAGCCCGCTCGGCGTCGACGACCCGTCCATGACGAAGCAGCCAGCGGATCATGGTCGATCGCACCGGAACCATCGTTCGATCCTCGAGCTCCACATCGACGTCGTCCACGATTTCGACCGAGAAATCTCGAGTTCGACCGAGTTCGATCAGATCAGCGACTCCGGCGGACCGATTGCGCCCAAACCGGAAATCGGCACCCTCGACCATCACATCGAAACGGCACTTCGTGCGAAGCATGTCCACGAAGTCCGCGGCATTCAGGTCCAGTAACTCGCGGGTGGTTGGAAGTTCCAGCACGATATCGGCCCCCGCTTCGAGGAGAAGCGCTCGGCGGGTGACGGCGGAAAGCAGGGATTCCACCCGTTTTTCAGGCCTGAGAATCTCGCTGGGGTGCGGTTCGAAGGTCACGACCGTGACCTCGCCTCCCGCCGCGAACTTCCGAGAACATTCCAGCAAGGCCCGATGGCCAAGATGAACTCCGTCGAAGTTGCCAATCATCAAAGAACTCATGCCATACTCCGGCCAATTGACGAATAGAATCGGTACGATCCCAGATTACAGAACTCAAGCATTTCAAGCCACAGAGTAACCAACGTGATGCGCACCGACACAAGCAACGATCAGGACGCCGTCCCCACGAACCCCCAGCCTCTCATCGAGGAGTTGTTCAACGAGTACCGCGAAACGGCGGAGAGCGTCGTTCCGTGGTTCATGAAGTCGATGCCCCCGATGTATTTCCAGGACACCGATCCAGATACGCAACTGGCTCATCTGCGCACGTTGATCGCACTTCGTGCGTCCGGCGGCCCGCTTGAGATGACCATGCGAAACGAGGACGGTGGCATCTGGACCGCGATGCGCCCCTCCAACTATCCCGGAATCCTCGCGGAGATCGTGGCGCAACTTCCACTCGACCAGTCGCTGCGAAGTGCCACCATTCATTCAGCGTCGGACAACTCGTTCATTCTGGACACCTTCGAGTTCGGTGAACAGGACCCCTTCGACCCGAAGGATCCCGAGCAGTCCGAAAAAGCCGAAGCTTTGATCAAGCATGCGCTCGAACACGAGCCCGGCTGGAAGGAAGCGGACATCCGAAGCTTCCTCTCGCGCTGCACCGCGGACTACGTCCGAACGCTCACGCCACTTCGAATCACCAAGCACCACCAGCTCTACGTGGGTGCCAGTGGCACGGACTCCGGCGACGTCACGATCGAGAACGAGAAAGCGGACGACAGCCAGAGCCGAGTGACCATCGCCATGGCAAACGCGCGCACCCGGACGACGTTCGAACGCTGCGCGAACGTCATCGCCGCATACGGTCTGAACATCAGTCGCGCCTACCTCGACGTGGTCAAGGATCCACCCCATGGCTCCGTCACCTTCGTCGCGTTCATCGTGGAGGGCCCCGACGGCAAGCAGATCAAGAAGGACAGCGAGATGTGGCATTCGCTGCGCAAGGATCTGCGCAGGGTCAAATGGGTCGACTTCAACGTCCTGAGCCTGTCACAGCGCCATGAGAAACTGAGTGTCACCGAAGCCGAACTGCTTCTGGGTCTGTCTCACCTGACCCATCAGGTGCTCAGCCCCAAGAATGAATTCGCCTTCACTCGGGAACAGATTCTCAGTCGAATCGAAGACATGATGGACATCTCACACGAGGCCGTCCAACTCTTCCTCGACCGATTCAACCCCGACGGCCCGGCCGAAGACGAGATTCTCGAGCGCCGCGCCCGCGAACTCAAGGATCGGATCGAAAAGGAAGTCGACTCTGAAGCCGGTCGAACCACCCTCGCCTGTCTGGTGGATGCCGTCCAGGCCACGCTTCGCACCAACTACTTCCTTCAGAACCGATTCGGATTGGCGTTGCGCCTTGATCCGAAGCTTCTGATGAACGAACGTCGCCCCGAGCTCCCCTACGGCGTGATCTACGTCCACGGCCGAGGCTTCGATGGCTTTCAGATCAGATTTCAGGACATCGCTCGCGGTGGCCTGCGCGTGGTCGTCCCCCGCTCCATGTTCCAGCACGGACGAGAGAGCGAGCGGCTCTACGATGAAGCCTACGGACTCAGCTTCGCTCAGCACCTCAAGAACAAGGACATTCCCGAAGGTGGCGCGAAGGCAGCCATCCTCATGGAACCCGAAGCTGGAATCGATCGTTGCGTCAAAAGCTTCATCGATTCGGTGCTGGACCTCATCACCCCTGCCGAGGACACCAAGAAGTTCGTGGTCGATCGATTCGGAAAGCCCGAACTCATCTACCTCGGCCCCGATGAGAACATCACGCCGCAACACATCGAGTGGATGGTCCGCCGTGCGCAGATTCGCGAGTACCCGATGCCCACGGCGTTCATCAGCTCCAAGCCTGGTGCCGGCATCAATCACAAGCGATACGGCGTCACCAGCGAAGGCGTCAACGTGTTCCTGGAGACGTTCCTCAAGGCGATGGGCGTCAATCCCAAAGAAGAACCATTCACGGTGAAGATCACCGGTGGCCCCGACGGCGACGTCGCCGGCAACATGATCAAGATCCTGAACCGGGACTATGGAGAAAACGCTCGGATCCTCGGCATCGCCGACGGATCGGGTTGCGGCGAGGACCCCGCGGGCCTCGACCACACGGAACTGCTTCGTCTGGTTGAGAACGACCTCCCGATCTCGGAATTCGATCCATCGAAGCTGAGCCCGGAAGGCAATGTCGCCAACCTGGAGGATCCCAACGGCTTCCTGCTGCGAAACACCATGCACAATCGAGTGGTCGCCGACGCCTTCGTCCCCTGCGGCGGGCGTCCCGAAACGATTCATGGCCACAACTGGCGTGAATTCCTCACCAAGGACGGCACGCCCTCGAGCAAGCTGATCGTCGAGGGTGCCAATCTCTTCCTCACACCCGAGGCACGCGAACGACTGAGCGCCGAAGGCGTGACCATCATCAAGGACTCCTCCGCCAACAAGTGCGGGGTGATCTGTTCCAGCCTCGAAGTCGCGGCCTGCATGCTTCTCGAAGAAGCCGACTTCATGGAGATCAAGACGGAATTCGTCAACGAGGTTCTCGATCGCCTCAGAGAGCTCGCACGAGCCGAAGCATTGATGCTGGTGAGCGAACATGAACGTCACCCGTGCATGCCACTTCCTGAAATCAGCGTCCGGCTCAGCAGAGTCGTGAATTCGGTCGCCGATGCGATCGAAGAAGGCATGGACTCCTGGAGCGATGTCGAGAAGTCGATGGCACAGACGATGGTCAACGACCACTTCCCCCAGACACTCCTCGACAAGGTCGACGGCGAAATCTGGAACGCGCTTCCAAAGGTGTACGTCGCCAGATTGATCGCGTCCCACCTCGCGGCGGGCATCGTCTATCGAGAAGGCATCAGCTTCTTCGCCTCCATGGAACCGGATGTGGTCGCCAAGACTGCAGCCACGTACATGTGCAAGGAGCAGGAGATCCAGCGACTCGTCCGATCCGTCGAAGCCAGTGGCATGCCGGATGCCGAGAGAATCGCCGGCCTGCTGAAGCGTGGCGGAACCAGGGCCAGCCTGAACGACCATTGATGGACCGACCGGGATGAGTGACTGAACTCACGGGAGAAGACCATGAAGGCACTGTCCATCGTCGTCCAATGTGCGTTGTTGGCCGGATCGGCCCAGGCATCAGGCCAGGACCAAGGCCAGAAGCCAGGCCAGAAGCCAGGCGAGGAGCCGACCCAACAGCTGATACCGGCGGAAATCCCACCGCTTCCGGTGATCGAGCTGACCAGTCGGGTGGACGAAGTCAAGGTGGACGCCTCCGGTGCCGCCTTGACGAGGCTGGTCGACGTCACACTCGATGAGGGACTC
Organism: Planctomycetaceae bacterium; assembly: GCA_002684315.1. The sequence goes on along the minus strand of NYVB01000166.1, from coordinate 11,213 downwards.
ACTCGGCTTCAGGTCATCCTGTCGAACGGCACATTGAACGCGGACATCGACTATCGCAAGAGCTTCACCATCGTGGCGTCAGGTGCGGAGATTCTCCACCACACGATTCATGAGACCACCGGGCCACCGAACGAAGCTCGACTGGAAGCGCTTCGCGTCGAATTGAACTTCGCCTCCGAGAAGGCCGGAACGGCTGAGGAACGCATGCTGGGCGCGACCGCGGACATCGACCTCCTGGAATCGGTCGCTCGAACCATCGCGGAAACCAGAGTGGAACTGGATTCCGACTCGCTTCTCGAACTGATCGAATCGATCAACACCCGGCGGCGGGTGATCATCGAGGATCTGGCCCGGCAGAAACGGGTCTTCGAGGAGACTCGGTCCCGACAGGAACGACTCATCGAGGAATTGAACGTTCTCGAACGTGGCGTCCCCCGCGTGCTCTGCGAGATCGTTGCCAGATCACCTGGAGGAGACGCACGTCTCGCGCTCACGCGCAAGGATGCCGACTCGGACTGGTCCAGCGAGATCGAGATGGACTGGAACAGCGGAGACTCTTCTGCACGAGCCCGCGTGCTGGGTCGGATCCGCAACCGAAGTGGAGTCGACTGGACGGACGTGCGCCTCACACTGGATACCGGAAACCGTGAACGAGCGAGTCTTCTCGGGCCGCTGATGGAGAGCGTGGTCACCGTTCTCGAGGACGAGGAATCCAAGGATCCCACTGACTCCGACACACCGCTGGAAGACCTCTCTGCGGTGAATTCTCCCCTGAGCCGTGACCGCCTGTTCACCGTCGATGTGCCATTGACCCTGCGCCAGGGAAACACCGGACTGGTTCTGCTGGAAAGCTTCGACACGACGTTCACGACGTCGCTCATCGCACGCCCGAGTTCCGCCAAGGGCGTCCACATGGTGGCTGCCACGAGAAACACATCCGATGGGATCATTCCGCCGAGTCAGCTTCGAGTGATCAAGGATGGCCGGGCGTTCACCAGTGGCATGATTCCAATGATCGAGGAACAGATCGACTTCCAGATTCCACTCGGCATTCAGGACGGAATCGTCATCACACGGCGCCTGGTCTCCCGCGACGAAGTTCGCACCGGACTGCTCAATGGTGGAAAGCTCATCACGCTCACCTACAGAATCACGGTGAGAAATCTCAATGATGCCGCNTGTCNGATCNGTCTCGANGACNGGATCCCNGTCTCGGAGCANCGANGACATCGAAGTCNCCTTGAAATCAGCCACNCCGCAGCCNNTCGTNTCGCCNGNCTTNGATGGAACCCTGCAATGGTCGNTGGAGGTNCCTCCCGGAGGNCCNGGCTCGATGCCCNTGGCCATCGACTGGGAAGTCACGATCGCGCATTCCGCNGACCTCGAGACCAACGACTTCANNGANTGATCACGTCCNCCAGGGNGTGGCNGCCTCTTCGAAGATGATCGCCTCGTTGAGGAANTCGATCGCTCGCTGCAGTCCTTCNTCGACNGACATGTAGGCATCCTCGTGTTCGATGGAAAGCACATGGTCGTAGCCGTATCGACGCAGCATCGAGATGAACGGCTTCCAGAACTCGTGTCCATGGCCATGACCGCAGGTCCTGAAACTCCAGGATCTGTTCTTGAGATCACCGTACGGGCGTCCATCGAGNTACCCGTTGACCGGTCCTTCATGTGGATCGAGCTCGGTGTCCTTGGCGTGGCAGTAGAAGAGAAGCCCTGCTTCACCCAGAGTGCGTGCCGCAAGAACGGGATCGATGCCCTGCCAGAAGAGGTGGGATGGATCAAGATTCGCACCAAGCACGCATTTGCCGCGCCCGGCCGACTTCGANGCCGTCTCGGACAGGCGGATGAGCGTGTCGGGGTTGTAGACACAGAAACCGGGGTGGGCTTCCCACGCGACTCTGACTCCATGCTTGCGGCAGAGTTTGGCCTGAGTCGACCAGTAGGGAACCAGNACCTTCTCCCATTGGTACTCGAGAATGTCCGCGTATTCCGGTGGCCAGGGACAGGTCACCCAGTTCGGTTGCTTGTCGGTGGCGGACCCACCGGGACATCCACTGAAAGTGACGACGATGTCCGTCCCGAGCATGGGAGCGAGCTTCACGGCGCGCACGAAGGCATCATGATCGGTTTTGGCCTGACGCTTCGCGGGGTGGACGGGATTGCCGTGCACCGCGAGGCCCGAGCAGATCAGGCCGTATTCGGAAAGCAGACCGTTGATTCGATCACGCTCACGCTTGGAGGAAAGTGCCTTGGCAGGATCGATGAGCCCTGCACCGGGATAGCCACCGACGGGAAGTTCGATCGCATCGAGTCCGCTTTCGGCACAATACGCCAGGGTCTGTTCGAAGTCGCGCCCATTGAAAAGAGCCGCCATCACACCGAGTTTCATCTGGTATCTCCTGAACCTGTCGTGAAAGAATCGCGAAACATCGCGTCGGGAAACTGGTCCGAAGATAGCAAAAAAAAAGGTCAGGTAGATTCGGACTCCAGCAGGGACACGGTCCACGAGAGCCCTGAACTCGACGTTGCATGATTAATTTGGCCACTTCACGCCGTAATCCGCCGGTTGCGGTTGCATCTTGGTGGGTTTCGATGGGACACTCTTGAGATGATTCGAAACCCCCTGCTGACACTCACATCATTCCTCCTTCTCACCTGCTTCGCAGGTCGAGTGTGCGCGCAGAGCACCGACATGAGTGAAGCGACCGATGCGCGACAACGGGCGTATCTGGTGCAGGATCGATTTCATGAATTCGGCTGCATCCTGGTGGCCGAAGACGAGTTGACCGTGACGATCGAACGAGAAGGACGCACGGAGACCTACGACAAGGACAAATTGATCGCGATCATCCGCCTGTTGGACCTTTCCGAGGAGAACAGCCGTCTCGGCGTCATCTACCGCCGGGACGGAACGGTGATCGAGGGCACGGTCATCAAGGACGGGTTCACCGAAGTGGTGATTCTCATCGAGGGCATCCACCACCGGATTCCGAGACTGGAAGTCTCGCACATCGAACTTCTTCCCAGCTTCGAGGAGACTCTCGCGAAGGCTCGAAAGGAGATCGCCCCGGATGATGTCGTCATGAGAATGGAACTCGCGAGGTGGATGGTTGAGAACGAACGACTCGAGCTGGCTCGTGAGGAACTCAAAGATCTGCTGACCCGCCAGGTCAGCCCGGATGCGACCCAGCTGCTCGAATTGATCGATGCCAAGATCGACCTGAGTGAAACCGCCAGCGAGGCCCCACGTCCGATGAGACCGAAGGCTGATCGAACCGCCGGACTCCCCCGCCCCACGCTGACCGCCGAGGATGTGAACACCATCAGAGTCTTTGAAATCGATTTCGCCAGACCCCCCAAGGTCAAGGTGACGACCGAGACGGTCGACAAGCTGATCGAGACCCATTCGGAAAACGATCTCATCCCGTCGGATCCGAACGGCAGGGATCAACTTCATTCCCTCCCCGACATCGATCTTGTGAAACTGATCTTCGAGGTGAAGGCGCGTGAGCTGTATCCGGAAATCATGGTGGAAAGCGAACCCCATTCACTCAACCACTTTCGAACCAAGGTCCANAATGCCTGGATGATCCGTAATTGCGCGACCAGTGGCTGCCACGGTGGTCCGGATGCGGGTCGATTCTTTCTTCACCGAAGCAACCTCAACGACCCCCGAACGGTCTATGAGAATCTGCTGATTCTCGAACGACTCGAGCTGGAGGGCTCTCGCAGACTGATCGACTACGAAAACCCTCAGATGAGTCTTCTCATCCAGCACGCACTGCCCCGCTCGGAATCAAGAATTCCACATCCGGACGTGAGAGGCTTCAAACCGGCATTTCCCTCGGGCGGTGGTCGTATGAAGGACCAGACCATCCAGTTCATCAAGAAGATGTACAGCCCGAGGCCTGAATACCCGGTGGAATTCGTCCCTCCGACGCAGCAGGCACCCATCGACACTCCAGCACCCCCTCGGGTCCCTCGCTGAATTCGATTTTCTCCACCTGTTTACGGTACACTTGAGACTTCATCAGGGCCCCTTGAAGTCCCTGCACCACAAAGCCTTTCCAGAGCAACGAGATCATGTCTACCACCCCCCGCGCGCTTCACGCCTCTTCACGACTTGGTCGTGGAATCCTGTTGATGGCAACCTGTGGTTCTTTCGCTCTTCTGAGCGCCTGCCAGAAGGATGCCGACCTCGCCAACAGCCAGAAGGCGGCCGAGGAATTGCAGAACATCAGCAGGAACTACACCACTGAACTCGCCAAGCTGACGCACGACGCGGACATCGATCAGGTGGCCTCCCGGCTTGAAGGATTCGCCCGAAGCGCGAGATCCCTCACCGGAACCACACCCGCCCAGAAGAAGTCTGCGNCCACGCTGGCAGCCACCATCGCATTCGCGGCGGGTGGTCTTCGAGCCAGTGAATTCACACAGATCGAACTCGCTCAGATGTCGCGACGCAACATGATCGCGACCAACACCAGCAGTGCGATGATCATCGCCGCAGGTGCCATCGAACGAAGCAACACCTCCTTCACCGANGNCGGNAATGACATGGCTCTGGANCGCAAGAGCTTCGAGGCTCANAGCGANGAGATCGGCGACCGACTTTCGNAGCACCANTCGAACGCCGCCCAGCTTCGCCAGCAGCAGCAGNGAACCTCGCAGCAGCTGGACCAGATGACNCTCGATGCCGCCNGACTNGGNCGCCAGGCCAATGATTCAGGNCCGATCGAGGCCTACCCGCTCATCGAGGAATCNGCCGANATNNGAGCCAAGATGATTCCCGTCAAGGCCAAGGTCGCCGANGCCGAGANTCAACTGGCCCTGATCGAACCNCAGGTNGCCAGNACGAACACCGAACGCACCAACATGACTGCGATGATCGAAGCCACGCTTCAGGCNGAACGCAACATCACNCTNATGGAAGAGGCGGTCACCGCCGCCGGAGATGCCGGCAAGCAGCGAGCGGCGACTCAGACCAGAGACGTCGAACAAATGGTGACCGAGTACCTCAAGATCAACACGGACTCGGCACAACCCATCTTCGCGAGCGCACTAAGCAACCTTGAACAGGCCCAACGCTCAGGCAGCACCAAGGCCGCCCGAGCACTCGCCTCCGGCGCAAGCCGAATGGTCGGCGATCTTCAGGCCATGCGCGCCCAGAATGCCATGGCCGAGGCTCGGCTCTTCAAGGCACTCGCGAGTGCCGCGGAAATGACGGGCGTTTCGGCCGATGCCTGGAACACCAAGGCGGCCGCGGCCGCCGAGGAAGAGACCAGCGCACGAGAAGCGGCCCGAGCGGCCTACGAGGATGCACTCGAAAAGCTCGCATCCGCCGGCGGTCCGGAAGACACCAGGGCGAGAATCGAACAACTGATCAAGGCACTTGACGGCACTCAGAGTCAGCCTGACATGGTTCAGATGCGAGAGACTCCCGCTGCGACGACATCCTCGGCACCCACCCAGGTCGCCAGCGGTGGAAACGCCGGCTCGGGGTTCATGGGGATGGGCACCCGAGGGTTCGGGTCACCCGATGAACTCCTGATGTTTCTCTCGGGTTTCCAGCAGACCATGAGCAATGGCGCTCCCCCTGCCGGAGCGATGCAGCAGATCATGGGTGTCATGTACCTCGAAGATCCTCAGGTTCTCATGCAGGACCCCCAGGCCATGCAGACGACGCTTTCATCCATGTCCACGCAGCCTTCCGATTCGGGACAGCCCAGCGCCGAGGTCGTCGGACTTGAAGACACTCGAGCGGAACTCAGCATTTCGAACATGCCGGTGAACATCCCCTTGATCAAGGTCGATGGCAAGTGGTACATCAACCTCAGTCAGTGGCTTGAAGACGCCAAGAAGTACCAGAGCAACGGCGGCGGTCGTGGCAGCACGGCAGGCGGCGAGGGTCGTTCCGGTCGTGGTGGCGGCGGTCGCAGCGGTCGCTGAGGCGGAAGAGCCTTCCCGTCATTCCTGAAAGACCAAGACTCACACAGGGTCCGGAGCATCCAGGCCTTCGAGGACGTCGCATGCCGTCCTGCGGACCAGCTCGCTCTCCTCTGGATCAGCGGAAATCTTTCGCAGGCGTTCAAGCAGCTGCGGACCATCCTCGGACTGCAGTGCGTTGCCCGCGCAGATCACCGCGTTGCGACGGAACATCTCGAGCTTGGCACGCTTCATCGAGCTGGTGATGAACGCCTCGCGACGGTCGGTCTCGGTCCAGTTCAGAACATCGAGAAGATCGAAACCATCTCGGCGAGGTGTGTAGGCCTCCAGCACGGGAAGACGCTTCGATCTGCGAGTGGGTTGATTGTGAGGGCAGACTTCCTGACACACGTCGCAGCCGAACAGCCAGTCGCCCGTGGCACGGTGAAGGGACCGATCGATGGTGCCGCGATGCTCGATCGTGGTGTAACTCAGACATCGAGTGGCATCGACCGAGAACGGCGTGATCGCATCCGTCGGACAGGCGTCGATGCAACGGGTACAGCTTCCACAGGGATCCAGCGACCCACCGGAGGGACTGGAACCGGGCTCGGGATCTGGTTCGAGTTCAAGGGTCGTCAGCACCTCGCCCAGCAGCAGCCAGCTGCCTTCTCCCTGCTTGATCAGCAAGGTGTTCTTGCCGATGGCTCCGAGTCCGGCACGAATCGCGTGCTCACGTTCCATCAATGGCGCGGTGTCCACCACCGCTCGAGTCGGTGATTCGGGGACGCTTTCCTGAACGGCGGCGGCAAGCAGTTTCAGTCGGCGGCGCAGCACGTCGTGGTAATCACGTCCCCGTGCATATCGTGCGATGCGCCCGCGAGATGATCCACCGGCGGAATGACGATCACGGGATCCGTGGTAACGATCGGCGACACAGATGACGAAACGAGCTCCTTCCAGAACGGACGAAGGATCGAGCATCTCCTCGACACGTTCGGTCAGATAGGACATCTCCCCCGCCTGTCCCGACGTCAGCCAGCATCGAAGCGCGGCTTCACGTTCGGGCGCGAGCACCCGCGCCTCACAGATGCCCGCATGTGCGAAGCCAAGGGTGTGACAGGCCTCGAGCAGATGCTCACGACGCTCTCGTGGAGTCAGGGGGCCCAAGGGCGGAAGACTGATCCGAGGTGCCGAGCCGTCAGGACGCCGACTCATCGAAGCCCCAGCATTCTTGCCCCGAAGGAGAGTGGCAGATCAGGCACCAGACCATCCGAGTCGGAGACCGCCGCCGCGGCACGGTACCCACTGCGAACCGCGCCTTCCATGGTCGCCGGCCAGCCGGTGTCGGCCCAGTCTCCGGCGATGGCCAGGTTGGGGATTCCAAGACCACTTTCAGCCGCGGGTCTGATGCGATCGAGTCCGGGGACGGCACGAAACGTGGCTCGCTTCTCCTTGACCGAGCGACAGGCGCTGGGTTCCAGCCCCTGGGATGCGGGAAGTGCCCAGTGGATGTCTTCAAGCACCCGCTCGACGATCTCTGATTCGGAGAGAGACATCCAGGAGTCCGCTCCGCTGATGACGGCGTGCACATGCTGTCGCCCATCGGCATCGACACCCTTGTTGAACAACCAATGCGTCGAGCGGCCGGGCAGGACGAGGTGAGGCAGCGTCATGATCCGAGCGTCGAAGAAGAGATGGACCCCGAGAATGGGACTGACCTCGATCGAATCCAGCTTTCGAAGCCGTGAATCGGCATCGACCATCGCGGTCGAGCACAGGCGCGCCAGACGGTCGAACGGAACCGAGGAGATCACTGCCGAGCCATCGATCACACCGTCCGAAGTCACGACACCGGTGACCCGCGCACCATCGAAGGCGATGCCCATCGCGGAGGTTCCCAGGTGCAACGATCCTCCGACCTTCTCGAGAACGGACTCGAAGGGATCGTAGAGATGCTCGAGTGGTATCCGTGACAGTCCCACGGCCGAGGCGAACGGATGACCGAGAAAACCTTCCTGAAACACCTGCATCGCGAAGGAGGCACCGACTTGATCCACGTCGAGATTGCACGCACTGACGACCACCACCCGCCAGAAGAGATCGATGACCTCCTCCGACTGACCGGTCTCCTGCAGAAACTCGAGGAAGGTCCTGTCGACATAGGCGCCCCGGCCGGTGAGACCGATTCGGATCATGCGATGCATCGCCCGCGCGATCTGACGCTTCATCTTGAGATCGAGAAAGCGCATGCGAAGGAAACTGCCCGTGAAATGGGCGGGTGCGGGCAGAAGTCCCGGCCGCATCACATCCGGTTCATGCGGCGGATTGGCCCAGTAGGTCTCGGTGTACCACTCGAAACTGTCGCCCACCCCGAGACGTTCGTAGAAGTCCATCAGGTTGGTGCAGCAGCCCATCATGACATGCTGACAGTTGTCCAGCAGCTGATCGTTTCGGGGGTCGCGAAAACTGGTGGCTCGTCCGCCGAGTCTCTTGCGAGTCTCGATGACGATGGGAAGATCCCCCGCTTCGGCGACTCGAAGCGCCGCGGCCATACCGGCGATGCCGCCTCCGATGATCACCACGCGACGTTTCAACGCTCGGCCTCCCCGATTTTCGTGGAGGTTTTCTTCATCCGTCTTCTCGCGCCGTAGGCGATCGCGAACTTGCGCAACGAACTCAACGAGATTCTCTGGTCCTGCGAAATCAACACCGGTCGACGGTCGATCTTCTCGAGAAGCGAACGATAGATCTGGGTCATCGCCCAGCTGGTCGGTCGACAGGATTCGTCGAGCCTCTCCTCCAGCCCCAGCGATGCCTCGTAATGGCTTCGTGCGCGTTCCGTCTGTTCCGTGATGAATGTCGAACAACGCACGGGATCCCGCCATGAGACGAGTGCTTCGATGTCGAGACCGGCGGCCTCCAGTTCATCGGAGGGAAGATAGACGCGCCCCCGCGCGAGGTCCTCGCGAATGTCTCTCAGGATGTTGGTGAGCTGAAAGGCGAAGCCACGCTCGGTGGCGAGTCTCAGCGACTCCGGATCGGAAGCGCCCCAGACGCTGACACAGATGCGTCCCACCGTGGAGGCGACCTGGTCGCAGTATTCGAGAAGTTCTCCACGGTTCGCGAGCTGGCACGGTTCGAGATCCGCAAGCTGCCCTTCGATCACCAATTCGAAATCCCGTTCTTCAAGTTCATGACGATGAAGCACCTCGCGCATCGCGCGAAAGATGTAATGCTCGTCGGAATCGGGCTCCTTGATCGAATCGTTCTCGAACATCGAGCGGGTCCGTGCACGGTAGAGTTCGATCTGACGCCGACGATCGGCCGGATTCACGCATTCATCACCATCCGCGAGATCATCGGCACGTCTCATCCAGGCATAGATCGCGCAGAGCGACTCGAAACGGTCGGCAGGAAGCAGACGCAGGCCGAACCAGAAGTTGCGGGCCCGGTGCCTCACGTCGGCGCTGCAGGCGTTGAAGGCCTCGTCGAGCAGGCCGTCCCTGGTGATTTCGAGACTCATCCACGACCTCGCTTTCGGCGAGCCGATCGGGCCCCCAGCCAGGCTCGGGAGACCAGAGCCAATTTCGTCACGGCGGAGAGACGCGGGCGATGCAGAACCGTCTCGTAATTCCAGTGACCGATCAGATTCATGACCTGAAGGCCACCATCACGAAACAGCCGGACCACGGGCCGGGCCTCCGCACTCAGACGGGGAATCAACGAGGCCCCTTCGTGAAAATACGGTTCGGTCCGTCGAATGCATGAAGAGACGATGGTGCGGCTGGCCTCCAGGAATTCATGATCCGCGCAGAAACCGAGTCCCGCGCATTCACGCAGCCGGGATTCGAAGTCGGTGACGGTGATCAGTTCGCGGGGGATGTAGCATCGATCACGTTCGATCATGTCCCGACCGACATCCTGCCAGTGGTTCACGAGTTGAAGACCGGTGCAGATCGCATCGGACGGCAGGAGATACTCGTCCTCCCGCGGCTCGCCGAACAACATGAGCACCAGTCGTCCGACGGGATTGGCGCTGCGGCGACAGTAGTCGATCACTTGATCCCAGGTGTCGTAGCGGGTGACCCGTTGATCCTGTTCGAAGGCATCGATCAGGTGCTCGAAGGGTTCTCGAGGAAGCTCATGTCGAGTGACCGTTTCAGCGAGCGCCACCATCACCGGATGAACGGGCACCCCCGCGAAGCAGTCGTCGAGCTCACGTCTCCACCAGGCGAGCAGTCTCAGGGATTCGTCGGGATCACCCATCTCATCACCAAGGTCGTCGGCCCACCGGCAGAACGCGTAGACCGCCGCGAAATCGTCACGCAGGGCCAGGGGAACGAGGGAGCTCATCACCGAGAAGTTCTCGTAGTGACCATGTGCCAGTGCATGGCAGTAGGCGAGAGACTCCTCGAGAGAGAGTCTCTGCGTCGATTCCGGACCCCAGATCCGGACTTGTTCGTGAATGGGTGGAGGAGGACTGGGCATGATGTATCTGGGGACACTCTAGCCGACACAGCCTTGCGAGGCGGGTATCATGGTCAAGATGGAGATCATCCTCGCCAATCCAAGAGGCTTCTGCGCCGGCGTCTACATGGCGATCGACGTCATCGATCAGCTGCTCGACATCTGCCCGGATCAGACGATCTACGTGTACCACGAAATCGTTCACAACCGCCACGTGGTCGAACGCTTCATCGAGAAGGGCGTGGTCTTCGTGGAGGACATCGAAGAGACTCCGGAAGGTGCCATCGTGGTCTTCAGCGCCCACGGCGTCTCCCCCCGCATCCGCGAGGCCTCGAAGACCCGTTCGCTGACTTCGGTGGACGCCACTTGTCCGCTCGTGACAAAGGTGCATGCCGAAGCGATCCGGCTGGCGAAGAAAGGGTTCGAGATCCTTCTGATCGGACACGAGAACCACCAGGAGGTCATCGGCACCAAGGGTGAAGCGCCGGACTCCATACGGGTGGTCGAGTCGCAGGAACATGCGCGGGTGATCGAAGTCACCAAGGACAAGCCACTGGCCTATCTCACGCAGACCACGCTCTCCACCGATGACGCGGAGCAGATCATCCATGAACTGAAGCTGCGGTTTCCGGACATCAAACCCCCGTCCTCGAATTCGATCTGTTACGCGACGACCAATCGACAGCGTGCCGTTCGTGCGCTCGCGCCTGCAACCGATCTGACCCTGGTGGTGGGCAGCGGCAACAGTTCGAATTCCGTCCGGCTGGCCGAGATCTCGGAGAACGTCGGCACGGAAGCGTATCTCATCG
>NYVB01000035.1 GCA_002684315.1 Planctomycetaceae bacterium | reverse complement strand
CGAGCCGCACAAGGCGATCGTCATCGGGGATACCGCCAATGATGTCGATTGCGCGAAGCACAACGGCTGCAGCGTCATCGCCGTCGCGACCGGGAGGACCTCGCGGGAGGAGCTTGAAAACGCGAACCCCGATCTGGTTCTCGATTCTCTCGAGGACACCGAAGCCGTCATGGAGTGGGTGCTTTCTCGATGACCACCCCTGAGCAACCGAAAGTCACTTTCACGCCGATCAAGAGCGACCAGAGAATCGAAGCACTCGATGTGCTTCGTGGCCTCGCCATCTTTGGAATCCTGTTCGTGAACGCCATCTATTTCGGACTTCCGATGATGGAAGCCGTCCAACCGGCGCTGACCGGCACGGTCGGCGTGAACGGGCAGGATGCCGACTGGAACGCGACCTGGTTCATCAAGACGTTCTTCGAATTCAAATTCGTCTCGATGTTCTCGATGATGTTCGGAATCGGTGCCGCACTCCAATTCGACCGAGCGAGACGAAGTGGCTCGAGATTCGACGGCTTCTATTGCAGGCGCATGCTGATCCTTCTCGGATTCGGTTTGCTTCATGCCGTCGCATTCTTTTATGGGGACATTCTCACCATCTACGCAGTGCTTGGTGTCTCACTGCTCGCGTTCTGCCGTCTGAAGACCAGGATCCTGCTTCCGATCGTCATCGGCCTGATGATGATCGCGGCCCTCATGTCCACCGGCATGGTGCTCATTGAATCCATGGCGCCGCAGATGGAAGCCACGCCGGCAGCTGGCCAGGCGACTCGAACCGGATGGGATGCCGTTCAAGCATCGGGCTTTCAACCACAGAATCAGATCTGGATCGATGCCGAGACGGTCGCCCATCAGGACGGACCCTACGGTGACTTGTTGCTCTTCAGAGTGATCTCGTGGGCGATGGGACTGATCTCGATCATCCTGTCCTACGGTTGGCACATACTCGCCATGTTCGCCCTTGGAGTCGTGATCAAACGCTCGGCGTTCTTCACACCGAGCGACTCGGGTCGAAGAATACGGTTCTGGATGATGGCCTTTCTTCCGCTCGCCTTGGCGATCGAAGGGCTCGCAGCCTGGTCCTATCTGAGCCAGACGAGTCCGATCTGGGCGACCACCATCCTCTCGTTGGTACGGGAATTCTCCACCGTGGCCACGATGCTGGGGTACGCCGCCGTTCTCGTCACGCTGGTCCAGATGGGCATCGCGACGAGACTCTTCGGATCGTTGGCCAAGGTGGGCAGAATGGCGTTGACCAACTACCTGCTCGAGTCGCTCCTCATGACCACCCTCTTCGAATTCTACGGTTTCGGACTGTTCGATCAGATTTCGAGAAGCAGTCTTATCCTCGTCTCGATAGGCATTTGCATCATTCTCATGATCTTCAGCGTGCTGTGGCTGAAATGCTTCTCCCGGGGGCCCATGGAATGGCTCTGGAGGACACTCGCCTACCTGAAAGCGCCCTCCTTGAAGCGTGGATAACCTGCGCCCCGAGGGTATGAACACCTGTGCTCGATAGGCTCAGGGTGTGTTGCAGGACGCCCTGTGACACGAACGGGGTGAAGGCACCGCGTTCGCCACCCCGCAGCCCGAACACGAGTCACCTTCGACATGGTCAATGAACTTGAAACCCTGGTCACCGACTTCTACGTCAACCAGAAGCTTGCCCTGAAACTGGATCTCCCAGGGTCACGTGAGACCGTTCTCGATCTCTTCGGCAGGCTCAAGAAGGAATTCCCCCAGCTTTCGAACTTTCGTCGCTTTGAAGACGAGCTCGCTCTTGAATCGGACGACCTCAAGCGCTGCTACAGCTGGCTTTCGCTCCGCGGCACCATGCTGCGAAGTGGTTTCGTGAACCCCGCCGACCTGACGGAAGCCTACGACCTCCATCGCCGCATCCTCGAAGTCGCCCCCTACTTTCTCTCGATCAGTCCGATCGACGTGGATCATCTGGAGCTCGTCTTCGGCTTTGATCTCGAAGCGCAGGCGAACCGTGACGCGATCGTGTTCAACGCACTCTTGAGAGACGGACCACTTGCCGATCTGGTCGAGGAAGGCGAAGGCGTGGTTGAAGCCCAGCCCGTTGTCGGCATCACGATCGAGTCGAACCCGGACATGCATGCCTTCGTTGAAGTGAAGACCCGAACCACACCGAAGGAACGTTCCAGCGGTCTTTTCGGTCGGGAACCNATCAGCGTCTTCCTCACCGTACGGAACAGCGGGAAGCTCGATTCACTCGATGAGCTCGGCCCTCGCTTCGCGGCACTCGCTGGCTATGCGGAAAGACTCTCCGAAGAACGCCTGGTTCCAAGCGTGCTGACTCCGATCAAGCATGCCATNCTCGCGCAATCATGAGATGACGAATCATCCGATCTTCCTCGTACGAGTTCGTACCAGAAGGATCGGCAAAAGAAAAAGGGATCGACAGGACGTCGATCCCTTTTCTCTTTGATTCGTGTGCGACTCAGGCGGGCTTGGCTTCCAGGAAGCTCATGACGCTCTTGAGGTCGGGAAGGATCTTCGGAGAAAGGCGAAGCGTGAACGACTCGCCGGCATCGACGCGGACGAGGTTGGTGCGACGCTTTCGGTGAACCCAGATTCGACCCGCGCNTCGGCGAGGATCGTTGTCGGTCTTCGCGCGTCGACGAGCGAGGTCGCTGAGACCCTTCTGGATTTCAGGCTGCATCTCCATGAGACGACGGATCGTCTTGACCTGGGCAGAGCGCTCGGGCGCCTTGCTGATCGTGAAGGTGTAGGTACCTGTTGGTTCGAATTCGATATCAGTCGTCATGTGATTCAGCCCTTCCACCCACTTTGCGGGCGAGCCGCATAGTGTATCGGGTCTCGCGCGGCATTCAAGCTCCAGAGGGGCCCAAGGACCATAAGAGACTCCAGATGGTCAAAAACCTTCATGATTCGCCACCAACAGGGACGCCAGAACCTGAGTCCCGTGGCTTCCGAGGCCCTTTTCCGAGGCTTCGGAGTAGAAACGTCGAGCCAGCCCCAGCATTGGAAGCGTCAGACCCATCGATTCGGCCTCATCGAGGGCGATGGAGAGGTCTTTGAGAAAATGATCCACGAAAAACCCCGGGGCGGTATCACCCGCGAGAATTCGGGGTCCAAGATTGGAAATCGTCCAGGATCCGGCGGCACCACCCCCCACTGATTCGAGAACGCGTCCACCATCTAGTCCGGCGGCTCGGGCATACAGCAGCCCCTCGGAAATCCCCAACATCGTGGAGGCGACGAGGATCTGATTGACCATCTTCGCGTGCTGACCGCAGCCGGAGCCACCCTGATGAACGATGGTGCCCCCCATCAGGTCGAACAGGGGCCACGCTGCCTTCACGTGAGCCTCATCGCCTCCGACCATGATTGAAAGCGACGCGTTTCGAGCGCCGACATCACCACCGGAGACGGGTGCGTCGATGGCACCCACGGAATGACGTGCGGCCTCCTCGTGCAGGCGACGGGCGAGAGATGGCGTGCTGGTGGTCATGTCGATGAGAAGTCGAGGACGCGTGGAGGCGGCAAGCGTGCCCTCAGAGCCGAGGTGGACGGATTCCACATCCGCAGGCATTCCGACGATTGAAATCACTGCGTCGGCTCCCTCGGCAGCCTCACGAGGCGACTCCGCCCACGAGGCACCACGCGCGAGCAGTGGCTCGGCCTTTGCACGTGTTCGCGTGAACACCGCAAGATCGTGGCCTGCCTCGAGAAGATGCCCTGCCATGGAGGCCCCCATGACGCCGGTGCCCAGAAAACCGATTTTCATTCTCATCTCCAATATGACTCCAGCCAGAGGACTGATGGGATTCCGTGAAACACGCGGTCTCTTTTCACGAACCCACGCGCAAGACGAATCGTATCCACAGAGAACCTCCCGGACATGCAGCCTGGAGGCTCTGATGACATAAACTGATCCAACAACCCCCAGAACCTCCCAGGAGTGGATGAAAATGACCGTCACCCCCCAGATCGACATCGAACAGATCGAACAGGAAGTCGCCGAGAAATCGCGACCGTTCCAATTGCTTCGCCAGCAGATTCACGAAGTCGTGGTGGGTCAGGAGGAACTTCTCGATGGGATGATCATGGGCCTGCTCTGCAACGGCCATGTTCTGATCGAAGGAGTTCCCGGACTCGCCAAGACCACGGCGGTGGACACGCTGGCGAAGTGCATCGCGACCGGATTCCAGCGAATCCAGTTCACGCCCGACCTCCTTCCCGCCGACATCGTCGGCACCCTGGTCTACAGACCTTCGGACGGCGAGTTCACGGTGAAGAAGGGACCGATCTTCTCGAACCTCGTGCTCGCCGACGAAATCAATCGAGCACCAGCCAAGGTTCAGAGCGCCATGCTCGAAGCGATGCAGGAACGCCAGGTCACCATCGGGGACGAAACCTTCCCCATGGCCGAGCCTTTTCTCGTGATGGCCACTCAGAACCCGATCGAACAGGAAGGCACCTACCCGTTGCCGGAAGCACAGGTCGACCGGTTCATGATGAAACTCAAGGTCCACTACCCCACACCCGAAGAGGAACGAATCATCCTTGATCGGATGGCGAGAACCTCGGGCATGCCTTCGGTGACGCCCGTGACCACTCCTGAAGCCGTGCTTGAAGCACGTTCGACAATCGACAAGATCCACCTCGATGACAGGATCAAGGAGTACGTCGTGGAACTCGTGGTCTCGACTCGTGACCCATCACGGCATGGCATTCCGATCGATGGCCTCATCGACTTCGGAGCCTCGCCTCGTGCGACCATCGCACTCACGCTGGCGGCGAGAGCCAATGCGTTTCTCATGGGACGAGGCTATGTCCTTCCCCAGGACGTGAAGGACGTCGCGCATCAGGTGCTCAGACACCGAGTGATTCTGAGCTACGAGGCGGAAGCCGAGGAAAAGAGCTCGGACGACGTGATCACCACCCTGCTGGAACACGTCCCCGTTCCCTGACCGAAACGCCCTCCATCCCCGACTCACCAGTCCCCCATCGGAATCGAATGTGATGCTCTCCACCGAACTGCTCAAGAAGATCCGCAGGATCGAGATCAAGACGAGTCACCTCGTCACGGATCTCCTGGCGGGTCGATACAACTCCGCCTTCAAGGGCCGAGGCATGGAATTCGAGGAAGTCCGACCCTACATGGCCGGGGACGATGTCCGCACCATCGACTGGAACGTCTCGGCACGCACCGGTGAACCCTTCATCAAGAAGTTCCGTGAGGAACGAGAGTTGACGGTCATCATCGCGGTCGACGTCAGCGGTTCATTGGGATTCGGAAGTCAGGGCGAACTCAAACGCGAGATGGTCGCGGAACTCGCGGCGACCCTTGCCTACGCGGCGATCCGCAACAACGACAAGGTCGGACTGCTGCTGTTCACCGATCGGGTGGAACGATTTGTTCCTCCAAGAAAAGGCGTTCGTCATGTGCTTCGCCTGATCAGGGAGATTCTCACGACCGAACCGGTCGGAACCGGAACCGATCTCTCCGTCGCACTGGACGAACTCAACCGAGCGATGAAACGACACGCCGTGGTCTTCGCGGTGAGCGACTACCAGGAGGCTCCCGAGGAATGGAGCTCGTCGATGAAACGTGCGGCCCTGCGGCACGATCTCATTCCCATCGTCGTGGGTGATGAACGAGAGGCGATCATGCCCAATGTCGGCATGATCGAACTCCAGGATTCCGAGACGGGACAACGAACGTTCCTCGACACGTCGCGTAGAAGCATCAGAAACCGATTCAGAGAA
>NYVB01000034.1 GCA_002684315.1 Planctomycetaceae bacterium | reverse complement strand
GGCCATTCCAGACCATCGGTGATGTCAAGAATCAGGCCGCCACCGATTGATGTCGCTGAACCGGACAGGATCGTGCTGTAGATGCTCGAAGCATCACCTGGAGTCGTCGCGTAAGAGAGTCTCCAGTCAACGCTCGCGGCTCCCGTGAGTTCATTTCCCATGAACACGGGCTTCAGATCCGTTCCGGTTCCGGGGAGTGCGAAGTCGAGCACATAAAATTCGGGATCGAGGTACTCGCCCAGCAACTGTCCCAACCCCAAATCCTGTGTGAAGTCGGGTGCGTTGTCGAGATCGGTGTCGATGTAGGCAGTGTCAAGGTCGTAGAGGATGGAGAACGTGTCGACCAACTGGAACTCCGAGCCGCTCAGGGGCACCAGAGTTGTGTTGAAGTCGGAAACATCAGGCATGACGACGCCGCCAAATGATGTGGTTGCAAGGCATGCGCAAGAAAGGCATGCAACAGGGAGTCGGGTCATTGCGAAACTCAGCTTTCTCCCTTTTCCCGGGGAAGAAGCCATCTTCATGTATTTAGTACTCTCAAATCTCTCANCCGTCATTCTAGACGCAAGCAGCGCTCAGACAACACATAACAGTTGAAAAAAATGGCGGCACGCACATCAAACGGCGTTTTAACTGATTTCTGAACGGTGAGGTCGGGTCAGTGTCTGAAATGTCTGACGCCGGTGAGCAGGCAGGTCACGCCACGTTCCTCACAAAGCTCGAAGGTCGCTTCGTCCCGCTTGGAGCCACCTGGGTGGACGATGCAGGCCGCTCCTGAGTCGATGAGAAGCTCCGGGCCATCGGGGAAGGGGAAGAAGGCATCGCTGGCGGCGATGAGTGCTCCGGAGCCACCCACTGACGCGCCAGCTTTTTCGATGGCGATTCGACAGGATGCGACGCGGTCCATCTGGCCGGCCCCGGCGCCCAGCAAGGCCCCATTCCGGCCAAGGCAGACGGCATTCGATTTCAGGTGTTTTACAACCGTGGCAAGGATGCCCGCATCTCGACTCATGGCTTCGGATGGTTTCGGCCCGGCAGCGTGGCGGAAATCATTCGGTTTCACGGGTGAGCGATCCTGTTCCTGAGCAAGAAGCCCGCCCGGGATGCTTCGGTACATCACTTCGGTTCGGCTGGGCCGGCGCAGATCGCCTGTCGCCAGAAGTCTGACGTTGGCCCATTTCTCACTGAAGACGGCGACGGCTTCCGGTGAGAACCCCTCGGCGATCACCACTTCGAGAAACCGACAGGTTTCGGTCATCTGGCGTGCGGCATCAACGTCGATGTCACTCGACATGGCGACGATGCCACCATAGGCGGCCATCGGGTCACCGGCATGAGCGTTTTCGAACGCTTCGGAAGCGGCTTCCGCAACGGCCGTGCCGCATGGATTCGTGTGCTTTATGATCGCGACGTTGGTCTGATCCGGATGAAGATCTCGAAGATCCTGCACCAGTTCGAGTGCCGCCGCGGCATCGAGAATGTTGTTGTAGGAAAGTGGTTTTCCGCAGAGCTGGTCCGCGGAGGCCACGTCGGCTCCGCTGGGCGCAGGGTCCGCGTAGAGGACCGCCCGTTGGTGAGGGTTCTCTCCGTAGCGGAGGCTTTCCTTGGCCACGAACGAGAGCTGCAGAACGTCCGGAAAGATCGCCTCGGACTTGTGCCCCATCCACGAACTGATGGCTGCGTCGTACTCCGCGGTTCGACTGAACGCGGCGGCGGCAAGTTCGCTGCGCAGCGCCTTGGTGGTGCAACCTTCATTGTCACGAAGCTGCTGGATCACGTGGTCATACTGGCCTGCGTTGGTGACGACGGTCACGAAGTCATGGTTCTTCGCTGCGGAACGAAGCATCGAAGGACCACCGATGTCGATCTGTTCGATCGCCTCGTCATCGCTNACGTTCTCCTGACGGATCGTCTTCTCGAACGGNTAGAGGTTGACACAGACCAGGTCGATCGGCGTGATCTCGTGNTCCTCGAGCGCGGCGACATGGCTGGCCTCATCCCGGCGGGCCAGCACGGCGCCGTGGACTCTCGGGTGGAGCGTCTTCACCCTGCCGCCCATCATCTCCGGAAATCCGGTGACGGACTCGACCGTCTTCACGGTGATTCCGGCCTCTTCGAGCGCCCGGGCCGTACCGCCGGTGGAGATGAGTTCCACACCGAGACTTTCGAGTGCTCTGGCGAAGGGGATGAGATCGGTCTTGTCACTGACCGAGAGAAGGGCTCTGCCTACTGGTGCGAGATCCGGCATTTAATTCTTGGATTCCAGCAGTTGGAGGCGGCCATCATTCGAGGCTGCGATCAGGAGAAGTTTTCCTTGTGCGTCACGACTGGCCTTGACAATCGAGACCATTGGAAGAGTCGTCGATGATCTGACGTCGCCGCGATCGGAATCGATGCGCGCAAGCATCTTGCGTTCGGCATTCCAGATGAGGATGTCGTTGCCGATCGCAGTCACGACCTCACCCTGAATGTCTTCATTCGACCAGAGCTTTCGGCCCTGAGGCGAATTGAGGGGAAGTGCATCGAAGCAGCTCAGGCCTTCGGACTCCGTGAACTGGAAGACGCGGTCACCGATCGTGATGGGCCCGCCCACGAAAGGACTGGGACTGAAGAACTGCCAGAGTTTCTGGCCGCTCTCGAGTTCCAGACAGGTCAGTCGCTGACCTTTATCCGCCACGTACGCCGCATAGTTTGATGCCGTGGGGGGGCTCTCGATGCCGACCTTCAAGCTCTTGCGCCAGAAACGTTGTCCACTTCTGGCACTCATCATCATGAGTTCACCATCGACGCTGGCTGCAAGAACATTCTTGCCAACTCTGATGGGGCCGTTGACGATTCCGCTGGCAAGCTTGTTGGCTTTGAGTTCGTATCCCACCTTGGTGTTGTGCCAGACGATTCTTCCGCTCGCCGTGCCGAAGATGAGATTCTCACCGGCTCGAATCACGGTCGTGTCCGGTATGCGCACCATGTTCTGTCTGTTCACGATGTATCCGGTTTCGGATGCGATCACGAAGACATCGGTGTCCGTGGTGATGTAGTAGAAGTCCTGTCCTTTGGTGGTGAAGAGATCGATGCCGAAGATCGTCTCCTTGCGGGGCAGGGAACCGTCCTTCCAGATCGTGTCGCCACTGTCCAGACGCAGATTGGTGAGGACGTTGTTGCGATCCGCNACGATCAATTCATTCCCGATGCGGTGGACCGATTCGATTCCATAGGTTCCGGAGCCCGCCGTNGTCGACTGCCAGATGGTTTGAAGATCGAGCGCGCTGCTTGAATCGGTGCTGACCAGTCTGGACTGGTCGGCCATCTTCATGATCGTTTCCGCGGATGACTTCGGCATCGTCGCGACCGCGTCATCGGAAGCCGTGGTCCGAACGTTGTCATTCGGTGCAGGTGCCGTGGTGACAGCCTTCATCGTGGTGGTGCTCGCGTCCTGATAGCGAGTGGTTCGATCCGGATTCTTGCAGGCTGAAAGACCGCAGGCGGCGGTGGCGGCGAAGGTGCATGCAATCATCGTCGTGCGCATGTGCCTGAGAGTCGATTCATTGGAGATCATTCGGTGGGTTCCTGACATGAGTGGGGCTCCTGCATCGGTCGGAAGAATCACGTTCCCCCGATTCGAATCCGGTCAGTATCGGAATCAGAGGGGGAAGCGTCAACCGCCCGCGGGTGGTGTCCGCTCCAGAAGGGCTGAAACCATCTTCGCCAGGCAATCGGCCTCGAGGTTGACCAGATCGCCTTCCTGACGCTCGGAGAGGGTTGTTCGTTCCAAAGTTTCGGGAATGAGCGCGATTTCAAGCATCTGATCCATCGTTTCTGCGATCGTGAGCGAGACCCCATCGACCGTGATCGATCCTTTTTTGATCAGAAATCTTGAAAGAGTTTCGTCGGTTTTGATCTTGAGAATCCAGCCTCGGTCCTGAAAATCACGATTGTGCACCACCGTTCCGGTGGATTCGACATGCCCCTGGACGAGATGACCACCCAGAAGAGTGGCCGGAGTCGCGGCATGTTCGAGATTGACCTGCGTCCCCACTCCCAGTGAAGCGAGGGTGGTGGTGTCCGTGGTGGTCCGAACCATGTCGAATTCCAGATGGTCGCTCGTCTTTTCGACCACCGTGAGGCAGCAGCCGTTGATGGCGATCGAATCACCTCGCTCCGGATCATGACCCCAGCCGTTCTTTTCGACGATGAGGCGAATCACAGTGCCATCCTCGGAGCGGCTGGAGATGGTTCCCATGTGTTGAATCAATCCTGTGAACATCTCCTCAGGATAGACCGACCGGCCCGGAAAATGTCAGTGGATCTCACTCAACTTCGATTTGAATGGATCGCATCGCTCGATGAATGCACAAAAGGGTGAGATCATCTTTCTGCCTGAGCGATCCGCGCCGTCCGTCGATGGCGGCCTCGAGTCGATCGATCATCTCCTTCGGTGTGTCGAGTCCTCCAAGTGATCTGAAGACCCGCAAGTACGCGTTGTTCGGCAGATGAAGTGACTCTTCAGGGACTTCCGGAGTGGGGAATGCCTGTTCGAAACCATCCGAGTACATCAAGAGACTCTGGCCGTCTTCAAGACTCGCGTGCATCGTTTCAAATGTGCTGTCCTCGAAGATTCCCATGCCCGGGCCGCCATCTTTCAGATCGAGGGCTTCGATTCGTTTCCCGCCCAGGATCATCGGTGCCGGGTGCCCCGCCGTGCTGTACGTGAGTTCACCATTGTCACAGTCGAGAATCACGTAGATGCCCGTGGCGAAACGAGAACGTGAGCGTTCTATCTTGCACAGTGCATCGTTGACCTTCCGCATGACCTCGCCCGTGGACAGGATCCGGCCATCATCCGAACAGGGTTCGAACGATCTGGCCATGATCATCGTCATCAGTGCCGATGCGACACCATGTCCGGCGGCATCGGCGAGAAACACCCCCATGCGAGTCCGATCAAGCATCTTCGCCTGATAGAAATCACCCGACACATACGAAGAGGGCCTCCAGAAGGCGGCCATCGAGACATTTCCGACACCGGGCATCTCCTGCGGAAGCATCGCTTTCTGGACCATCATCGCCGACTGCAGTTCCTCATCCATCAGATCGATCTCTTCGGTCACACTTTCGATGATTCTGCCGTTCACCTCGTTCTGCATCCGCAGGTGATGAATCGTCGTCGCTTTTGAAAGCACGCCGGTGAAGACCGCACTGGTGATTCCAGCGGAAGTCCCCGCCGGAAGCACGGTCAACCCCGAGAGTCCGGCCGAGACGTCCCGTGCCGGATGATCGGACAGGACCACGATCGGAAGGTCATGCCGGTGGGCTCGCGCCATCACCTTTCGAGTGGCTGATGTCAGGGCGTTTTCCGATGGAGATTCCTCTGAAGGAAAGACGACCATGCCTCTCGATGACTGGTTGATCTGGGGNGGCCACTCCTGATCTTCGAGAGTGACCAGGTTCGAAGGTTGCAGCGCGAACTCGACAAGTCCGGCATCGAATTCGATCGACCACGCATTCCGGTTCGAATGAGTGTCGGTCGAATCGGACAGGATGAGAATTCTGTCTGTGTGCACGGAAACTTCCGATGAGCGAGTTCATGAGGCGTTCGCGGCATTCGAAGGCGCGAATTCCTCCTGATCATCGGGTCATGGAAGGCGTGTCTTGAGGCAATCGAACGGCAACTCGATTTTCTCTCCGGTTTTCAGCCCCAGTTCCGAAATTCGACCGTATTGAAGCTCGATGGCATATTGAGCCCCCAGGAGGCTTCGATAGCCCGGAAGTCGATCCTCATACTCGGACAAGGTCTCGTTCTCGGTTTGAAGCGGCTCCGCGGGCATCTGATGGATCGCGGTGATACGTCCCCTGGCATCGAGAAACATGATGTCGAGCGGAATGAGGCAATTCTTCATCCAGAACCGCCTCGACCTTGCTTCCGGAAAGACGAACAGCATCCCATCGTTGCGTGCGAGGCTCTTTCGTCCTCCCATTCCACGCTGGATGGCGGCCTCTGTGCTGGCCACTTCCAGGGTGAACGTCTCTCCCGAGATGAGCACGGTCTCGTCGGGGGTGTTCTCACACCCACAGGCCGAAAGGATCAGGCATGCACTCAGCAGGGTCAGGTGTTTCAGAGTTGCTTTGATTGTGAGCCTCATGGTGATTCCTTCACTCTTTCTTCGATGTCCTTCGGCAGACGATCTCCACCTTCGTGACTTGTCTTACGTGACCACGACACCATCGACTCCAGGTCGAGTTTCTCGGCAAATTCAACGGCGTTTCNCGGAAACGGCGCTTCAAAACCGCAACTGCGTGCGAGGTGCTGGATCACATGCGTGCCTTCGATGCCTCTTGATCTCATCTGTGTCAGTGTTTCGTCCTGGTCCCGCGTGGCCAATCTGCGACCTTCATGATCTCTCATCAGCGGAACATGCCACCACCGAGGTGACGGTACCCCGAAGAGTTCGGCCAGTCGACTCTGCAACGCCGCGGAGGGAAGGAGATCATCGCCACGAATCACGTCGGTGATCCCGTGGTGTGCATCGTCGAGCACGACCGCGAGTTGGTATGACGGTGTGTCCCTTCGCGTCCAGACGATGGGATCTCCGAACATTTCCATTGGATCGCATTCGTACGAGCCCAGGATCTGATCCTCGATCACCATGCGTCCCTCGGCGATGGTCGCCCGATGGTTGTGTTCACCTTTCGAGAATCGATACGATTCCGGGTCCGTGGGTCTCATGTCGATCGTCGAACGTGCCTTCGGGCCTCCTTCATGCGGGGCGGCCATCGCATCCGAGGCTTCTCGAAGTGCTCGTCGTGATCGTGCGCACTGGAAGATGCGTCCCGACTTCATCGCTCGGATCACCGAGGTCCGATGCCGTTCGATGTCCTCCGACTGCCTGATCATCTCCTCGTCCCAGTCGATCCCGAGCCACTGGAGGTCTTCGAGAATCAATGATTCCGATTGAAGGCTGCAGCGCTCGCCGTCGAGATCCTCCATGCGCAACAGAACCCGCCAGTCCTGCGCACGACCGATCGCCCAGCACAGCAGCAGGCTTCGGGCATTGCCCAGATGCAGGGCTCCTGAAGGAGACGGGGCCAGTCGAGTGGTTCTTCTGGAATCGGTCATGAGCGTGTCTGACGCCCTTCTAGGGGTTCAGGTTGGTTTTCTCGATCGAGACGGGTTCGGCGAGATACCGGGGCCGACTCCGTTCGCTATAGTGCCCCGACATGTGTTGCTGACGCAACCCCCAGTCCTGCAATTGCACGGAATCGAGACGCCATGACCGAACAGACGAATCACATCGAAAAGCTCACCGAGGAACGACTTGCCGAAGGGCTTGCCATGCTTCCCGAGTGGTCTCAGAATGGTGATTCGATCCAGCGGACGTTCGGTTTCGACGACTTCATCAAATCGATGGGGTTCGTGAATGCCGTGGCCGAGAAGGCAGAGGCGGTTCAGCACCACCCTGACATTCTCGTTCGTTACAACAAGGTGACCCTGACGCTTTCCACGCATGATGCGGGAGGGCTGTCCGAAAAGGATCTCGCCTTCGCCAGCGACTGCGATGCCTTGTTCACCGTTTGAGTTCACCGTTTGAGTTCACCGTTTGAGTTCACAGCCTGAGTTCTGCATCAGTTTTCAGCTGAGTGCGTTTCGCACCATTTCAGCTCGAGCCGCGAGTGTCTCTTCACCCTCTTCCATGCTGGTCCCGCTCAACGCGCACAGGTGTGCGGGTTGGACGTTGAGGAGCAGTCTGTGGATCACGGCGAGATCAGGTGAGCCGACGACTTCCAGAGCACGACCTATTCGCAGTCTGCTCAGAAGCTTGATCGCTTCGTCGATGCCAAGCAGGCGAGCTGAAAGAAGCGTTCCGTGCGCCCGGTGGACGAAGTCCTCCAGCATCACACGCTTCTTTTCCTGAAGGACGGTTCGTGCGTGTCTTTCATATTCGACGAGCCGGGGGACGACCGCCCCCAGAAATTCCTCGAGCAGATCGTCCTCCGACGTTCCAAGCGTGATCTGGTTCGAGATCTGGAAGAAATCACCAACCGACTCGCTGCCTTCTCCGTGGTACCCGCGCACGGCCAGGTCGAGATCCTTCGCGGCTTGTCTGACCCGACCGAGCTCTTCCGTGATGCGGATCGCCGGAAGGTGAAGCATCACCGAAAAACGAATGCCGCAGCCCACGTTCGTGGGGCATGCGGTGAGAAAACCCCATCGAGGACTGAAGGCGAACTCGATCGAGGATTCGAATTCATCTCTGACTTCGGAGACCCGCTGAAAGGCCTCTCGCAACGCAAGTCCCGGAGCAAGCGTCTGAATCCTCAGATGGTCCTCTTCATTGACCATCACGCTCAAGCGCTGATCCTTGGAGATCGCCACTCCGCGGGGAAATGTCGCATCCGCGAACTGGTGGGAGATGAGATGTCGTTCGACCAGCATGCGCCGATCACGGTCCTCCATGTTCTCCATCTCGTGCCAGGTCAGGTCGGCCTCGGTGCCGGCGAACATCGGAATCCTTCTGACCATGCCCACGACTTCATTGCGATCGGGGTCGCTTGCCATGCCGACGAACGGAACGCCCGCCACGTTGCGTGCGAGTCTCACTCTGCTGGAAAGGACGATGTCCCAATCCTTGCCGGAGGCTCCAAGCCATGAATCCTTGTCAAGCGGTCCAACCATG
>NYVB01000165.1 GCA_002684315.1 Planctomycetaceae bacterium | reverse complement strand
CCGCGCACGTGCTTCAGAAGAAGACGCACCACCACCCCCACCGTCCCGATACCGACCACCACGCCCAGAGCGACCGGGACCACGGTCCAGCCCGCCGTCACCAGGCCGGCCCAATCACGCGCGGACAAGGCGGCGCGCGCTTCATCGATCGTGGTGAGAATCACGACGTATTCACCGAGGACCAGCAGGACGTAACTTCCGGACAAACCGGGCAGCAGCATCGCCGCTCCCGCCGCGAACCCTGCGATCAGAAGGCCGCCGAAGGAACCACCGCCCTCGGGTGCACCCGGGTCGCCGGTTCCAAAGGCGAGAAACGCCATCGCGATCAGACCCAGCAGACACCCGACGAACGTGAGAAACCCCACGGGCGCGAGTGACCTGAGAAGAATCGGCACACCACCGAGCGTCAGCCCGATGAAGAGACTGAACGCCACCCAGCGCTGTTCGAGAACGAAACGACCCGCCAGCCCCGAGAACAGGACGATGGCAAGAAGCGCAGGCAGCACGACGAGAATCATGACCATGAGGCTCTTGCGTTTGAATCGAAAGGCCGCCAGATCCGAGATCGCATCGACGAGCAATGCGTAGATCCCCGAGGCGAGCAGCATGGTGCCCCCGGAGATTCCGGGAACGAGATTGGCGAGTCCCATCAGAACCCCACCGAAGATGCAGCGAATGGTGGCCGCAGGACCCAGAGACGTCTTTGAATCGGGAGGTGGTGCTGAAGTCATCGTCGCAGGCTCGCTTTCTCGGTCGTTCTTGAGATCTTCGGGAGGTACAGTGTCGGTATTCATCACGGGTGGCCGATCAACAGATGACGCCACCGTCGCTTCAACGTCCTCAGGAAAGACTCTCGATCATGAACATTCTCGTCACAGGCGGTGCAGGATATATCGGTTCACATGCGGTTCTGAGACTCGTCGAAGCCGGACATTTCGTGCAGGTCGTCGACAATCTGGACCGGGGCAACCGTGGTGCCGTCGAGACCCTGCGTTCGATCGGCGGTGATCGGGTCGGATTCACCGAAATGGATGTCCGAGATGGTGCACGACTGCTCGAGACGATGCGCCGTGAACGAATCGATTCGGTGATGCATTTCGCCGCTCTGGCCTACGTCGGAGAATCGGTCGACGAACCACTTCGCTATTACGACAACAACGCGGTGGGAAGTCTGTCGGTGATCAACGCCGCACTCGAGGCCGGGGTCGCCCGCTTCATCTTCTCGAGCACCTGCGCGAGCTACGGCGAACCGGGCGAGGAACACCTTCCCATCGACGAGACCTGCCCCCAGGATCCGGTCAATCCGTACGGTCGTTCGAAGCTGGTCACGGAATGGATGCTGCGCGATGCCGCCGCTGCAGCCGAACTCAGAGGACAACCGTTCGCCTTCGCGGCCTTGCGATATTTCAACGTCGCAGGCGCCGACAAACAGACCCGCCTCGGCGAGGACCACCGACCGGAAAGTCATCTGATTCCGATCTGTCTCGAAGTCGCACTGGGAAAACGAGAGGCGCTGACGATCTACGGCTCCGACTACCCGACACCCGACGGCACCTGCATTCGAGATTACGTGCACGTCTCCGATCTCGTCGAGGCGCATCTGGCCACGATCGAAGCCCTCGAGCCGGGCGAACAACGTGCCTACAACGTCGGAATCGGACGTGGCTATTCCGTCCGGGAATGCCTGGAGGCCTGCCGACGCGTCACCGGTCACCCCATCCCGGAACAGGAAGGTCCCCGCCGACCGGGCGATCCACCCAGCCTCACCGCGAACCCGCAGCGGATTGAAAAAGAGCTTGGATTCAAGGCTCGATTCACTGATCTCGACGAAATCATCGAGACCGCATGGCGTTGGTATCAAGCGCATCCTGATGGCTATCGACGAGACTGAGCCGACAGGAACCCGCGAACCGACGTTCAATACGAAAAAGTCATGCCCACATAGAGTTCCAGCATGTCCACGCCGGGATTTCGGGTCGCCGACTGGCCGTTCGAAACATGAAACCACCTGGCGCCGGCCATCACTCGCGCGTCGTCGGCGACTTCACAGGTCACACCAAGACCGAGCTGGGGCGTGAAACAGAATCGCGAGGCTCCGGTCGGAACCTCGTCGGCGAAGACGGCGAAGCCGCANCCCCCATCGAGATACAGAGACCAGGTCTCACGTCGAAGGACATGCCAGCGAACCAGAAGCGCCGCATCCACGCCGGCCGTGGTCGGGGTGTCCTTCAGCCCGACACCGATGCCATCGAAGCGAGCACCGATCGCAAATCCATCGACGGGGTACCACTCGACGCCGACACCACCCAGCGCGACCCACCCACCATCGAAATTCGAACCGCCACCAACTTCGAACCACCAGGCCGTCGAATCCTTGGTTGCATACGGGAGCGGCGCTGCAGAGGACGCCAGCACCTCGGTGTCGGGGAGTCGGTCACCATCCGGCATTGCCTGCGAACCGTCTTCATCATCGAAGAGCATCAAGGACAACCCGGAACCATCAAGTGAAAGACGCACCGGCTCGAATGCTTCCGACACCCTGCACATGAAGAGGGAGATGATGGCACAAAGAATCAATGTCAGAGGTCGATGCATGAGAATCTCCTGTTGAGGGCACCCTAGACGCCGGATGCCTGCGCCCACAAGTCGAGTCACCACAGAGGAACACGTGACGCTTCGAAAAAACGAACAAGAAAGAAGGACATTCATGAACGATCATGTGTTTTCGGATGGTTTTGGCGACAATTGACGTCTTGCAAGAAAGCCAGACACCCCAAAAAAGACCGCCGCCCGGATGCTCCGACGTATCCGGGCGAGCGAGTCACATGGGCCGAAGCCCACGAAGAAGACTGTCTCAGAGGCAAGAGACTAGCCTCCCCCCCCAAGGTGGGTCAATGCCGTTTCAGCGTCTTCCCGGAGGAATATCTCAAGTCGTTTCATGGAAACAACTTAGGAGGACATTTAGTCGTGTGATCCTGGCATTCGAAGACAGCTCCGAAACGGCCCGAGGACGGCCCGAGGAGGGTTCGAGACGAAAATCCGAGGCCACCCACCACCAGTCACCAGAGAGGCCGCAGAACGGCTCATTCCTCGATCTGAGGCCCGCCACCGAGCGGATAGAGTTCCGGCGGATCGACCTCTGGAACCTCTGCCGGCGTTTCAGCGGGCAGCGAGGGCAGGCCGATCGGCGCACCCGTCACGCTCTGATCCGAAACCGGCTTCGCGTCGACATCCGAACCCACCCATGCCGGATCAGTCGTTTCAAGGGAGGCACGCATCGCTCGTGCGGCATCCAGTCGCTTTTGAGGATCGAGACTGGAAGCGTCGAGTTCGAAATGCCAGGCGACATCGCGCGTGAATTCGACCGGGAGGATCTCCGCGAAGAAATCGAGACCGGGAAGATCCCAGACCGGCGGGTCCGTGGACGCCGAAGTCGAAAGCGCCACGCACTCATCGTGCATGAGTCGAACATCGTAGACACCGTCGTAGGTGAACTCGAACTCGAGCGGGGTTCGTCCGATTTCCTGGGAGTTCACCCAGACGAGGGCTTCCGAAGGCGTCGACGTGATCGTCACCTTCCGACGGACACATCCGCTGGTGCACAGAAACACGACGCCGAGCGAGGCCACGATCGACACGCGGGCGAGGAGTGCGAGAGTGGTTCGATCAGTCATCGAATTCATCTCCTCTGAAAGTCGAGGCCAGGTACGCGCTGCGCACGTCCTCGTCGTTGATGATCTCACGAGGAGGGCCATCCTTGAGATTGCATCCCTTGTGAATGATGTAGGCATGGTCACAGATGCGAAGCGTCTGCTGCACGTTGTGATCGGTCACGAGGATGGCGATTCCAGACGCGGCAAGTCGACGAACTTCGGCCTGAAGTTCCTCCACGGTGTGGGGATCGACCGCGGCGAACGGTTCATCGAGAAGAATCAATTTCGGTTCGGTGATCAGGGCACGCGCAATTTCAAGTCTTCTTCGTTCACCACCGGAACAGGTTCGCGCCTGCTCGCGGGCCTTGTGTTCTAGTCCGAACTGGTCCATCAACTCGGCGGCACGTTCCTTCCGCTGGCGGGAACTCAGGGACGTCGTTTCAAGGATCGCGAGAAGATTCTGCTCGATGGTGAGCCGTTGAAAGACGCTTGGCTCCTGACTGAGGTAGCCCATTCCCGCGCGCGCATGCTTGAACATGGGCCAGCGAGTCACGTCCTGACCGTCGAACCGAACCGAACCGGCTTCCGGTTGGATCATTCCGATGGCCATGCGGAAGGATGTGGTCTTGCCCGCACCGTTCCGTCCGAGCAGACCGACAATGGAACCGGATTCAACTTTGAATCCGACCTCATCGACGACGCGTCGTCCTCCGTAACTCTTGACGAGGCCCTTGGCCTCAAGAAGCGGCATGCAGGGATTCTATACGAATTCGTCTCACTTCTCCGCGATCGGTCCATCAGCATCAGCCGCCGGGGCCGTGAGCTGCTGGATCCGGATGAGATCCACCTTGGTCTCGCTGGCTTCGAGCACGGTGAAGCGATAGCCGAGGTCCTCGAACGATTCTTCGATGGCGGGCACCCGCCCGAAGTGCTCCAGCACGAATCCAGCGAGTGTTTCCGGTTCCAGTTCCTCGGGGAGCTCGATGGGAAGATGATCCTCGAGATCCTGCAGAGGAAATCTGCCGTCCGCCTCCCAGAGACCGTCCGACAACGACAGACAGGTGGCTTCCTCTTCGTCGTCAGGCTCGTGCTCGTCGTGGATCTCACCGACGATCTCCTCGAGGACATCCTCGATGGTGACCAGTCCACTGGTGCCGCCGTATTCATCGATCACGATCGCCATGTGAATCTCGGCACTCTGGAAGTCACGCAGAAGATCTCCGACCTGCTTGGTCTCGGGAACTCGGATGGCCTCCCGCAGCAGAGGACGCAGGCGAAAACTCGCGGCATCCTCGCCGAGATAGCGAACCAGATCCTTGACGTAGAGAATGCCCTCGATCGAATCCAGATTCTCGGAATAAACGGGAATACGGGAATGTCCCGCACTCTCGATGAACGATCGAATCTCGGACAGTTCATCCGTGAAGGCGATTCCGTCGATGTCGGTGCGCGGGGTCATCACGGAACTGACGTCGGTGTCCGCGAACTCAACCACGTTTTCAAGCATCTCGACGGCGACGTCATCGAGCCCACCCTTGCGCTGCGAATCCTCGATCGAACGAAGCAGTTCCTCTTCGGCATCACGCTCGAGAAGATTCGCACCCGTCAGACGACGGACCGATTCATCGAAGACCGAGGTGATTCGGGCGAACGGTCCCATGATCGGGAGCGCCAGCCGCAACAAGGGGAGAATCGCGGTGATCAGGCCCGAGCCGATGTACCGAGCCAGGGCAGGCCCGACCACACCGGTTGAGAACCAGATCAGAGCGGTCGCGATGAGCACGGAAAAACCCAGTCGCCAGGGATCCAGAACGGCACCTTCACCGATGCCGCACAGATCCAGAACCACGATCCCGGTGATCAACGCGGACTGCGCCGCGCACTTGACCGCGAGATACGAGGCCAGTGATCGCTGCCGACCGATGACCCAACGGGAGCGTTCGAGACGACCCAGCTCCGCCAGCCGACGTTCGAGCGCCCCATCGGACGTGCTGAGCAGAGCCTGCTTGACGGCGGAGGTCCAGGCGAGAATGCCCACCATGAAAACGAGAATCACGAGGATCCAACCAGTCATGCATGTCCTTCCGAAGGATCGTGTCCGCCGGCGGCGAACACTCGTCCCAGACCGACGGCATCGAGAAGGCGATCCTCCTC
>NYVB01000033.1 GCA_002684315.1 Planctomycetaceae bacterium | reverse complement strand
AATGGCGGAAGCCGAATACACCGACAAGGAAGGCAACAAGGGCCACGTCCTCGACAAGGTGGCCATGGTCTTCGGTCAGATGAACGAACCTCCGGGTGCTCGTCTTCGAGTGGGCCTCTCGGGCCTCACGATGGCGGAAGAGTTCAGAGATGCTTCCGGCAAGGAAACCCTGATCTTCGTCGACAACGTCTTCCGATTCACCCAGGCAGGCTCCGAAGTGTCCGCACTTCTCGGCCGAATGCCCAGTGCCGTGGGCTACCAGCCCAACCTCGCAACCGAGATGGGTGCGATGCAGGAACGCATCACGTCGACCAACAAGGGCGCGATCACCTCGGTTCAGGCGATCTACGTCCCCGCGGACGACCTGACCGACCCCGCACCAGCCACGACCTTCGCTCACCTCGACGCCTTCGTCGTGCTTGAACGAAGCATCGCCGAAAAGGGCATCTACCCCGCGGTGGACCCCCTCGGTTCGACGTCACGAATCCTCGACCCCCAGGTCATCGGCGAACACCACTACCAGGTGGCACGTCAGACCCAGACCATCCTTCAGCGATACAAGGACCTTCAGGACATCATCGCCATCCTCGGTGTCGACGAGCTTCCTGAAGAGGACAAGTTGATGGTGTCGAGAGCTCGAAAGATCGAACGATTCCTTTCGCAGCCGTTCTACGTGGGCGAAGTCTTCACCGGCATCGCGGGAATCACCACTCCCCTGAGCGACACCATCGATTCCTTCGAACGAATCTGCAAAGGCGAAGGCGATGATCTTCCCGAAAGCGCATTCATGTACGTGGGAACGCTTGATGATGCTCGGGCCAAGGCCGAGAAGATGGCCGCAGAAGTCTGAGCCGATTCGAAAGATCACACCAAAGACCGTCGAAGCCTCGCTTCGACGGTCTTTTTCTTCGCCCCCATCCTGCGCAGGACGGTCAGCGACTTCTCGAGGGAATCATGTCGGGAAATTCGACGGGTCGCGGCCCGGAGACGCCCCTCACGGGAGGCTGCGCCTTGATGACCAGGCCCTCTTCGTCGAAGAAGACGGCCCAGACCTCGTCACTCGGGAGATCTGAAAAGACCATCCCGGTGGCGAGCGTGCTCGGTGTGTCGCCGTACTGCCACCGTTCGAACCGGACAAGCACTCCGTCGGTACCGATCAGTCGGTCGTAGGTCGAGGACGGATTGCCCAGGATCGAACGCACCTCGGCCTGATCCATCCCGGGCGTGATCTTTTCGAACCCCGGAGTGGCCACTGTCTGGCACCCGGAGGTGGTCACCATCAGCAGAAATGTAAGCCCCAGGAGAAGGCGGGATGACGTGGCGTGAACGTTCATGAAGACAGGATACCCCACATCATCGAAAACGAGGGCGCCTCGAGATGAGACGCCCCCGCGGAACCATCGAATGTCGGAAGGATCAGTCCCAGGCAGCGAGCAGTCGAGCCAGATCCGCTCCATTCACTTCGCCGTTTTCGTCGAAGTCAGCGGGTCCCCCACCGCCCCATGATGCGAGCAGCTGTGCGAGATCGGCGCCACCGACCCGACCGTCGCCATCAAGATCCTCGACGACCGAGGTCTGGGTGTCGACCTGGATGGCTGACACGAAATCGATGCCGTTGCGATCGTCGACCCAGGCCCGGATGGTCAGTTCCTCATGATCGCCGAGGTCGAGACCCGCGGGGATGAGGAACGATCCGTTGGGGTCGGAGAGTCCCGTGAAGATGGGACCTTCGGGCCCGCTCAGAGTGACGATGGCCTCGGAAACACGTCGACCGAGATCATCGAACACATTGACTTCGAAGGGAAGCTCGGGTCGGATCACGTCAGGACCGGGGAAGTCGAGGAGGATCTGGAATGGCGCATCGTTGTAGACGCGCATTTCAGGATCACCGAAGACCGAGTACACCTGCTGATTCCAACGTGACCACTGATCACCATGTGCGCTTGCGGCCGAGTTGAGCGCGCACATCGTCGTTGCCGCGATCGAATGAACCGATTCGGACTGGAGCCAGATCCATGAATATTCGGCGAAAGTGTTGTTCTGCGGGCGATAGGATACGTGCATGGCGCCGACGCTCGCGCTCGCGGCGGCTTCGTAGTGCATCCATTCACGGCCGATGGCCTCGGGATTGTCCTGAATGCCATGGTTGCTGCAGGAGACGCTGAAGACGACCGGGTTGTAGGTGGTGTTGGTGAGCGTGCCGAGATCGGTGTCGTTCAGACGCTGGTTGTCGAAGTCCCATGGGGACCAGGCAGTGGTGGAACCGTGCCCACGGTACATCACGAGCCCGACATGCTTGTCGTCGATGTCCGAGATCACGAGTTCATCCTTGCCGTCGGCGGTGTCGCCACCACGATCGATGAAGTTCCGAGGACGTTCGTAGAGATGCGTCTGGGCCATGATGGTGTCGATGCAATCCAGATAAGCGTCTTCTTCTCCGGGGTGAGCGGCGAGTGTCGCGGTCTCGTAGAAGTCGGTGTCGAAGAGCATCTTGGTCTGATAGCTCACCGACTTGTCGACCATGATCTTGCACTCGGCATCGGTCTCTGCGGGAAGACGACCGATCCACAGGCTGGGCGAGAACTCCGAATGCAGGAATGAATATCGCATGTCCGAGCTTCCGATCACNCCNNNGTCNTTCGNGACGGAAGTCTGNCGGTGNGGGATCAACGANGTGTCCCCGACGAGAAGNACGTACTTCTCCTCGATGGCGGNGTGATCGAAGTACCAGTCGTTGATCGCCGCGAAGAAATCCTCGGAATCNGCACTGGCGATCTCCTCGATGGTGATTCGATCGACTCGATAGCCTCGCTGTCTCTTGAGAGTGATGAGAGGTTCGAGTTGCTCGAGCCAGCTTTCAGGATGGATGATGAGATAGCGTCCCTTCCAGTCGATGAAAGGCGTGAGAATGTCCTTCTCGAGAAGCCAGTCGTAATTCTGAAGGAATTCACTGGCGGCTCGGGCCCAGGACCGTGAAAGAGCGATCTGCTCACTGGATTCGGCGCGATAGATCAGATCGAATTCGATTTCACGCGCGACCTGAAGCTGGTTCTTCGATGGCTCGTACTTGAACATCTGCAGCGTGGGTTTGGCGTATGGAATGGTGCCGAAGACATGGTCAGGACCGGCCGCCGCCGTCCCGGCGCCTGCCGGCCATGAGTCGGGATGGTTTCGATAGAAGCTCTCATCGATCTTGAAAGGCTTGGGCTGACCATCGCCCCCGAGAGGCTCCAGGTCAGGGCCTTGATGCGGCAGAATCGGAGCATTGTCGAAGGTCGCGTACTGACGAAGATCAGGGGCGGCGATCCGGACCTGAGTCGCCTTGCCGGTGAGCCCGAGCGCCGTGTGAATCAGAGGCAGCTGCGGGAGACCGACGACATCGGTGACGCCCATTCCCGGAACACGAACCTCCAGGAAGGACAGATCGATCTCAGAATCAGAATTGCGATGGGGTTCGACCCAGAATCCATGAACACGAGCAATCACTCGGTAGCGCTGTTCATCTCCCTGAGAGACGTATTGGATGTTGAATGAGGGCTTCGAACCGACATTCTCACGTCCGATGTCATCCAGAGGAATCCATGTCGGTGCATCGGAGAGCACCGAAGGTGAGGGAAAATAAGGGTCTCCCGGGTTCCATTCATCTCCACCTTGAAGGAATGGAGCGGCGGTGAGAACAAGGCAGCTGAGTGAGAAAGACATGAGTAATCTCCTGAAAACGGGTGAATCGATCCGGAATGATCCGGCGACACGTGGGGTGTCAAAGGACTTCCGGACGAGAGGAGCATGTCTCTCAGTGAAAAAGCGAGAAAGCAGGAATACGCCTCGGCAAAAGAGTCCGAAACCCGTCTCATCGCCGACTATCATGCAGTCATGANCACCACCACAGCCAACACCGGNACCGAGCATGTCACGAGTCAGTTGATCGAAAGACACGGNGANGAGCACCGAGCGAGGATCGAATCAGGAGTCACCCGTTGCGCCGAACTGTGGCAGGAAGCGGATGGNGATGANGCGGCGTTCGCCACGTTCTGCCTNGATCATTTCGTCGCGGACTCGGATGATCTGGACCGACTGGTCGAACGACTCGAGACCTCGATCGCCCAGGTACGAGGCCATCTCTACGAAATGAGACGGACCTTGAGGCGGTGGGCCGATCTGCGTGGCGACGAGATGGCGAACATCGACGAACTGCTGGCCACCTTCGATCCGGCACCTGATCTCTCGGAACAGGTCTACATCCAGAAACTCGCGCATCTCGCGCTGTTGAATCTGGATCGACCCTCNCTCACNGAGATGCTCGAACACGGCGATTCCTGGTCCACTGAAGACTGGGCGAGAAGCAGAATCTCTCGTCACTTCGGGGCACGCGTCCCGAAGGATGTCGCCGACATGGCGCGAGATCTCGGATTCAAGGCATCACACTGGGTGTCCAACTTCCATGTCCCCGTGGGAACGATGGTGGACGCCACCGGCAAGAGATGGTTCGAATCGGACCGAAAGCTGGTCGCACACTGGCTCATCCGGGAGGAACTGAAGGCCGGATACAACGAACCGGACGGCATTCACAAGCAACGAGCNCTNGCCTGGGTTCTNGGCCGTCACATCGATGGTTCGATTCCCCGCTCGGTNATGGATGGAACCAACGAACTCGATTGGGATCCGGGCATGAACACGCTCGGTGGCGAGAAGACCGAGGATGTCGTGGGTCTCGAACGCTACGACCACTGGATGATGCAGGTCGAAGTCGCCAAGGCACTCGATCCCCACCACCCCGAGCATCCGACCGCGATTTCGCGAAAGTGCGAGCTGCATCGGGAGATTCCGGAGGCAGACGTCGAGAAGATGCTGGTGGATCTTCTTTCCGCCGATGTGCGCAAGGATCTCTCCGCCAAGATGGAACACCAGCTGGGTCGTGAGCTCGAAGCGCATGACGTCTACTACGACGATCTCTTCGAATCCCGCAAGGCCTCCGAGATGGATGATGCGGTCAGAGCGCTCTTCGAGGACGAAAAAGCCTTCGAGAGAAAACTNCCCGAAGTCCTCCGGGGACTCGGTTTCGAGGATGAACTCGCCGACTTTCTCGGGACGAGAATCAGGGTCGAGATCGGAAAGGGAGCGGGACACGCGATGCGACCGATGCTGCATCAGTACGACGCCTGGTTGCGTACCAGCCGGCTGAAGAACGAGCTCGGCTGGGACGGCTTCGACACCGCGATGCATGAACTCGGCCACAATCTCGAGCAACTGTGTTCGTGCTACTTCGCACCGAGACCGATTCTCGAGGGCGTTCCGAACACCGCCTGCACCGAGGCCTTCGCCTTCCTCTATCAATCACTCGCGAAACAGGTCCTCGGCATCGAGGATGCCGCGGCGGCCCAACGTGCCTTCCACGAGACCACGCTCAGCACGATGCTCATGGCCTGCCAGATCGNGGGACCATCGTTGATGGAGCTTCGCACCTGGCGATGGATCTACGAGAACCCGAAGGCCGATGCCGCGGCTCTGCGCGAGACCGTGCTGAGGATCTCCGACGATGTCTGGTCGGAATTCTTCGCCGATCATTTCGGACAGGACCCCTACCGTATTCTTGGGGCGTACCAGCACATGGTGGCGCACCCGCTCTATCTCCCTGACTATGCCATCGGCCAGATGATCAGCCATCAGGTGAGAGCGCATGTCAGAAACAAGGACATCGCGGTCGAAACCAAGCGCATCTGTTCCATCGGCCGTCTGACTCCGGCAGCATGGATGAAGGTCGCCGTCGGAGGCGAACTGTCCGCGATGCCGTTGATCAANGACAGCGAGCGTGCGATCAAGGCGCTCGGGTGACTTCCCCGGGGCGGGTGATGCAGGCATGAGTGGCGTCAGGCGCTGGTGGCGGCGGAGCTTCTTTTCAATCGCATCGCCAGCGATGCCGCGAACCAGGCGGCCAGGAGATAGCCGGGCACCTCGATCCACATCCACGTGGGATGAGGGAGTTCGGTCAGGTTGACCACTCCACCGATGAGGCTCAGCACTCCGATGATCAATGCCATCGTTCGAGGTCTGTCCTTGCTGAGGAGTGCCGCGACCAGCCCGCCGAAGAAGGACTGACCGAGATGCGCGGCAAGCACGACCAGGAATCCGGTGGCGGGAAGGGTCGCGAAATACTCGGGCATCGCTTCAGTGTCGGTGAAATCGACACCTTCAGGCATGGGATGACAAAACAGCGCGACCAACACGAGGGACATGTTGACGGTCATTCCGGCAAGCATTCCCAGGAAGGCCGCGATGAGGTTTCTGATCATGTCGGGGCGGATCCGCTCGGTCAGGCCGAGAAGCTGGAACCGCATCCACATGAGCTCGTGGCATTCGGATTGTTGAAGACGAATCCTCGTCCCATCAGCTCGTCCTTGAAGTCGATCGAGGTCCCGTTCAGATACAGGTAGGACTTTGGATCGCAGACGACGTTGATCGAGACATCTCGCTCGTTGTCTTCATCCTTGAGGGTGTAGTCGTAGGACCACCGCTCGTCGGAATCCTTCTGGACCTCGGTCAGGTCGAGCAGGTAGGAGAATCCACTGCAGCCCCCACCCTTCACGCCGACGCGAAGGTGGATCTTCTCGGCATCGAGATTCTGCTGCTTGATGATGGATTCGATTTCTCGGGCGGCGGTATCGGTCACGGTGACGGGCATAACTCGGAACTCCGTATCTCAGTGGCTGTGGTCGTGGTCGTGGTCNTGGTCATGGTCGTGATCGTCCATGCCGTTCTTCTTCTTGTAGTCGGCGATCGCGCTTCGGATCGAATCTTCGGCAAGAACGGAACAATGGATCTTGACGGGAGGAAGACTCAGCTCTTCCACGATCGCGGTGTTCTTGATCTTCAAAGCATCGTCGACCGAGCGCCCCTTGAGCCATTCGGTCGCAAGAGAGCTCGATGCGATGGCGGATCCGCATCCGAAGCATTTGAACTTCGCATCCTCGATCATGCCTTCGTCATCAACCTTGATCTGAAGCTGCATGACGTCACCACACTCNGGTGCGCCGACGATGCCGACTCCGATGTCGCTTCTGTCCTTGACCTCGTTGGAGGCGCCGAATGAACCGACGTTTCGAGGATTCTGGTAGTGCTCGACCACTTTTTCGCTGTATGCCATGATTGCTTTCCTTCGGGGATCAGTGGGCCTGCCACTGGATGGTGCTGATGTCGATGCCTTCGTTGTGGAGATCGTAGAGAGGACTCATCGAACGAAGGTGCTTCACTGCTGTGATGATGTTCTCGATCGCGTAGTCGACTTCCTCGGCCGTGGTCCAACGCCCGAAGCTCATGCGAAGTGATGAATGCGCCAGGTCGTCGCCGACGCCCAGAGCCTTCAGCACGTAGCTGGGTTCGAGGCTCGCACTGGTGCAGGCCGAGCCGGAGGAACAGGCGATGTCCTTGACGCCCATCATCAGGGATTCGCCTTCGACGAACCCGAATGAGATGTTGGTGAGATGTGGAAGACGCCTTTCCGCGTGTCCATTGACCTGAACCACGTCGATCGCATCGACGAGCGAACGTTCCATGTGCTGCCGAAGCTTGAGAAGTCGCTCCCCTTCGGCTTCCATCTCACGGCCGGCGATCTCGCAGGCCATGCCCATGCCGACGATTCCCGGGACGTTGAGCGTTCCGGAACGCATGCCGCGTTCGTGACCACCGCCATCGAGCATCGCTTCGAGACGGACTCGAGGTCGACGACGTCGGACATAGAGTGCGCCGACCCCGTTGGGACCGAACAGCTTGTGGCCGGAGAAACTCAGAAGATCGATGTTGTCCGTGTCGACGTTGGTGGGCATCTTGCCGACCCACTGCGTGCCGTCGGTGTGGAAGATCGCGTTGTGCTCGTGGCAGAGCGCGCCGATCTCGGGAACTTCGTTGATCGTTCCGATCTCGTTGTTCGCCCACATGATGGAGACGAGGATCGTGTCGTCTCGCATCGCACCCGCGACCATGTCGGCGGNGATGAGACCATCGGCACCCGGTTCAAGCCAGGTCACATCGAAGC
Organism: Planctomycetaceae bacterium; assembly: GCA_002684315.1. The sequence goes on along the minus strand of NYVB01000033.1, from coordinate 23,075 downwards.
CCTCTCGCTCGAGGCGCTTGCAGGGATCGATCACGGCCTTGTGCTCGTGGATCGCGGTGATGATGTGCCCACGGCCGCTTTCCCCGGCAGGAGCCTTCGCGTACATCCGGGCAGCACCCTTGATCGCGAGGTTGTTGCCTTCGGTGGCACCCGAGGTCCAGATGATCTCCTTCGGACCGGCACCGATCAGATCGGCGACCTGCCGGCGGGCTCGGTCGACACCGTCTTCGGCGGCCCAACCAAAGGAGTGATTCCTGCTGGACGGGTTTCCGTAGGTCTCGAGGAAGAAAGGCAGCATGGCCTCAAGCACTCTCGGATCAGTTCGAGTGGTCGAGGCGTTGTCCATGTAGATGGGCAGATCAAGGGTCATGAGGCTCTCTCGAATGGCGTTCCGAGAATGCTCGGAAGTGGCTGAAAATGGAGTGACGGTCGCTCCATATCATACCAGTGCTCTTGAGGTATCTCCACCTTGAAACAAGTTCATATTATGCAGGACCATCAAAGCGAACCTTTGAGCCGAGAACCGGATACCCTAACCAACGTGAAAATCATCAGTACAGGTTCAGAACTCGCCAAAGTGACGCGAACCCTCTCATTCGAGGATTCGCGCCCGGTGGTCGTCATGACCATGGGCGCCCTGCACGAAGGGCATTGCTCGTTGATCAGAAAGGCGGCCAACATCGGCCGCCCGGTGCTGGTGAGCATCTTCGTCAACCCGACTCAATTCGCTCCCCACGAGGATTTCGACGATTACCCGCGAGATCTCTCACGCGACTGCAAGGTGGCTGAAGAATCAGGTGCGGATCTGCTCTTCACTCCTGATTCGGATGAGATCTATCCGGAGGGTCTGAAGAACGCGACCACGACGGCTCAGAGATTGAAACTTCCCGATGTGGCCACTCGCCCCGGACTCGAGGATGCGATCCGACCGAACTTCTTCAGTGGAGTGTGCCTGGTCGTGAGCCGACTTCTGGAACTGACCAGGCCCAGACATTGTCTCTTCGGCGAAAAGGACTATCAGCAGCTGCTGGTCCTGAAGGACATGATCAAGGAAAGATCCGACCGGTTCGGCATCATCGAGGTCGAAGGAGCTCCCACGATCAGGGCTGAATCCGGACTTGCGCTCAGTTCACGGAACATGCATCTCAGCGAGGAGCAGAAGGACCATGCACTGGGACTTCGACGCTCACTCGAAGCGGCAAGCACCTGCTCCACCATCGAAGAGGCCCAGGTCCGCATGCGACAGATCCTGGTCGAACACGAGCTCGACATCGATTACGCCGCGATCAGAGACGCGGAGACGCTCACGCCACCCACGCAATCTGATCGTCCACTGCGAGCCCTCGTGGCTGCCCGACTTGGTTCGGTCAGACTGATCGACAACTGTGAAATCACACTCGCCCAGTCGCCTCCACGTGCTGACGAGGAAATCACACTTCCCGAATAACGAACCGGTGGGTCGATTCGAACGACCCGCACTTTCGATTCATTTCATGACTGCCACACAGTGAGGATGACACCAATGCCTCGACGACGACTTTTCGCGACCGCTCTCGGTGTTTCGATTCTGTGGATGCATGCGGCACCCACCCGGGCGGCCTCGCCGGCACCTTCCCCGGTGACCGAGCAAGGCCAGTCGGACAGTCAACTGAGGATGGAACGGACATCAGGCGGTGGCAAGAGCGAACAGCTCTGGCTGGAACGTCTGAACCGGCCGGATGCCCTTGCGGCCTCCAAAGCCGCGGGCTGGGCCGCCCCCCCGTTTCCGGACGATGCACGCTGGTTTTCCGAAAAGGCCCCCACACTCGAAGAGCTCAGGGGCAAGGTGGTCGTGATTCAGACCATGTCCACGAAAGGCCCCGGCAAGGCCGCCGGAACCAGGCTGGACAAGACATTGAAGAACCTGAAGGACGAAGAGGATCTGGCTGTGATCGCGGTTCACATCCCTCGGAATCTGGAGCGAGCGGATGTCATCCTCGAGTCGATGGACATCAACGTACCGATCATGATCGACGAGAATGGTTCGTGGTGCGATCTGGTCGGAGCCTTCGAACGGCCGACCACGCACGTGATCGATCGAAAGGGAAACCTGCGATATGCAGGTGTCGCGAGTGCCAGACTTGAGAAAGCCGTCAGGCACCTCCTGGCGGAACCACNCCCGGAGAAAGGGGAGGAACCTCGTGTCCGACCGACCGCGGAAGCACTCGAGAAGCTGAATCCGAAAACACCTTTTCCTCCGACGACCGGTTCCGTGAGCGCGGCCGCGGATCGAAGAAATCAGNAGGCGGAGCCCTTCTACGTCGAGTCCTATTTCCTTCCAGCCGCCGGCAATGCGAGCGGCAAGGTGGTCATTCTGGATTTCTGGGCGACATGGTGCGGACCGTGCATCAGGGCCGTGCCGCACATGAACGACATCCAGCGACATTTCGGCTCGGAAGTGATCTGCCTGGGCATCTCCGATGAAAAGAACTTCAAGGTCGATTTCGCAGTTCGAAAACTGAAGAAACAGGATTTCGCCTACGGACTGGCGGTCGACACCAGCAGTCGGCTCAAGAATTTCTTTCAGATCAGAGGCATCCCGCACGTGGTCGTGCTCAGCTCCGACTGGGTGGTCCGCTGGCAGGGAAATCCGATGTCGTTGACGATCGACATGGTGGAAGCGTTCGTGCAGGCGAATGCCTCCCTCGACGATTCGTCGGAACCGCTTGGTGCGCTTCCGACGATGCGATGGAAGAATGAACTCACCGGATCCGACTAGACCGCATCAGGCCTGGCGGTCGACGACCGCATCGGCAAGCGAATGAAGCAGCTCTCGAGCACTTGAGGGCGCGAAGACCGCGAGTCCCTTCTTGGCCTCATGCACCAGCCGATTGGCTTCGTCGCGAGCGGCTTCGATGGACCCGGATGCTGCGAGACGTTCACGCAGTCCGGCCTGATCGCATTTCTTGATCATCACGACGGTCTTCTTGCGTTCCGCTTCGGACTCGCCTTCGAGGTGAAGCAGCAGCGGAAGGGTGAGCTTTCCAGTGGCGATGTCGCGGCCGGTTGATTTGCCGACCACCTCGAGGTCGCCCAGGAGATCCAGAAGGTCGTCCTGAATCTGGAAGGCGATCCCGAGATGACTTCCGAATCGTTCGGCAGCATCGACCATCTCATCGGGCGCGTTCGAAAGCGCGGCACCGACTCGGCAGCATGCTCCGACGAGCACCGCGGTCTTGCGCCGGAGAATCTCCATGTAGGTCGCCACATCGAGCTCGAAGTTTTCACGATTCGAGAGCTGCAGAAGCTCACCCTCGCACAGGGTGTTGGTGACGGACCCGAGCAGCTCGTTGATCGATGGCTCGCCTTCGGTCGAACAAAGATGGAAGGCGTTCGAGATCAGGTAGTCACCGAGCATGACCGCGGTCTCGTTTCCGCGCAGGGAATTGACCGTAGCTCCGCGTCGTCTGAAGTCCGCTTCGTCAAGCACGTCGTCATGGACCAGAGTGGCCATGTGGATCATCTCGAGAACCGTCGCCACCGTTCGGTGCCGAGGGGAGATCGCTGATCCATCGCATGGGTCCCCCTCCACCGCGAGGGCGGTCAGGAGAAGCAGTGTGGGACGCAGCATCTTGCCGCGATATCGCTCGACGTGTTCGGCGAGCGTGTTGACGTCATCGAGATCGCTGTGGAGCTGCCGGGAGAAGATGATGCCCACCTTCTCCAACTCGGCATGAAGAACCTTGGCGATCTGAAGATGTCTGGGCGCGGTTTGGAGCATCATGACCAATCATAGGCAACGGAGTGCCGAGTTCACTCACTTCTCGGCGACTATGTAGACAATCCATCCGGCACAGGGTTCACCCACGGTTTCGGCGGTGAATTCACCGTTTCCGTCTTCGCCATCCTCTTCGGTTCCCTCCCAGTAGACCGAAGCCTTGGAGAAACCCGCTTCGAGAAGAACCTCGGTGATCTCCGGCAAGGTCCATAATCTCCACTCGTAGATGAAGGCATCCTTCATCTTGGTTCCGTCCGGGAAGTGGAAGTGAATCTTGTTGATCACGTCCCCGTTGATGGGGTTGTAGTGATTCTGATCCCAGACGTAGGTGAACCCGTCGAGGTCACGCTCCTCCTCCATCTCGGTGAAGGAGTCACTTCCACCGTAGGCATCGAGGACGAACAGCCCATCGTCGACCAGTGAGGCATGCACCTTTTCGAAGTACCCGCGAAGATGGTCGCGGGTCTTGAAGAGGAAGTAGCTGAAATTCATCGCGAGCACCGTCTCCACGGGCCTGGTGGAGACGTCGAGAACGTTTTCGAGTCTGATTTCCAGACGTTCGAGCTGCTCTTCGGTCAATCGCTCGCGATTCTTGGCCATGCCCCAGGCGACGACTTCCTCGTCGAGGTCTACACCGATCGAGTGATTGTCTTCACGTCTTCTGAGCCATTCGGCGCTGGTCTGAGCGGTACCGCAGAAATCCTCTCGAAGCACCGAGGCGGTACGCCCGCGGATCTCGTTCCAGACCTGCTCGACGAAGTCGATCTCGGCTTCGGTGTTCTGCACGGATCGCTCNTAGAGATCGTGCCGGTCCGCGGTCTCGAGCGTCTCCCAGTGGGCTCGAGCTTCGGCCTTTTCCTTCGCCTTCTTGCGGCGCCGCTTCGACTTGTCTTTGGTATCGCTCATAGAGGACCAAGTGTAACGAACGGAAGGTTCAACGTCCCGGTTTGACCGAGGACCTTCATTCGAGGATCCTCAAAGCATGCGACTCCTGAAATCAACGTTTCTGATGATCGCGACGCTTGTCGTCGCCGGATGTTCGAACCACGGCCCGGTGCTCCCAGCGGAGACCACCCCCCCACGATCGCTGACGATCCATCGAGGTGATACGGGAACACCCACCGACTTCACGACTCTGATGTTGCCTGGTCTGACGGATGCGGATGTCATCGTGCTGGGCGAGGAACACGACGACGTCCTGGGGCACCGCCTTCAGAGAGAGATCGTGAAGGAACTCATCCGGACCCGCCCCGGCCTCGTCGTCGGTCTGGAGATGCTCGAAAGAGACAAGCAAGACGCCGTCGATGCCTACATGAGCGATCAGATCGATCGTGACGAGCTGCTCACCGAACTGCACGAGGGCCCGAAGGCTCGGGCCAATTTCACGCGTTTCTCGCTTCCGATGCTGGAGCTCGCCAAGGCACACGACATCCCGGTTTTCGCGGCCAACGCACCGCGTCACTATGTCAAAAGGGCACGACTTGAAGGATACGACCCTCTGAAAGCACTTCCAGCCGAGGAACAGGCCTTCTTCACACTTCCCGAAGCACTCGACGAAGGCGACTATCGAGACCGACTGAAGGCGCTCCTGATCGAGAACGGAATCGAGCCGACCGACGAAAGACTGCTCCCGGGACAACGGGCGCAGGAGGTCTGGGACGCGACGATGGCCGACTCCGTGTGCGACGCACTCGAACGGGATGGTGCTCCCGTGCTTCTCGTGGTGGGTCGATTTCATGGAGATTTCGATGGCGGCACCGTCGCAAGAATCGAGGGCATGAGACCGGGAATCGATGTCCGTTACGTGGTCATGGTGGGTTCACCGTCGGGACCGCTGCGTCCCGAAGACCGGGGCCGTGGCGACTTCGTCATCTACACGGACGCCAGAAGAGCGAACGAATAGCTCGAAGACGACATGAGAAACCAGGCCACGAACCAGGCCACGAACCAGGCCATGAACGAGACCATGAACGAGACCATGAAGGACCACGCCGGCGTTCGGGGACAGGCTGTGNTGTTCGCAGGTTGGGAGACGGAGAGTGGGTGTCTCGGGATGGTCTTGGACGCCCGCTTGCTGAAGNGCACAGGCCATCGGTGACTAGAGNTTCTTCATCCACTTCTCGAGGGTCTGCGCATTCTTCTGCATGTCGAACATCTTGTGAAAACGCATCATCTTGAAGAGTGCGTCGAGATCATCGTTCAATCCGTGAAGAGCCACTTTCGCTCCGGANGCCTTCGCNTGATTGCGAAGTGCGATGCAGGCACCCATGCCCATCGAGGACATGAAGGTCACATCGGAAAGATCGATGACCAGTCCCTTCAGATTGTCTCCTGCCAGTTCGAAGAGGCCTTTGAGGTCTCGGTCGATGATGGGCGCTTCCCTCTGGCCCACATTGGGTCCGACGGGCTTGACGGTGATCACGAACGCAGCGAGTTCAGCGCAGACGATGGGATTCTTGACCGTGTGTTCGGAAGACATGGTTTGACCTCTTGGAAACTGTGCACATGATGAGATGCCAGTCTATCATCAAACCAGGCATAGATTGATTCGATACGGAACATCCGTGCAGCGAAACAAGCCCGAAAGGTGAGCAATGAGCGAAATTCTTTTCAAGAACGGACGCATTCTGACCATTGCAGGTGAAGACCGCCAACCCCGCAGAAACAACGCCTTGAGAGAACTCGGGGCGATCGACTCCGGCTGGGTGCTCACGAAAGATGGGTTGATCTCGGAAGTCGGTGACGGACCCGCACCCGACACCAGGGGACGAGTGATCGACCTTGAAGGCAGAGTCCTGATGCCGGGGTTCGTGGANTGTCACACCCACGCCTGCTGGGCGGGCTCGAGGTATGACGAGTTCGATCGCAAGCTNGCGGGTGCGAGCTATCTGGAACTGCTTGCCGAGGGCGGTGGAATCATGTCCACCGTTCATGCCGTGCGCCGGGCCTCGGTCNAGGAACTGACCTCGAACCTGATCCACCGAATCGAACAGATGGCCCGACTCGGCACCACGACGGTCGAAGTCAAATCGGGATACGGACTGAGCACCGAAGCCGAACTCAAGATGCTGGATGCGATTCGAATCGCGGCGGAAAGGATGCAGTCGACGGTGGTGGGAACCTTCCTCGGGGCGCATGCCATCGACCGCGACGCCCCGGACTTCGTACGCACGACCATCAACACCACGCTTCCAGCCGTCGTCGAGGCCAACCCGGGAATCACCTGCGATGCCTATTGCGAGGAAGGGGCCTGGTCGCTGGAGGACTGCCGGACCTTGTTCGAGGAGGCGCAATCGATGGGATGCCCGATCAGAGTGCATGCGGATCAATTCCACAGCCTCGGGGCGACGCACTTCGCGGTGGAGGCCGGCGCACGAAGCGTCGACCATCTGGAGGCGACGACCAACGAGGATCTCGGAATTCTGGCTCACTCGGACACCATGGGCGTCCTGCTGCCNTGCAGTGGCTACCACCTCGACGATCGATATGCCGCGGGCCGGGCCCTGATCGATCTCGGAGGTGCCGTGGCCATCGCAAGCAACTGCAATCCGGGCTCCGCCCCCACCCCTTCGATTCCGTTCACCATCCATCTGGCGGTCAATCGGTGCCGACTCAAGCCCGCGGAGGCCATCGTGGCGGCCACCTACAATGCTGCGTGCGTTCTTGATCTTCAGGACGACCGAGGCTCGATCGAAGAAGGCAAACGCTCCGATCTGATCGTGCTCGACACCTGTGACGAGCGCTCGCTGGCCTGGGAATTCGCCGCTCCGGGACCGAGGATGGTCATGATCGGGGACAGCCTTCATGATCTCACTCCCTTCGGGGGCTGAGACCGAGGTCAGGTTCGGGCCCACTCGATATCATCGAGCGCATGATCCTCGAATCACAATCGGAAATAGATGGCGCACAAGCTGCGGCGGAGCGCGTGGTCACCGTTCACGAACGGCTGGTGGAATGGCTCAAACCCGGCCAGACGTTGAGTGAGGTCGACGCCTTCGTCGCCACCACGCTCAAGGACCTGAAAAGCGAAAGCGCTTTTCTGGGCTACAAGGCACGCCCGCATCCAAGATTCCCTTCGCATGCCTGCCTCTCGGTGAACGACTGCGTCGTCCACGGCACGCACGACATGACCAGATCTCCGTTGAAGGAGGGTGATGTCTTCTCGATCGACATCGGCGTTCTGTACGAGGGCTGGATCGGAGATGCCGCCTGGACCTATGCGATCTGCGGAACGGATCCGCAGAATCTCGCACTGATGAACGCGGGCAAGGACTGCCTTGCCGCAGGAATCAAGATGATGCAACCGGGTCGGCCGCTCCTCGACTGGGCACGAGCCGTGGAGGACGTGGCGGAAAAGAAAGCCGGTTTCAAGTTGATTCGTGGCCTCGGCGGCCACGGCTACGGCAGAACGCTGCACGGACCCCCGTTCATCTCGAACGTGGTTCCCAAACACTCGGGCGAGTGGAGCGATGCGTTCACCCCCTTCAAACCGGGACTGCTGGTGGCGGTCGAACCCATGCTCAGCGTGGGCACACCTTCCGTACGCTCTGAAGGCAGAGGCTGGCCGCTGTTCACGACGGACGGTTCGATGAGCGTTCATTACGAGGCGGACATCTTCATCACCCCGGAGGGACCGATCAATCTGACGGCCGGTCTCTTCGATCTGCCGGACGTCGTCGGAAACTGAACGACTCGGACTCGAGAGGCGATCCCGCATGAGTGAGACGAAACAAGGCAGAATCGTTCTTCTGGAGGGGATCCACCCCTCGGCCGAAGCACGCCTCGAGAGGACCGGGATGGAGATCGTCAGAATGGACGGCTCGCTCGAAAAGAACGAGCTTCAAGACGTTCTTCGCGAAGCGACCATGCTGGGCATCAGAAGCCGGACGCAGCTCGACGAGGGGCTCATCCGCGACGCCTCGAATCTCCAGGCGATCGGATGCTTCTGCATCGGAACCAATCAGGTCGATCTCGCATGCTCCGCGACACTCGGCATCCCCGTCTTCAACGCACCGTTCTCGAACACCCGCAGCGTGGCGGAGCTGACTCTGGCCGAGATCGTGATGCTGATGCGACGCATTCCTCAGCGGAGTGCCGACATGCATGCCGGAAAATGGCGTAAATCAGCGGTGGGATCCCGAGAGGTTCGAGGAAGAACTCTGGGAATCATCGGCTACGGACACATCGGTTCCCAACTCTCGATTCTGGCTGAAGCGATCGGAATGAAAGTGGTCTACCACGACCACATCTCCAAGCTGCCTCTGGGAAATGCGCATCCTGCGATGGATCTCGACGAGCTTCTCGCCACATCCGACGTGGTGAGCCTGCACGTTCCCGCCACCCCCGCCACTCGCAACATGATCGATGCGAAGTGCCTCGCGCGCATGAAACCAAACGCCCTGCTGATCAACAACTCCCGAGGCGACGTGGTCGAGATCGAGGCCCTGGTCAAGGCCATTGAAAGCGGCCGACTCGGAGGCGCCGCGATCGACGTGTTTCCGGAAGAACCACGCAGCGGAAACAGTGCCTTTGAAACACCGCTGGCAGGCCTTGAAAACGTTCTTCTCACGCCCCACATCGGGGGCAACACCCTGGAGGCACAGGCCTCGATCGCGGATGAAGTCGGTGACAAACTGGTCCGATTCGCATGTGAAGGCTCCACCGGAACCGCCGTGAACCTGCCCACCGTCGACCTGCCGTCCAGGGGTGAAGGGCAGCATCGAATCCTTCACTTCCATCGGAATGTCCCCGGAGTTCTCGGCACGATGCACTCCGCACTGGCGAATCTCGGGGTCAACATCAACGCCGAATACCTGCAATCGCAAGGCGAGCTGAGCTATGTGATTCTCGACGTCGACCCCGCAGACGCCGACGCCATCAGGACCGAACTCGAAAAGATCCCGGAAACGATACGCATGCGTATCATCGTGGACTGATTCCACGCACCCACCCCAGAGAGAAGACATGATCACGATCACCTGCCTCGTCGCGTCCGCCCTCCTTCAGACCACGCCCCCACCCACCAGGATGATTCCGGTGGAGGAAGTCATCCACGACACGACGTTCGTGGACGAGTATCGGTGGCTCGAAGCACTTGAATCGGAGTCGGCCGAAGTCGAAGCCTGGACCACGACTCAGAACGACNACACTCGCGCGGTGCTTGATCGACTTCCCTGCAGAGCCGAACTCGAAACCAGGTTCGAGGAACTCATCCTTCAGATNGGCAGCGTTTCCGCTCCGTCGATGCGGGGCAACCTCTACTTCTATCGACAACGATCGCCGATGCAGAACCAGCCGGTTCTCATGGTGCGCGAAGGGCTCGATGGCGACGCGCGNACCCTTCTCGATCCGAACGAACTCGACGCCGATGGTCTGATCTCCCTCGACTGGTACGACCCCAGCCCCGATGGTTCGCTGGTCGCCTTCGGAATCAGCCGGTCGGGCGATGAAATGCCGGTGCTGCACATCATGCGCACCGCGGATGGCATCTGGCTCGCGGACGAGATCGCCGGAAAGGCCAGCCTTTCCAGCTGGAATTCCGCAGGCGACGCGTTCCTGTATTCGTGCCTTGCGGACCCGGATGACGCCTACAGCCGATCGATCAGATGGCACGAAATCGGCCGAAACAACCGCCACGACACCGTGCTCTTCGATCAGAAGGCACCTTCGAAGGTCCCTTTCGCATCACTCGACGACAGCGGACGATGGTTGATGCATGGGGCGACCGACGGCTGGTCGAAGAACGACCTGTTCGTGGTCGACTTCGATCGCTGGCTTCGAGAAGGCATCATGGACTCCATCCCGATCGCCGTCGGCCTCGAGGGACGATTCCGTCCGATCGCCGTGATGGGCGACACCATGTGGATGACCACCACCTGGAAGACATTGAATGGAAGCGTCTGGTCGGTCGATCTCAACGACCCCGATCAATCACGCTGGAGGTCGATCATTCCCGAGCGCGAAGATGCCGTCCTCAGGGGTGTCTCACACGCCAGAGGCATGCTGATCGCTCGCTACGTCAAGGATGCCGTGACCGGATTCGAACGATACGCGATGAACGGTCGCAGCCTCGGAGCGCTTGAAACTCCGGGACTGGGCAGTGCCAGTCTCTCGACTCAGGACGACCGGACGGAAGCGTTCATGAGTTATTCCAGCTTCAATGATCCCCGATCGATCTACCGTGTCGATCTGTCGGACGGAACCAGCTCCGTCTGGGATCGACCGACGGTCCCCGTGGACACGTCGACCGTCGCGGTCAGCCAGATCTTCACGACCTCGAAGGACGGCACCCGGGTTCCCTACTTCCTCGTCCACCACAAGGATGTCACCCCGAATGGCGACAATCCATGCCTGATCTACGGGTACGGAGGATTCAACATCACGATGGAACCTCGCTTCAACGCTTCGCTGTTCCCCTGGCTCGATGCCGGCGGCGTGTACGTGATGGCGAATCTGCGCGGTGGCGGAGAGTACGGAGAGTCGTGGCATCGAGACGGCATGCTCGAGAGCAAGCAGAACGTCTTCGACGACCTCTATGCGATCGCGGAGGATCTGATCAATCGGAAATGGACCACACCCGAGCGCCTCGCGGTCATGGGTGGATCCAACGGAGGACTCCTCACCGGAGTGGCGGTGACACAACGTCCGGACCTCTTCGCCTGCGTGGTGTCGAACGTGCCGCTGCTTGACATGCTGCGGTACCAGGACTTTCTGATGGCACGTTTCTGGGTGCCGGAATACGGCTCGAGCGAGGAAGCGGAGCAATTCGCATGGCTTCGGGAATACTCTCCGTATCACAACATCGAGAAAGGCCGACGCTATCCGGCGACACTCATCACCGCCGGCGAAAACGACAATCGCGTTCATCCGCTCCATGCACGAAAGATGGCCGCACGAATGCAGCAGCTCGCCGCGAACGATCATGAGACCGATCCGATTCTTCTCTGGGTGGACAGAGAAGGTGGACACGGAAGCGGCAAGCCTCTCTCGATGAGAATTCGCGACCGGGTCGACACCTGGGCGTTCATCATGTCGCAAACGGGACTCTGCCCTTGAGCGATTCCACCAGTCGCCTCGGCCGGATCGCGGCGTTGATCCTCAGCGCGCTGCTGCTCGTGGGCGCCGCCTTGTGGATAGGGTTCGCGGAGAACAAGTCATGGGCGATGCTGCTGGCGATCGTGGCATTGATCCTCGCACGGACGCTCTACGTCGGAATGCCGACCGGAACGCCTCATGAAGAACCCGATGACGCGGACTGAACGGTGAAACTATCGGTCTCCGGCACCAATTCACGCGAGTCAGCCCCAGAATCACGACCGTGCTCAAGACGACTCCCTCATGAGTCGATCCTGATGACATGAACGAAGACTCAGGAATCAGACGGTTCGACATGATCTGCATCGGAAGCGGCCCGGCCGGCGAGAACGCCGCGGTGCTCGCCGCCAAACGTGGCTACCGGGTCGCGATCGTGGAAGGCGAAGGTCTTCCAGGTGGCGCGATGGTGAACACCGGAACGGTGGCCTCGAAGGTCCTTCGCGAGACCGCGATTCTCTGCTCATCCTTTCGCAAGAGACCCGTTCCCGGAATCGATCCTGAAATCGATCGAAGCGTGTCGTTCGATCAGTTTCTCGCACGCACCACGCTCGTGCAGATCGAGGAACATGATCGGATCGAGCTCGATCTGGATCGTGCCGGTGTCGAGGTGATTCGTGGCTGGGGCCATCTGGACGGACACGAAAACGTGATCGTCGACACCCCTGATGGTGGACGGCTGAGGCTTCACAGCCCGAGGATCCTGCTTGCAGTGGGCTCTCGACCCAACAGACCGGACCACCTCGACTTCGATCATCCGGCAATCGTCGATTCGACGGGAATCCTCTCCCTGTCACGCATGCCCGATTCGCTGACCGTCATCGGTGGAGGCGTCATCGGTTCGGAGTACGCCTCGATCTTCGCTCAGATGGGCGTCGACACCACCGTCGTCGAATCCCGCTCGACGCTCATGCGTTTTCTCGATGAGGACTGTCGTGACTCGTTGATCGATCAGATGAAGGAGGCCGGAGTTCGTTTCCGTTTCTCCGCCGAGACCAGTGAGGTGATCGGNCTNGATGACGGCCGNGCACGCATCACNTTCACCGATGGNCAGACCCACGAGAGCGACGTGGTNCTCTGGGCGATGGGACGCAANGGAAACACCAANGGNCTGGGCCTNGAGACNATCGGACTGCAGACCGACAAACGNGGNNTGTTGAANGTGGANCACACCTACANGACCGANGTGCCNGGNGTCTGGGCNGCGGGAGACGTGATCGGATTNCCCGCACTGGCNTCGACCAGCATGGAACAGTCGCGCCTGGCGGTCGAGAACATGTTCGACGAGNTCGCGCAAGGNCGGATGGAAGGCCTGCTNCCNATGGGNGTNTACACCATTCCCGCGATCGCAGCGGTCGGTGACAACGAAGAGGAACTCACCCGCCAGGGGCACCGACTCCTGACCAGCACTGCGAACTATCGAAGGAACGCTCGAGGACGCATGCTCGGAGACGACCAGGGCAAACTCAAACTCGTGTTCGACGCCGAAAGCGGAAAGCTGCTTCACACGACGGTGGTCGGTGAGGATGCCACCGAATTGATCCATCTGGGCATGCTGATGATCGCCGAAGGATGGACCGCGGCGGACATCGCCGCAGCACCGTTCAACTACCCATCATTGAGCGAGCTCTACAAGACCGCGGCCACGGAAGCGGCGGATCGAATGCAACGAAACGCGGAGCACGCGGATCAGGCACGACGTGACCGAGCCGCGTGAGACATCGGCACTCAGCCGTGGACGATCTCGAGTCTGGCGTATTCGAGAATCAGCGTCTTGGTTCCGATTCCATGAAACGCCACCTTGGCTGAACTGACGGTCCCGCGTGGGGAGATCGAGCGCACGGTACCGATTCCGAACTGAGGATGACGGACCACGGTNCCCGCGGGAAAACGCGCGCCGAGTCCGCTGCCGTCTTCGTCATGAGATTCATCGGCGAATTCGGAATCGTAGACGATCGAAAGCCCTTCATCGAAACCACCAGAGCCATCNAGCCGTTCGAGCGAGACATGTTCTTCAGGAACTTCGCTGAGAAAACTGCTGGGCACGGTGCGATTGCGCTGGCCTCGCACGGCTCGACTGGCGGCCATGGTCATGACCAGCCTTCGCTTCGCACGGGTCATGCCGACGAAACAGAGTCGTCGCTCCTCCTCGAGTTCCTGCTCCCCCTCCTGCGAGCGGGCATGAGGCAACATCCCCTCCTCGAGACCCGCCATCGCGATGAAGTCGTATTCGAGTCCCTTCGCGGCATGAAGGGTCATCAAGGTGACGGCGCCTCTTGATTCGTCGATGGCATCCTGGTCACTCACCAGGGCGACCGATTCGAGAAACGAGCGAAGCGCCTCGATCAGGCCGGCGACGGGCGCGGAGTCGACGATCGGAAGGGTCGCTTCGTTCGCCTCCATGGCGTCGATGACCTCGGGGGGCGGGCCGTCGAGTTCCTCGTCGGGCATCTCGAACTCCGCGGCGGCGTTCACGAGCTCGTTCAGGTTGGCGACGCGCTCCTGACCATCCTCGTCACCGGTGCCGAGATGCATCGCCTCCAGTCCGCTTTCGGTGATCACCTGCGCGACGAAGCCGGCGAGTTGAGCGAGATGTCCGTTCTGGAGCTGCGCCTGCCATCGTGCCACGGTCTGGGTGAAGATCTCCACCGAACGCCTGGCGCGAGGACCGATCCCCTCCACGCGGTTCACATCAAGCAAGGCATCGAAAAGCGAGATGTCCTCGTGCATCGCATGACGACTGATCGCCTTCAATGTCTTGGCACCGATCTTTCTCGCTGGAACGTTGACGATGCGCGCGAGGGCCACGTCATCCAATGGATTTGCAAGAGCACGAAGATAGGAGAGTGCATCCTTGATCTCGCGACGGGCGAAGAACGCGGTTCCCCGTGCGATGACGTAGGGAATGCCCGCACTGCGAAGTGAATCCTCGAGCACGCGACTGAGGGCGTTCACTCGATAGAGGATCGCCATCGATCGGTAGTCGATTCCGTCCGTGGAGGCGGAGCGGATCGCAAGTGCGATCTGCTCGGCTTCGTGACGTTCATCCTGACATCGGATCATTCGAACCTGCTCGCCGTCGCCCAGCTCGGTATGAAGATCCTTGTGCTTGCGACGTCGATTGTGACGGATGAGTGCGTCCGCCGCGGCGACGATGTGTCCGGTGGATCTGAAGTTCCGCCCCAGGGAGATGATCTTCGTGCCGGTGTATTTCTCCTCGAATTCAAGGATGTTCGCGACATCCGCGCCACGCCAACCGTAGATCGACTGATCAGGATCACCGACCACGAAGAGATTTCCATGCGCGTTGGCGATGCCATCCGCGATCACGAACTGCGCGTGATTGGTGTCCTGATATTCATCGATCAGCACGTACCTGAATCTGTTCTGCAACTCCGATCGAACGGTCTCGTTCGTACGCACGAGCTCGGCGGTCAGCAACAACAGATCATCGAAGTCGACCGCGTTGTTGCGTCGGAGGATCTTCGAATAGGACTGGTAGGCACGAGCCACCGCTCGGGTGTAGAAGTCGCCGGCCTCCTCTTCGCAGGCGGCGGCCGTCTTGAGATCGTTCTTCGCCTTGCTCACGGCGGAAAGCATCGACGCGGGCGTCCAGTTTCCGGAATCGAGGTTCGACGTGGAAAGTGCTTCCTTCATCGCGGAACGTTGATCACTCGTGTCGTAGATGGAGAAGCCGGAATCCAACCCCACGAGTTGTGCATGGTTGCGCATCTGACGTGCACAGAACGCATGAAACGTCGCCACGAACAAGCCTCGACGATTCGACATCGTGGGAGGAAGCAACGCATCGATGCGTTCACGCATCTCACCCGCCGCCTTGTTGGTGAAGGTGAGCGCCAGAACCTGCCAGGCAGGAATGCCCTGATGAAGGAGCCAAGCGACACGACGGGTGATGACGCGGGTCTTGCCACTGCCCGGGCCCGCGAGGACCAGAGCAGGCCCGTCGACATGGGCGGCCGCCTCGAGCTGGGGGTCGGTCAAGCCATCAAGAAGATTTTCGGGGTCGTTGATCATGGAAGGTGAAAGCATACGGGTTCAGTTTCTCTACAGCGGTCGTAAAGTTGCCCACAGGAGACGCTCAGAGTTGCGTGATCACGCTCACATTCGGTAAAGTCGGTCTTTGCAAGGATTTCACAGTCCTTTCATCAAAAGCCACCATATTTCGTGTCTGGCCCCATTGCAGACACAAGATATAGAGTTAAAGTGGCCATGTGCTTGACTTCAAGTTCAAGGAAGTAAGCACCGATCTGGTGATTTGTTGCTTGCTCCTGAAACACGCTGAGGCGTTATTTCTGGAGTAAAAAACACCCTGAAAATTGTTGGAGAACGATTTTCTCGGACCCACCAGGTTGAACGTGGAGGTCGGGCATGAAGCACTCGGCACCCACGAAATGCGGACGGCCACGAAGTGGTGTGTTCCGCCTGGGGGCGTGCGCGCGACGTGTCTTGAGTGGTGGAGATCCCACCATGCGAGACCCCGTCTCCTCATCACGCCCATCAGGCTGAAAGCACCCTTTCAAACCCATCCGCGACGCTCTTCGAGCCTCATTCGTTCGAGGCCCGAAACAAGAAGCTTCGACGCCCAGTGGGCGGTGTGCTGTCAGCCGTCTTGCTCCCATGTGCCAGGGAAAGGCCACTCGAACCAACTTCCACGGAAGTCGAGTGTCCGAAGGCGCATGATGAACGAGACACACACAGGTTGTCAGGACCAAACTCTGGGACTCTGGTGGGCAGGGCTGGATGCCTTGTCCACACCAATCAGGTCGATCACTTCGGCAGGGATGCCGGACGATCGGACTCCCTCTTTCGCAAACTCCGACGCGAAAAAGGACCAGAGGTGCATTGCGGGTCAGCGTGTCTGAGCCCACAAGGATGGAATACGGCATGGACATGATTCGCGAGATCAGCACATCGAACACCCGTCAGGGAATGGGCGATGTCGTTTGCCGCGAAGAAGTCCGACATACCGTTGCCCGTAATGCGCCGCTTTTTTTCCAGGCCTTGCTTCAAGCATCGCATCGCGCATCAATGAACTTGAAACAAGGCACCAAGAGCTGAGGCTCTAAGCCAGACCCAGTGGTCACCGCCAGATGGCTCTCCGAGCATGTGTGATCACACCGACTTGAAACGTTCCCACCCGGGAACTGATGATGAGCCAGTCCTTTTGTTTGTTCCCTTTTCGAAGACCACCGCCAACGCAAGCCCTCTTCGAAGAAGTCCAGTCCAGTCCAGTCCAGTCCAGAACCAGTAGATGAAGCAAGGAAGCAATCCGCTTATGAAGTTCACCCGCCGATTTACGAAGAAAGGCGAGAACGTGTTCGACAACGTCGAATGGTCTTCTCGTAGTTCAAAAATCACCAATGCAGACGGTTCTCTCGTCTTCGAGATGAACGATGCAGAAATTCCCGCCGATTGGAGTCAGCTCGCGACCGACATCATGGTCAGCAAGTACTTCCGCAAGGCAGGGGTTCCCCAGTTCGAGAAGGACGGAACCCCCATCATGAACGATGATGGCACNCCCGCCACCGGACCCGAACGCTCCGTNCGACAGATCGTCGACCGCCTTGCAGGATGCTGGCGTGAGTGGGGTCTCAACAACAACTACTTCGCNAGNGAGAACGACGCNGACGCCTTCTACGACGAGCTGTGCTACATGCTCGTCAACCAGATGGCGGCNCCNAACAGNCCNCAGTGGTTCAACACCGGCCTGAACTGGGCNTACGGAATCAATGGCCCCGCNCAGGGNCACTGGATNGCGGANCACTCCAGCGGCGAACTGACNCTGGCNCCGGATGCCTACACNCACCCGCAGCCNCACGCCTGTTTCATCCANAGCGTGAATGACGACCTCGTGGGCGAGGGCGGCATCATGAATCTCTGGACACGTGAAGCGCGACTGTTCAANTACGGNTCCGGAACCGGAACCAACTTCTCCAACNTCCGCGGCGAGAANGAACCCCTTTCNGGCGGTGGCAAGAGTTCNGGACTGATGAGCTTCCTNAAGATCGGCGACCGAGCCGCNGGAGCGATCAAGTCCGGNGGAACCACTCGACGNGCNGCCAAGATGGTCTGNCTNGACGTGGACCACCCCGACATCGANTCCTTCGTNAACTGGAAGGTCAGAGAAGAGATCAAGGTCGCCGCNCTGGTCGAGGGCATGAAGCACCTNGACGAGGANCAGAAGGAACTGGCGGAAAGCCTNGGACTCGANCTCAACTACGACTTCAACGGNGAAGCCTACTTCACGGTCAGNGGACAGAACAGCAACAACTCGGTCCGACTGAGCGATGANTTCTTCGNCGCAGTCGAGAANGACGAGGACTGGCACCTCATCCANCGAACGGATGGCAAGCCGGCGAAGACGCTTCGTGCCCGNGAACTCTGGGAGAAGATCAACTTCGCCGCCTGGCGCTGNGCCGACCCCGGNGTNCAGTACGACTCGACGATCAATGCCTGGCACACCTGCCCCGAAGGTGGNCGNATCAANGCNAGCAACCCGTGTTCCGAGTACATGTTCCTCGACAACACCGCCTGCAATCTCGCATCGATCAACCTGCTCAAGTTCTANGACAGTGAAACCCGNANCTTCGACATCGAAGGNTTCGAACACGCGGTCGGNATCTGGACGATCGTNCTCGAGATCTCGGTNCTNATGGCGGCATTCCCGTCTCAGGANATCGCNGATCTGTCCTGGNGNTATCGCACCCTNGGNCTCGGNTACGCCAANCTCGGCGCGATGCTGATGCAGGCGGGCATCCCCTACGACAGCGAAGACGGCAGAGCGATCTGCGGAGCCATCTCGGCGATGATGACCGGCCGTTCCTATGCGGCCAGCGCACTGCTCGCCGCCGAACACGGCCCTTTCTCCGGCTTCGAGGAGAACAGAGACCACATGCTCAGAGTGGTCCGCAATCACCGTCGTGCGGCGCACGGCGTGGACCGTGAAGCGGGCGAGTGGGAGGATCTCACCATCCGCCCCGTCTCGATCGATCACACCAAGTTCGAGAACGGCACCATCAACATCGCCAATGCCCGGGAGATGCTCGATCGCTCGATGCTCGCCTGGGACGACGCNCTCAGATTCGGCGAGAAGTTCGGATTCCGAAATGCACAGGTGACGGTGATCGCTCCGACTGGAACGATCGGCCTTCTGATGGACTGCGACACCACCGGTGTCGAGCCCGATTTCGCCCTGACCAAGTTCAAGAAACTGGCCGGAGGCGGATACTTCAAGATCGCCAACCAGTCACTTCGTCCCGCCTTGGAAGCTCTGCAGTATTCCAAGACCGAAGTCGACGACATCCTCACCTGGGTGATGGGTTCGCTCAACCTCGACATCCAGATGCCCAGTGCCGACGGCACCATGGGCGGAGATGAAGGGACTCTTCGTGAATTCCTGGTCAATGGCGCCGGTTATCGAAGCGAGGATCTCGTCGAACTCGAGAACCAGCTCCCCACCGTGTTCGAACTCAGCTTCGCCTTCAACGCGTGGACGATGCCCGACTACGTGATGGATGCGATCGGAATCGATTCGGAAACCGCGAAGGCGGATCCGACGTTCAACGGCCTGAGAGCACTGGGGCTGACCAAGGCCCAGGTCGACGTCCTCAACAGGATGGTCTGCGGAACGCAGACCATCGAAGGCGCCCCCTTCCTGAAGGATGAACACCTCCCGGTCTTCGATTGCGCCAACCGATGCGGCACGATGGGCAAGCGTTTCATCGCACCAAACGGTCACATCCGCATGATGGCGGCGGCTCAGCCGTTCATCTCGGGTGCGATCTCCAAGACGATCAATCTTCCCAACGAAGCTTCGATCGATGAGATCGGAAAGTCCTACCTGCTCAGCTGGCAGCTCGGCCTGAAGGCCAACGCCCTGTATCGAGACGGCTGCAAGCTCAGCCAGCCCCTGAGCACTTCGAGTGAATCCGAAGAGGAAGAGGTCGAAGTCGAGGACACCCCGTCGGTGGCCGCACCCGAGCCGACCTACATCGAACGCATCGTCGAGAAGATCATCGAACGACCGATGCGACGTCGCCTTCCGGACACCCGGGAATCCCTGACCCACAAGTTCAACGTGGCGGGGCACGAGGGATACCTGATCGTCGGCCTCTACGAGGACGGCACTCCGGGCGAACTCTTCATCACGATGGCGAAGGAAGGCTCCACGATCGGCGGACTGATGGACTCACTGGGGACCGCGATCTCGGTGGCTCTGCAGTACGGAGTCCCCGTACAGAGTCTCGTCAACAAGTTCGCGCACCAACGCTTCGAACCGATGGGCATCACGACCAACAGTGACATCCCCTTCGCCAAGAGCCTGGTCGATTACATCTTCCGNTGGCTGGGAATCCAGTTCATCGAGGGATACCGCGAACAGAACTCGCCCAACCGCGGCGAAAAGAAGACGGGCACGGATCTGCCCAGAACGTCGACAAACACGAACGCCGTCAAGGAGGACGCATCAAGGTGGAAGCAGGACGCAACCAGTACCACGTCGAAGGACTCGACACTCACCAACCCAGGACGTGCAGGCACGGAGAAGACCGAAGAAGTCTCCTCGAGCACACCGAACATCCCGGGCATGACGACGCCCACGGGCGCCGAAGACGATCTCGGAACATCCACGCCAGGTGGCGCCGCGATCACTCAACCGTCGGCATCGGTACTCGACCAGATGAATGCGAATCTCATGGGAGATGCACCGGCGTGCGACGTCTGCGGATCGATCACGGTCAGAAACGGCACGTGCTACAAGTGCAACAACTGCGGTAACTCGATGGGTTGCAGCTGATTTTCATGCCACGCTCGTATCGATCGGGCGTGGCGGACAGTATTCAGGCACTGTTCAAGCGGCATGTGAAAGTCGGCGAATGGACGGAACCAAGTTGCCGTCGATCGGATGAGCACGGAGCTCGCGAAATCCGGTCCTCGAGACCCGACGACGGGTCACTCCGCAAGATCATGCCTGATCTGTCCGAGTTCCTGGAAGCATCTCACCTGGACTGAGATGCCTCCAAACTCGATTCACCCTCGGGACGAAGCCCACCTCGTCCCGAGGGTGTTCTTTTTTTGNTTTNAAACNNNGCTTNNNNTCCAGAGAGNCCCCNAAANTGACGATGGTGAAGTAGTNTGAATCGNNTANGGAGNCCNTGGNGATGAAGAAAAACNGGACATGGNGNCTTGTNNCNGGNNCNATGGCGCTCACGGCNTGCCTGCTGGGCTGCTCGACNTCGCAGNCCCCGTANGATCCNGGNCNGATCAANCANGTGGTNNTGATCNCNNTGGAAGACCCTTCGGAAGCCGANGCTCTTCGGACCGACTGNGACACCATGCTTTCAACGATTCCGAGCGTGACCGTCTATGCCTGCGGCCCGCACGTCGAAACGGGCCGAAGCAAGGCCGTGAACGCCGACTACACACTGGGTCTGCTCGTCTGTTTTCGTGACATGGCGGGCTACAGCGCCTATCTCGAGCATCCGGGCCACGTGGCACTTCTGGAGAAATGGAAAGCACGATTCTCCGCATTGACGATCTATGATGTTGGAAACGATCCGACCACCGAGTGAACGCTCGGATCCGCAAAGCAAGGGAGCGACCGCAGATGCAGAGCATTCAAACGCCGATGAAAAAAGGACGACGGGTCAAGCTGATCATCATGATCGTGGCCTGCATCGTTTCAGTCGTGTACGGCAGCTGGCAGGTCTGGATCCGAATCCCGGAACGAACCAGTGAAGCAGAAACCTATCGCACGGCGAAAGAGATCTACGACACACTCGTGGTCACGGCGGGGGAATTGAAGCTCGAAGGCAAGACTCTGGACGACATCCAGCAGGTCCAGTACGCCGAATCGGAGGAAACCCTTTCGAAGTTCAAGGACGAGAAACCTCAACCACCAAGCAAGTACGACGCCATGATCAACCTGTGGGTCTGGGTCATCGGTGGCGTGGTCTCGATTCCATTCATGCTGTGGCCTTTCTGGAAATTCCGAAATGGCGGCTGGGTCCTGGGCGAAGATGGAACACTCACCACGCCCAAGGGAGCCGTATACCCCGCGGACCAGATCAAGGACATCGACATGTCGACCTGGCGTGGATTGCTCGATCCGCAGGCCAGCAACAAGACCACGTGGCAGGCCAAGATCATTCTCACCACCGGACAGACTCTCGTGATCGACGACTATCTGTGGGAGAACGCGGACAAGATCATCGCACGCCTGGCCCATCAGTTTCACCCTGACGCCTGGGCTGCTGATGGCGAGCTGGTCAAGGGGGCCGAATCGACCTCTTCGACGGCGGACACAGCGTCCGAGAAGTGAATGGTGTGCGCAAATTCGGGCCCGGAAGGGACCGACGTGGCGAAAAAACGCCGGAGGAGGTCACTGATCGGTCGTGTGGAGGCTGCTATAGTTCCTCTTCGTGTTCACCCCACCACCTTCAATGACTGACCATGAATCGAGTCGAACGCCATGCCCAGAGTGACGAACGAACCGACAACGCCTCTTCAGAAGATCGATCGATGCGAGACCCTGAGCCATCGGCCCAGACTGCTTCTCGGAAAGATCGGCCTTGACGGTCACGATCGAGGCGTGAAGTTGATCGGACGACTGATGCGCGACAGTGGTGTGCACGTCATCTATTCAGGCCTGTGGCAGACACCGAGAAGTCTGGCGATCAGTGCACGTGATGAAGATGTCGACATGGTGGCCTGCTCGATGATGAGCAATTCACACCTGGTTCTGGTGCCCCGTCTGATCAAGGAGTGTGCGACAGTCGGTCGTCCGGACATGACGATCAGCGTCGGTGGAATCATTCCCAAGGAAGACGTCCAAGCGATGCTCGAAGCCGGCGTGGCCCACGTCCATCACACCGGCACCACGCTCGAGGACATTCTCGAATGCGTCCGATCGAGCGTCCACCCCTACGAATCGATCGATACTCTCGAACATCCGATCGCAAGACTCGGTCGAGCCATCAGCATCGTGCACGATGGTGGACAGTGCGACGCCCCGCGTCGCCGCCCGGCCAAGGTGGTGGGAATCACCGGCGCACCGGGTGCTGGAAAATCGACGCTGGTCGCGTCCATGGCCTCGGAAGCCGTGAGACGTGGCGAGAAGATCGCGGTGCTTGCATTCGATCCCATGAGCCCCATCACCAGTGGAGCGCTTCTGGGTGATCGACTCAGAGTCGACTTCAACAAGATCGAC
>NYVB01000164.1 GCA_002684315.1 Planctomycetaceae bacterium | reverse complement strand
GGATTTGCGCATGTCGTCGTCTTTGATTGTGGGGACAATAAGGTGGGGTTTGACCTCGTGGTCATCTCAAGTGTAGACCTGAAGTGCAGAAAAGAAAGATTCAATTCTCGATTCAGTGGGAAGGATTTCGCGTTATCAGACGCGTCTTTCCATCACTTCAGAGGCGCGGTGGCGAACTCAGGCGTCTTTGCCGTTCCATTCAAACCACGCAGGAACGAGGCCAGGTCGGCGATCTCCGACTCGGAGAGGTCCAGAGGCTCAAGGACTTTTTCCTGATGGTGGTCAAGCTGGACGGCACCCTCGAGCGTCGAATAGAAGCGCAAGACCTCTTCAAGGGTCTGAAAACGACCCTCATGCATGTAGGGGGCGGTTCGAGCAACCTCTCGAAGGGAGGGTGTTCTGAAGCGGCCCCAGTTTTCCGGGGAGTCGATCAACCCCCGGACCAAACGCGCGTTTGGCCCAGCGGTGTCATCCGAATACGTGCCAGCGGCGTTGAACGGATCGGACTTGAGAAGCTGGACGGCTTCGTAGCGTCCGCTGTCGGTGGGCATCCCCCCCGCCACCGGTGGGATTCCGATGTTGTGAAATTCTCCGGTGGTCAGCATGGGGCCGGCATGACAGGACCAACACCCCGCGTCACCCGCGAACAGGCCGAGCCCCCGGACCGCGGCATCGTCGAAGTCGTTCTGCGGCTGGTATCGACCACTGTCGACCGACGCGACGAATCGGTCGAAGGGCGCATCACCGGAAAGCAGCGTTCGTTGATAGGCGCCAAGCGACTTGCCCAGATTGACGAAGACCTGATCGACGTCATCACGAGTGGTCTGATCAAGACCGTCCCAGGCCTCGGAGAGTGCATCCGTTCGGCCATCTCTTCGCGGGCGGGCCCGCGGAGGCAGCGTCTCAGGCANCACGGGAAGCGGTCCGAAGAGAGACTCGTATGAGGCCGCCAGAGCACGATCATCACGCACCGTTCGAACGATCGAAAGACGATCACCCGCCATCTCGAGATCGTTTTCCATCGGCTCCAACGCCTGAGCCCAGAGTGAATCGGACCGGCCGTCCCAGGTCAGCCATCGTTGGTGCGCGGAATTCAAGACGGTCGGTGTGTTGCGTGCGTTCCGCCCGATGCCCTGCGCGACCGGAAGACCATCGGTGAAGGCTCTCTCCGGATCGTGACACGTCGCACAGGAGACGGTTCCATCAACTGAAAGGCCGGGCTCGAAGAACAGACGATGTCCCAGTCGAGCTGCATCAGCATCGTCCGCGACACGATTGGTCGGGTTGGCACGCAAGGCCGGCACTTCCGCCATCTGCCTGATTCGTTCCCAGGTCTCGGCGGTGAGCTCGACTGCATGCTGCGACTGCACGCCCGAAAGGTCGGGAAGCGAGACGGGTTGCGACACCACCGGNGTGCCCGACTCGGTGTCGGCACAACCTGAAAAAACACTCATCGAGAGCGCGAACGCGATTCCGAGAGCAGTTCTCGTGGAGACGGGGATCATCCGGACAACCAGGTGGACCACTGGGCCCGTTCGATTCTGCCGTCATCGAGCACATCGACATAGAACTGCCAACGACCGGGCATGTGAAGAAGCATTCCTCGCGCGACCCAGCGCCCGGGTGAGCGTGATTCGATTTCCGGCACGACGTTCATCCCGTGACGATGATGTGGCATTCCGGCATCGACGTACAGACGGTCGAACACGGCAGGCTCACGCATCGTTTCGTCGGTCCAGACTTCGACTTCGATGTCGAAGGGATCGGCCAGTGGAACTTCGGGAACGAGCAGACGCCAACGNACGAAAAAACCATCGTCGGCGCTGGTGGCGGTCTCCCACGGTCCGGCGGCCTCTTCCGAGATTTCCACGACCGGCGTGGCGGGTGACGTCGGTCGATCACAGGCGAGGAGCATGAAACTCATGCACAGCGAGAGCATGGTGATTCGAATGATCATGGTGTCTCCTTTCGCGGCTTTGGAGTGGTGTACCCACTGGAGAGACTGAAGGTCGACAACCAGGTGCCGTCGGGCGAGAAGATCTGAGCACGGTGGTTGCCACGATCGACGACCACGATCCGCCCGCCACCGATTCTGCACAAGCCGGCGGGCGCATGGAATTCACCATCGTACTCACCGGTCTCGCCCCAGCTGCGTTCCGACGAAGGCTGAAGCAGACCCGGTTGCGCCGAATTCGGTGGGGTCTCGACATCGTCGGAAAGCGGAGCGTTCGAAACCGCGAGCAACTGCTGGAAGGCCGCACCAGCGCCCTCGACGACCTCGATTCGGTCCCCTTCCGGAGAGGAGAGAAAACAGTCTTCGCCGAGAAGCATGGCACCACCCGGGGTGCCGCTCGAGGCCATCAGGATCCCACCAAGCTCGNTCTCCTCTCCGAGATCGGAACCATCGGGCGAGAGAGGACGGAACATGCTTGCTTCGCCGCTTCGTTCGATGAGGACCACACGAGAGCCGTCGACCATGAACTCGAATGGGTCACGGGTCGACACCCCCACTGAAATCGGATCAAGCCGCTCGTCGAGGGCGAAGACCACCTGATTGGCGGCATCCGCCGCCAGCAAGGGCGCACCATCGATCTGGGCACGGTCGAGCGCCACGATGCGAGGAACCACCCAGGTCCGGTCCGGGTCCAGCCGGGCGAGCTTGTCCCGAGTGACTGAGAGATCGATCGCGCTGGTCAGCCGGGCCATGAACGGGTCGTAACGAATCGAGATGTCACGATCACGCTGAAGTCGCCAGCAACTGAGGCGGTCATTCACCAGATCGCTGACGTAGACCATCTGCTCGGGGCCATCGAGATGGAGCGCTCCCAGCCGACCGAGATCATCCCAGCCGGATCCGTGGTTGGTGAAGACCGTGATGTTCACCCCGGTCTCGCCCGTGACATCGAAGACCGCGATCGATCCACTTTCAGGCTCGCCCATGACCAGAAGGTCGTCTTCACCTGAAATGAAAGGGCCGAAGTGGCTGCGGATGTCCTGCTTGCTCGGCATCTGTGCGGCACGCGCTTCCTCGAGTCCTCCCGGGAATCTCTGGAAGTACTGGATGCGTCGCTCGAATGGTTCCGCCACGACCGCCCGCATCCCATCCTCATCGACGTCGATGGAGGCCGGGTAATGGATGCGCCCTTCACCCTGACGAGGAATCATCGCGTGCATCCCCCACTGATAGAGGTAGCGGCCATCCAGATCGAACACCGAAATCCGATGGTTGAGGGCCTCGCTCACGTAGATACGCTCATCGACCACGTCGATTCCGGTCGGTGAGGTGAGCAGCCCGGGGAACGCGCCTCGCCGTCCCCAGGTGGCGGAGAAAGCACCTTCGGGCGTGAAGCGTTGAACTCGGTGGTTGTCGGTATCCACGACGTAGATGCGNTCCTGGGCATCGATCGCGATCGACCCGGGAAATTGAAAGGCTCCGTCATCGCCACCTTTCCGACCGAAACGGAAGCGTTCCTCGCCGCGAGCATCCAGAGCCCTGACACGATGGGCGCCGCGCTCGACCAGAAGATAGCCATCTTGAAACGGTGCCATGTCGACCACATCCACAAGCGGCTCGAGGCGGGACCGATCGAGCGTGATGCGAGCCACCTCTCGAAGCACCGGCCCATCGAGTGCGGGCGCCCAGACACGGATGTCACCCGAGACCTCGTCGAAGGCGGCGAGCCCACCATCAGGCAGCACGCAAGCCGCCGTGAAGGCACCGAAGACTTCACGCTCCCGAGGAACCTCTCCCTCGGAGTGGGCGTCGATCACGGAGATCGAGCGACCGGAACGCAGGATGGCGGTGCCACCACCCTCGGGAAGCAGCATCGCCTGAGTGCCGAGCATGATTCCGTTCAGTTCCCGTTCGAACGCACCCAGAGCAGGTACCGGGGGTGTGTCTGAAGCCGGTTGGACCTGTTCCTGCCGAAGCGTGGCCTCGGCCATCGGGGTGGATGGCGGAAAGGTGGTTGCGATGATCAGTGTGGACGTCAGAGTCTTGAGCATGAAGATCCATTTCGTTCCATGACAGTAGGGCAGGAAGCCTTCCGCCTCAAACCCCCAGAAGGTATGGTGCCAAAGGTTCGATGAGAAGGCTGATCAATCTCAAGAAGGATAGACATGTCACACAGTCAAGAAGTGGCCCCCACTGCAGGTCGTTACAGACTTTTCAACACCATTGGCTGCACTTTGGTCGTGATTTTTTCGGTGATCGGTCTGTTCACCGCCCACCACGACCACGATGGACATGCCGACGGCACGACCATGACCACCGACGCCGAGGCGCTGAGCATCGATGAGAGCGATAAGCCCCTCGACGCCGCCGCCGCCGTGGAGGTGGAAGCCGAGGACGGTCGACTTCCCAATCTCTGGCAACTGGGTTCCATCCCGTTCGTCCTCCTGCTGCTGTCGATCGCGGTCCTGCCCCTCATTTCCGCCACCGAACACTGGTGGCACATCAACCGACACAAGCTTTGCACGGGTCTCGTCCTCGCCGGGCTGACCCTGGCGTACTACGCGATCTTCGTGAGTCCCGCGGCGGCGTTCGCGGCGATGAGTCATGCGATCCCGGGCGAATACGTTCCCTTCATCGTGCTGCTCTTCTCGCTCTACGTGATCAGTGGCGGAATCAACGTGAGCGGTGACCTCAAGGCGACTCCACTCACCAACACGACCTTCCTGCTGATCGGTACGGCGATCGCAAGCTTCATCGGCACCACGGGCGCGAGCATGCTGCTGATCAGACCCTTGCTGCAGACGAATGCCGAACGCAAGCACAAGGTCCACACCGTGATCTTCTTCATCTTCCTGGTGAGCAACATCGGGGGTTCGCTGCTGCCCATCGGCGACCCGCCGCTCTTCCTCGGCTATCTCAAGGGCGTTCCGTTCCTCTGGACGTTCAACCTCGCGATCGAATGGTTCGCGCTGTCGGTGGTGCTGCTGGCCATCTACTACATCTGGGACACCATCGCCCACCGCACCGAGGAGAAGAAGGACCTCGAGCAGGATGAGAAGATCAAGGAACCTCTGCGAATCCGGGGACTGGTGAACTTCATCCTCCTCGGCGGCGTGGTGGTCTGCGTGGGGCTGCTCGATCCGTCCAAGCCGATTCCCGGCATGGAGGTCCACCCGTTTCTCTTCATGCGCGAACTTCTGATGCTGGGCCTCGCCGGCCTGAGTCTGCTGATCACCCCGAGGGGTGCCCGCGAAGCGAATCGTTTCGACTACTTCGCGATCATCGAGGTGGCGGTCATCTTCATCGGCATCTTCATCACCATGCAGGTCCCGCTCGAAGTGCTCAAGCTCAAAGGCGCGGAACTCGGGCTGGTCGAACCCTGGCACTACTTCTGGGCGACGGGCATTCTTTCCAGTTTCCTGGACAACGCCCCCACCTATCTGGTGTTCTTCCAGACCGCGGAATCACTCACCACCTCGGGTGGCGAGGGCATTCTCGAGCTGACCGGTGGCGGGTTCATCAGACAGGATCTTCTGGTGGCGATCAGTCTGGGCGCGGTCTTCATGGGCGCGAACACCTACATCGGCAACGGCCCCAACTTCATGGTCAAGGCGATCGCGGAGCAGGAAGGCGTGAAGATGCCGAGTTTCTTCGGATACATGTTCTACAGCTGCCTGATCCTCATTCCGTTGTTCGTCCTGGTGAGCTTCTTCTTCGTCAACTGACCGGATCGAACCCACCATGGCACACGATGAAAACGCGCACCCCCTCCAGGGTGCGCGTTTCGTTGTCCCTTTCCATATGTCTCCGCCATGGCGGGCCGATCAGCCGATCGGCAGTCTTCTGGGGGTCTGATCACCGGGCTTCGGCACGACGAGACTGAGCACGCCGTTGAGAAGAGAGGCCGAGATTTCATCCTCGTTCACATTGGCGGGAAGCTTCACGGTTCTCGTCGCCGAACTCGTGACGCATTCCTTACGAATGACGCAGCAGCTGTCTGGTGGCTGACCATCTTCCTCACAGCTGCATTCCGTCGGATCCACCTGAGCGCCGTCGATCATCGCGCTGATCGTCAGGACACCCTTCTCGAGTTCGATCGAGAGCTGATCTCTGGTGAAACCGGGGACCGAGGCCTTCACGAGGTACGCCTCGGAGGTCTCCAAGATGTCCAGGGGAATGGCGACTTCGGAGGTCGTTCCGACGAAGCCGTCGGTGAATGTGTTGAGCATGTCCCGCATCGAGGCGCGGGTGGAATTCGAGGTGATGAGTTGAAACATGATGTTGATCTCACTTTCCGTCCACGGGCCGTTTGGACTCCAGTCCCGGGGAACAACACTGATACGTCCCGGGTTTTCGTATGTGCGTGAAAATCATGCGTTTTCATCCTGCCGTTTCGGCAGTCGATCACTTCCACGAAGCGGCGTGGCAGGCATCGCATCGGGTGTCGATCAAAGCACGCTCACGTGCTCCGAAGGAGACGCCGCCTCGAAGCGACTCGATGAGGTCGATGGTCCCGACGAGCTGGCGTTCCCACGGCCCGGCGGCCTTCGGGGAAAGGGGCTGGTGGAGTCGTTCCAATTCCACGAACGCGTCTTTCAGAAGCAGAAGTGTCACGTCATCCTCGACTCGTGTGGTCGAGGGTGAATCGAGACGATCACGAAGGTCCTGGATCACGCCCATCTGCCGGACGAGTGACGCCGGTTCCACCGATTCGGGCAGGGACGCATCGGCGCAGAGGCCTTCCGGAATCTCGAACGCCTCGACGGATCTCCAGAGTCCGGTGTAGCCGGGAGCGGTTCCACAGTCGGAGAGGACCGCGATGCCCTCCTCGACCGAACCCTGCTCGCGAAGACGAAGGAGCATCGCAGCCACGGTGGGGCCACGATGTCTTCCCTGATGACAGTGCACGTAGACCTTGCTTTCGGGGGCCTCGTTGGCCAGACGGACCAGCGAGCGAATCACCTCGGCCGGCACGCCGTCGTATCCGATCGGAAGATGGACGCAACGCATGCCGAGTTCACGTATCAGTTCGACCGGTGGCATCGGACCATCCACGCTGAGGACGATCTCGACACCCATGCCCTGAAGTTCGCGGTAGCCGGCTTCATCCGGTGACGACCCGGTGAGCAGTCGGTCGGTCACCTCATGGACACGTTCGATGCCGACGATCGAATTCGAGCCGGGGCCGCCGGAGGACTCCGGAAGGGTTCGGTTCTGACACGCTGAAAGCAGAGTCACCAGGAGGATCTGCAGGCTTCGACACAACAGCTCACTCCTCGGAATCATCATCACGTTTCATCATGGCGTAGATCACCGATTGGACGACGACGGATTCACCCAGAAGTCTGCCGGCCCGTTCGCTCGCATGCGCGAGATTTCGAAATCCGCCACGGTCGATCTCGCGTTCGAAATCGGTGAGCGAATTCTCCACGGCGAGCAGCATGGAGGCGATCACCGACCACTCGTAGCGGGTCTGCGGCCAGTACTCGCTGGTCTGGGCGTATTGCACTGGAATCGCGATCTGCCAGCCGTCACCGGTCTCGATCATCGAGACCAGACCACCGAAGAGCGGTTCATCGTCGACGAGCACCGCGGCGGTGCCGTCGTACATGTCCTCGACCACGACACGTTCCTTCTGTTCACGAAGCACTCCGAAGGGATCGGCGAGGATCCGGCCGAACCAGTCTCCGAATCCGTCACCACCGAAACGGATGCGAACCTCCTCGAACTCTCCGTCGACGTCGTCGGGAAACTCGTCACGAAGCTTGAGGGTGACTCGCCAGAGCTGGGCCAGCATGTCGGACAGTTTGCCACGAACCTCTTCGATCGCGCTTTCCTCGGTCACGCCGTCATCGAAGCGGATGTCGCGGGGCTCGAGATACAACAGAGTCGGAAGCAGGTCGGGCCGGCCATCCTCGACCATGGCCTGCATCGAGTCCATGGCCGCCTGGGGCGTGGAGGTGTCGTAGTCGGGGTCGGCGCAGCCTGAGAGCAGCGAGAGGGACACCAGGACAGGCAGGATGGCTTGGATTGAACGAATGATCGTCATTGTGCAAAGGATAGAGGGGAAAACGTCACGAAGCATCTTCGGAGGCTTAGAATGACGAGATGAAGATCATGATCAACGGCGAAGAACATTCCATCCACGACGAACGAACGGTCGCGGACCTCGTCGAAAAGCTGGGATTCTCAGAAAAACCCTGTGCGATCGAGCGGAACCGAACGGTGGTTCCCCGAGCAGATCATGCACGAACCGAGCTCGTCGATGGTGATCAGATAGAGATCGTCACCCTCGTCGGTGGCGGATGATCCCCCGGAGCCCCTCAATGACCGATGCCAGCACTCAGAACTCGACTTCACCGCTCACGATCGGCGGCCAGACCCTCTCCAGCAGACTGGTGGTGGGAACGGGGAAATACGCCGATTACGAGACGATGCAATCGGCCATCGACGCCAGTGGTGCGGACTGTGTCACCGTCGCGGTGAGACGAGAACGACTGGTCGACTCGGACGGACGCTCGCTGCTTGAATTCATCGACACCGACCGCATCACCATTCTTCCGAACACCGCAGGGTGCTTCACCGCGGAGGATGCCGTTCGCGTCTCCCGACTCGGACGGGAATTGCTCGAGCAGATCGACAACCCCGGGAAGCACTGGGTGAAGCTGGAAGTGCTTGGTGACAAGCGGACGCTTCTGCCGGATCCGGTCGGCACCCTCGAAGCCTGTCGTGAACTGGTCGCCGATGGATTCCAGGTTCTCTGCTACGCCTCGGATGATCCGAGACTCGCCGTCGCGCTGAGAGATGCCGGTGCGGCCAGTGTCATGCCCGCAGGAAGCCCCATCGGTTCGGGCCGTGGCATCAACAATCCCCACGCGATCTCATTGCTTCTCGAACTCCTCAAGGATCCGGCCGCGGGTGGTGACCCCGACTACCCGGTGATCGTGGACGCGGGCGTGGGCACGCCAAGCGATGTCACCCTCGCCATGGAACTCGGTGCCGATGGCGTCCTCTTGAACACCGGCATCGCTCATGCGAAGGATCCGGTGCGGATGGGGCGTGCGATGAAACTCGCGCTCGAGGCCGGATACCACGGCTATCGAAGCGGTCGAATCGGTGTCAGGCGATACGCCAGCGCCAGCAGTCCGTTCGACGGAGTGATCTCCTACATCCCCGGCGAGTGACGACGTCAACGACTCAGTGCGCGACGCGGCGGCCCAGCAATGGACCGAGTTCCTTGAGCGCGATCTCGAGTTCGTCGGGACTGAACGTCTCGACGTTCAGGCGAAGCAGAGGCTCGGTGTTGCTGGCCCGGATGTTGGCCCACCATCGGCCGGTATCGAGGGACAGGCCATCCATCTCCAACATGTCGGCATCGGGATAGGTCGCCTTCAAGGCCTCCAAGGTCTCTTCGATGTCCTCGCACTCGAAATTGATCTCACCCGACTGTGCGTACTTGCGAAACGGTTCGACCATCTCGGAAAGAGGTCGCTTGCTCGCGGCAAGCCCCGCCAGGACGGACACGAAGGCGCGCGCGCCACTGTCGGCGTTGAACATGTCCTGAAAGTAGAAGTGACCGGACAACTCCCCACCGAAGACCGCATGCGTGGTGGCGAGTGAGTCCTTCATGAAGACATGACCGACACGACATGGAATGGGTCGGGCACCAAGCGCCTCGATCCGCTCGGAGACGATGCGGCTGGAACGCAGGTCGTAGACGACGGCCTTGCCCTCGGGTTTCTCACCAAGAATCGATTCGGCGAGCCAGACGGTCAGCAGGTCACCCCCGATGGTCCGCCCGTCCTCATCGACCACGACGCAGCGATCGGCATCGCCATCGAAACAGACACCCGCATCGGCGCCTTCGGCGCGCACGACCTCACGGAGTTCATCGAGATTCGATTCGACCAGAGGATTCGGATCATGCTTGAAACCGATGGAGTGGTCGAAATTCAACTCGATCAACTCGAGACCCTCGACGTTGCTGAAGAGTCGGGAGACCATTTCCCCGGCAACCCCGTTCGAGGCATCGACGACCACTCGCAGCGGACGGCCGCGGACCGCCATCAATCCGGCGGGAGCATCCTGGTTGAGACGATCGAGAATTCGTGCGGCGTAGGGTTCCCAGAGATCACGTTGCTCGAGAAAGCCATTGGCGGGAACCACTCGAACCGGATCGGCGACGGCGGATCGATCACGAATCGATTCGAGCCCGGTTCCGGATCCGATGGGACGCCCTTTGATTCTCGAAAACTTGAACCCGTTGTATCCCACGGGGTTGTGACTCGCGGTGACCTGCACGCCCCCCCCGCAGTCGAGGTAGTTGACGGCGAAGTTCACCATCGGGGTATCGACCAGACCGATGTCGATGACGGACGCCCCACGATCACGCATCCCCTGGCACAAGGCTTCTGAAAGTCCCGGCGAGGAGTCTCTCGCATCTCGCCCCACGACGATGGTCTGGGACATCGGATCGGTACGTCCGGTAACAACCCCCTCTTCGAGAAGAAAATCGGCGGTTCCGTGCCCGATTTTCCAGGCAATCCGCTCATTGAGTGGCTTGGGAACCTTGCCCCGGACGTCATATGCCTTGAAAACCTTGCCCAACATCGTGAGATCCAATCGATTGAAAGCTGGAAGAGTGGTAACTCGGGACCAAAGAACAGTCATTCTAGTCAGCCCGGGTCGAATTGGTGGTGGTGAGCCGTGCCGGTTTCGGATATCCTCTTCGCTTCGCTCGAAACGAAGTGCTTTCGAGAATCCTGCCGGATCGCATGCGGTCGATTCGGTTTTCCATCGCTCGAGGGATGTTCCCTCGAACGCCCGGAAGGACATCACTGGAGACTCGACGTCTTTGGTGGCACGCCTTCCAGCAAGAAGCGCCCTTCAGGGTGGCTCGCGCCTCGACGAGGCTCCGCACGCAGGTCACCGGTGTCGCTGAATCACACACAGGAAGTGAACTCATGTCACTCGTCAAAGAACTGATCGAAGCCGGCATCCATTTCGGCCAGCGCCGCAGCAACTGGAACCCGAAGATGAGCCCCTACATCCACGGGGTTCGCGGCGGCATCCACATTCTCGACATCAAGGAAACCGTCAAGGGCCTGCTCCTCGCGAAGAAGTTCGTGAGTCGAGTCGCCGCGGACGGCAAGGAGGTCGTGTTCGTCGGCACCAAGCGACAGGCACGCTCCACCATCGAAGAACAAGCCACCGAAGCGAAGCTTCCCTACGTCACTGAACGCTGGCTCGGCGGAACGCTGACGAACTTCCGAACCATTCGTGAACGCCTCAAGCGACTCATCGAACTCGAAGCACTCGTGGAAAGCGGCGAAATCAAGACCTATTCGAAGAAGATGGAATCGCAGCTCATGCGCGAAATGCGCAAGATCTACCGCAACCTGAACGGCATCCGCGACATGACCAAGCTGCCTGCAGCGGTCATCGCGGTCGACGTGAACCGCGAGTCCAACGCGCTTCGAGAAGCACGCAACCTCGGCATCCCCACCATCTGTCTGATCGACACCGATGGCGATCCCGATCTCGTCGACATTCCGGTTCCCGGAAACGACGACTCGATGCGTTCCATCGCGATCTTCGTGCGTGAGATGGTCGCGGCGTTCGAAGATGGAAAGAAGATGAAAGCCACTCAGAACGAAGGTGCCGATGAAGGCGATCAGAAGGACGGACAGTCACAGCGACGCCGTTCGAGTCGCTCTCAGTTCCGGGCAAAGGAAGAGCCCGCAGCCACACCCGAAGCCGCTCCAGCAGCGGCCTCCGAGGCACCAGCTCCGACCGATGCGACACCCGAAGCTCCCGGTGCGGAAGTTCCCGCCACGACCGACAGCTGATCCGTGCCGGGCCGAAGATGGCCCGGCCTTCCCTGAATTGTCACCAACCCCTGGGCGCTCCGATGCACGGACGCCCGGGCGTTGAACTCACCCCCCCGTATTTTTTCCCAGTCGAAGGACGATGAACACGATGTCGACCGCCAATATCAGCGCCAAGGATGTGATGGCCCTGCGCCAGAAGACCGGTTTGGGCATGATGGATTGCAAGAAGGCCCT
>NYVB01000032.1 GCA_002684315.1 Planctomycetaceae bacterium | reverse complement strand
AGGGCCGTTTTGAAGACCGCGATCGCGAACTGGACGCATTGAGAGAGATGAGCACATTCGCACACTCTCTGGGCCTCGAGGTTCATGTGGGTCACGGGCTGACCTATGATACCGTCGGCCCGGTCGCTGCTTTTCCAGAGGCTATGGAGCTTAACATTGGGCACTTTCTGATTGGTGAAGCGATCTTTCGTGGGCTTGATCCAGCGATCCGCGAAATGCGCCGTCTGATAGATGAGGCACGTTCCGTCGAGATACAGAAGGTCCGACCACACGGACAGTGGGGCGTCGCGATCGATGACCTGGGTCGTTGCTGGTACTCACCGAATTCAGAACCCCTGCTCGTCGATCTCTTTCCCAAGCAGTACGCGGTTCGCAATGAACATCAGGATGGTTTTCATGGCGTCGGGGTGGCGGTCGCCACGAGCAGAAGGGTTCGCCCGGTGATGCGCCCCCCCGGTGTCAATCGTGGATATCAGGACAATGTGCTCGATGACACCGGACGTCTCGCCAGTTTCACCGGCGCGTGTGGTCCCGGTGTCTATCGGGACGACCTTCTGGGAGACGACGTTCGTGGAGACATCTTCGTCTGTGAAGTCGCCGGAAACCTCGTCAAGAGATTCAAGATCACACCTGCGAACGACGGCAGGCTCAAGGCGGAACCAGTCGATGATCCGATTGAATTCCTCACCTCCAGTGACGAGAGATTCCGACCGGTCCAGACCATGACCGGACCNGATGGGGCGCTCTACATNTGCGACATGTATCGGGGNATCATTCANCATCGNATCTACATGACGAGTTTTCTNCGNCGCCAGGTCGAGGCACGNGGNCTTGAGAAACCCGCCGCCCTNGGAAGGATATGGCGAGTCGTTCCCGAGGGAANACCGGCNCGAACGATCNCCAACCTGNGAATNCTCGNNGATGAGGANCTGNTCGATCATCTGTTCGATCGGAATGGAACCAACCGGGANACGGCTCAACGNCTGCTGGTCGANAGANGTTCGATCACCTCNGCACCCGGCATTCGAACGAANATCCGGGAATCGANCGAGGTCGAGAATCGGATTCGTGGTCTCTGGACNCTGCATGCACTTGGTNTCGCNGATCANGNTGACATCCGGTCNGCATCNTCCGATCCTGATCCGATGATGCGTCGNGCGGCTCTTCGTATCTCGGAATCCGTGCTTGATGNTGTTTCACTGNTGGCNCTCTGTCGNGAATCCCTCGANGANCCTGAACACGACGTTCGTGTTCANGCGATNTTGTCCGTGGCNGCGACNNACNCNCCNGGAGTTCTCGACCTTCTNGCGAGAGCGTTTTTCANCGATCCCAACTCACCCACGATGCGTTCCGCGATCNGATCGTCACTTGGTGGCCGTCAGATCGAACTCCTCGATCACATCTCCAGTGGTGCCATGGTCCTTGAACGCACACCGACGAATCGTGCCCTGCTTCAGGATGCCGTGGACCAGGTCCTTCGCAGTCAGAATCCCGATTCGACGGCTGACCTGCTCGCCTTCGCCGCGACGTCCACCGACGATCGGGCGTGGCAGCGGCGTCTCGTGATCGATCGTTTCGCCTTTCGAATGTCGCTTGGTTCCGATTCACCNCGAAAGATCACGATCACACGTCCTCCACCCGGTTGGCCTGAACTCCTTTCGGAGCCATCATCCCCCACCGTGATTCGCGCGAGATCGGTGGATGATCATCTCACCTGGCCCCAACGAAGTGGTTACCTCGATGAAGCGACCCAGAAGGTGGTGGACTTCAATGATCCGAATTCCGTTCTCGCCCGAGGACGACGTTTGTACGTGAACTGTCTTTCATGTCATCAGGGTGATGGCCGTGGTCTGTATCCGGTCTATCCACCTCTGACTGANAGTGAATACGTCCGTGGNGATCCTTCACGTCTGATCGCGATCGTTCTTCATGGACTGGAGGGACCGATCACCGTTCGTGGACTGCGTTACCAGCAGTCGATGCCACCGGTGTCCCTTGGTTCCGATGAGGACATCGCCGCGGTTCTGACCTATGTTCGTCATGCGTGGGGAAATCAATCACCTCCGATCACGCCCGCCATGGTGTCGGAGGTTCGTGATGCGACTCGTGACAGACAGGGACCGCTTCGTGCGGACGATCTGATTCGCTGACGCATTTCAATCGTGGTTTCATCAACGAACGGTGTCGTTGATTCTGGATCCGAGCAAGGCCAGCGCCAGTTCGGTCGCGGGGTCGATTATCTCGAACATCTCATCGACTTCACTCTGAAGATCCATGCCCTCTCCCGAGTGCCACATCGATCTGTCGTTGATGATTCGTTCGGTCTGTTCGACGGATGTCGAGATTCTGATGTCGGGTTCGACACCCCAGTCTTCAGGTGAGGTGTCTCGGTCGACGAAGGTCCACTCATCGTCCGACCGTTTTTCATTCGGAATCTGATACCAACCGACCGTGACCCGAACCAGGCAATTTTCCGAGGCTGCCGGGACCAGGCCCTGGATGGATCCTTTTCCAAATGTTCGTTCACCGAGAATGATCGCCTTGTCATTCATTTTGAGAATCCCGGAAACGACCTCGGACGCGCTTGCCGAGAGTTCATTCACCAGAACGACCAATGGAAGACCTTCGAGTTCTGAGTGGGTTGCATCCGCGTACCGGGTCTCCATGTGTCCATCGCGACCGATCGATCGAAAGATCGGACCCTGTCCCATGAAGAGATTGATGACCTCTTCCGCCACCACGACCTGTCCACCCGGATTCGATCGAAGATCCAGCACGAGTCCTTCCAAACGACCACCACAGATCTGCGCTTGTCTCTGTGCCTCTTGAAGCGCTCTTCGCACATCACGTTCACCACCGGCTGCGAATCGTGCCAGTCTCAGGTACCCGATGCGTTTCACGTCATCCGCCAACCACCACCAGGTGGGCAGACCGTCTTCATCAAGACCTTCCTGTCGCCAACCCGTCACGTTCAGAGTCGCGACCGGACCCAGTCGTACCGTGATGGATTCCGTCGTGCCATCCTGGTGTCCGACCAGAAGATCGATCTGTTCACGCCCCTCCTGATCGACGACTTTCGCGAGACCGCGCGCTCCGACCTCATCGATGTGTCTTCCATCCACTTCGAGAAGAATGTCACCATCCCGAACTCCGGATCTCTTGGCCGGACCACCATTGGTGGGTTTCAGCACGATGCCGCCTTCGAAATCCTCCTTGATCTGGACACCGATCCCGCGGTATCCACGCCCACTGGATTTCATGTACTGCTCGAATTCCCTCGGCCAGATGACGGAGGTCTGCTTGTCGAGCGCACCAGCGGCCCCATCTCCGAAGACCCGCATCGAGAATGAATCCGGCAATGTTCCATTCGCGAGTTCGGTCTGAGCGGAATCAATTTCAATCAGAAGGCCGAGCGTCGTCTTGTCCCCGATTTCATCTCGCCCCTTGTCCAGAAAATCCAGAAACGCCACGGGTATGGGATGCCCCTGTTCGGCCAACGAGCGGCTGATCAGAATCAGTTCATCGAACCCCGATTGATGAATGTCTTTCCGATCGATTTCGTCGACATGGTATTCCTTGAAGTACTTGATCGCTCTCGTGGTGTTCAAGATCCGTTTTCGATCGGACTCCTCGACCGTCACGGGATCGTTTCCTTCCGAAACGATCCCCTCCATTCGTTCCTGCGTCCCCTGGGGATCGGTCATCCTTGATGCGATGGCAGGATCGACCATTCTGATGTTCTTCATTCGATCTTCGTTTCGAGCCGCGATCGTCATGGGACGTTCGATCGTCTGTTGCATCATCACATCATCATCGACGATCCATTCCATCGACATGGCNGCCTTTGCAAATCTGTTGGCCTTCGCGAAATCACCGGATTGCTCAGCCTTCAGTGCGTCCTCAACGAAACGTGATCTCAGAGTCATCGGGTCGATTCCCAGCGGAAATCGGTCCTCTTCATCACCCCCCATTGCCAATGCCGATGCCCGACTCAATTCATCGGACTCTTCTTCAATGATTTCAGAAAGTCTGGACAGACGTTCTTGCGCGAGAAGATCAAGCATTCGCAAGACTTCCTGTGCTCGCTTTCGTACATCAGGATCAGGATCGTCGAGCAGCAATGCCAACGTCTCCTGAAGATCACCATCCGGGGCGATCTTCCAGGCGCTCTTTTGGTGTTGACGGGCACCGCCCGTGGACGCGAATTCAGAGTAGTCATCCAGCCTTGGAAGCGGGGTCGTGCATGACGCGATGAGCACCAGACTCATGAAGACAAGAACGAACCGACTCACCCTCATCATCATGGAAGGATGCATGAACGCTCATCCGAATCGGGAATGACACAGTGTCCCGTGATCTTCGAGACACGCTGCCTGTTCCAGGCAATGAACCGGTACCCCAGATTTCGAATCGGACGGGGCACCAGCCACATGGTGTTTGCAAGCAGTTTCCATGGGCCACCCAGACCCCTCAGGATGCCGATGATCGCCGTGGTTCTGATCATGTGATCGCTTCCGGCCAGAAGATGGATGGTCTGCCTGTCGGTCTTCGACCCATCATCAAAGGACTCTTTCCAGGTGCTGCCACCGATCGGTGCATAGTGAAAGAGTCTGTCGGTGTCTCGTTTGAGACAGAATCGGACGAACCGACTGCACATGGCGCAGTCTCCATCGAAGAAGATGATGTTCGAATCATGATCAGGCACCCCTCAAGTATACGCAGGCATCCGGTTGCTCCAACCGGATGCCTGCGATTTGTCTCTGGTTTGACCACGAGGATCGTGTTCAGCGCCTTCGTCTTCTCACCGCAGCCATGCATGAAAGTGTGATAAAGCTCGCGCCTGCGGGAATGGGTGCGTCATTTGAATTGAACACCCANCCATCCCAGGATCCGTCGCTGATCGTTCGATCTCCGAATCCCACGAAAGATGACTCCCACGAATCAAGTCCATCTTCCTTCGTCCAGTAGTGCCAGTAGTCGAGATAGTCCGGTGGAGTGCCGAATCCNTCGTCCGAATCATCACCAATCATGAGACCGTTGAGCGCATCACCGAAGCTGTAGCTGATGATGTCTGCGATGAAGTACTCCGGTTGTTCAGCCATCATGAACTCGACCGCGGATTGTCCGGTCATCGGTTCGTCGTAACTCACCTCGTACAGATACTGATTTCCATTCGTGAACTGAAACAGGAACGAGCTGGTCGAATCCCCCGCTCCAATTTCGAATGTCTCAACGAGATCCGCATGCGATACGGTGAAAGACATTGCGCCTGCAATGCAGGCGACAGCAAAAACTTTATTCATTTTTTCCCTTTTCCAACAAGTACATCCACCCCGACCGCGGGAGTGGCTTGAAACAGAATCATCTGCAGGTTGACCCGACTTTCGCACCTTCCAGGTGCGATCACGGTGACGCGTTCGTCGCGGATTCACACCGCGTTCCTTCCCACAGGAGATTCATCGCGAAAACATCCCGCGACGTCGGAAAATTATCAGAACGACCTGTTCAGTGCAATATGTCACAATGGCGATCATGAGAATCCTCCGATTGGTTTCGATAGCTCTGGCCCTGTTTCAAACAACAGTCCACACTCAAGCCGCTTCCGTCGACCAGGCGCCCCTTTTCGAGTGGAAATCTCTCCCTGAACTTCCAGATCACGGCATCGGGGGCGCCTTTGCCTCCAAAGTGGGTGACCTGTTGGTCGTGGGAGGTGGAACCTACTTCGACGGTCCTGATTGGAATTCCAAAAAATCGTGGTCCACACGAATTCTGACACTTGATCCATCCTCGCAGGCGCCTTCCTGGCGCGAATCCGAGATCTCTCTCCCTCGCCCATGCGCCTACGGGGTTTCGGTGTCCCTCCCCGGGGGTTCGGGTCTCTGGATGGGTGGTACCGATCCTGATGGACATCTNGATCAGGTGCTTCTTCTCGAGTCGGTCGAAGGAGTGCTTCGACTGACGCCACTTGAACCGCTTCCCCGAAGACTCGCCTACGCGTCGGGAACGGTCATCGATGGTGCGATCTATCTTCAAGGAGGCCAGGTCGACCCGTCCACTCCAGCCTCCGACACGCTGTTCTCACTTCCGACCGACGCCCTCGACTCCGGTTGGAT
Source organism: Planctomycetaceae bacterium (assembly GCA_002684315.1). The sequence goes on along the minus strand of NYVB01000032.1, from coordinate 21,460 downwards.
CGAACATGATCCGATTCCAGGAGGAGACGGACGCATTCTCGCGACCGCCGGATCACACGGGGGCGCTCTGTACATCTTCGGTGGATGTCACCTGACGCAGACGACATCAGGGGACGAGGGTGTGATCGGTCTCCGGCGTGATTATCTCCGAGAGGCATGGCGCTACGATCCCGCCGCGGACCCCGGGGAACGGTGGTCCGCCTTGAGCCCTCTCCCCCGGGCTGCCTGCGCGTCTCCCTCCCCCGCTCTCGCGATCGGTGCTTCGTATCTCGCCGTGCTCGGAGGTGATGACGGAACGAATGTGGACAGGATCGATCTTCTGCGTGAAGAGCACCCCGGTTTTTCACGAGACACACTCGCCTATCACACCCTGACCGACGAATGGACCACGCGACCAGGATCCGGGGACAGTGTCCCGGTCACAGTGACCGTGGTCTCTTTTGGCGACCGGTTCTTGATGCCAGGTGGAGAGATCAGACCGCGCCTGCGAAGTTCGAAGGTCCTTTCCGCGACGAAATCCTACGTCGTTCCCGGGTTCACTCTTCTCGACTGGTCCGTTCTCGGTCTGTATCTCGCGATCATGGTCGGACTCGGTGTGCACTTCGCACGAGGAGAGAGCGGTACCGACGACTTCTTCTTCGGTGGAGGACGCATCCCCTGGTGGGCNGCAGGCATCTCGATCTTCGCGACCCAACTCAGTGCGATCACGTTCATGGCGATTCCTGCGAAGAGCTATTCATCCGATTGGACCCTCTTCATTCAGAGCCTTGGAATCTTCGCGATGGCCCCCGTGGTCGCCTGGCTCTTCCTNCCNTTNTTCAGACGTNTGAAAGTGGTCACNGCCTACGAGTATCTGGAACGTCGNTTTTCACTCGCCGTNCGTCTNTTCGGAAGNGCNCANTATCTCCTCTTNCAATTCGGNCGAATGGCGATCGTCATCTATCTCCCGGCGATCGCTCTNTCCGCNGTCACNGGNATCGATGTNCATGCGTGCATTCTTCTCATGGGGGTNTTGTGCATCTTCTANACGGTTCTTGGTGGAATNGAAGCGGTGATCTGGTCGGANGTCCTGCAGGCNGTCGTTCTTCTTGGTGGNGCTCTGCTCGTCATCACGGCCTGCATCGGNGGNGTCGAAGGNGGNGCNGGNGAGNTGTATGANCGAGCACGTGATGCNGACAGNCTTCGTCTCGCCGACCTNGANTGGGANTTCACCCGCGCATCACTNCCNGTCGTGATTCTCGGGGGAATNTTCATCAACNTGATTCCCTANGCCTCNGATCAATCCGTGGTTCANCGTTANCTCACCACCAAGGATGAAGGGTCNGCNCGCAAGGCCATCTGGCTNGGTGGNATCGTCGCNNTNCCNGCCTCNATCCTNTTCTTCGGACTTGGAACCGCGNTGTTCGGTTTCTANGACGCCAATCCNGANAGNCTNGCTCCACTCGCCAAGACNGATCAGATNCTTCCNTGGTTTCTNGTGAATGAAATTCCNNCCGGNCTNTCNGGNCTCGTGGTNGCNGGNNTCTTCGCNGCCGCGATGTCGAGCCTTGATTCAAGCATGAACTCATCNGCNACAGCNTTGATCAATGATTTNCATCGTCGTCTCATGCCTGTTCGTTCNCNATCCCTTTCNTCNTCNCAGGAACTNCTTCTCGCACGNGGNANGACGGTCGTNCTTGGNATNATCGGAACNGGNGCGGCCTTGTTGCTTGCGATCTATCCAGCTGAAAGCATCTTCGATCANTGGCTNGAGATCGTCGGNTTGTTNGCAAGTGGTCTCTGTGGACTGTTCGTTCTGGGCATATTCACACGAAAACCAGGAACGACTGCTGCGTTCTGTGGCGTGCTTGCGAGTGTCGTCGTTCTCCTCTTTGTGAAGAACACGACCGAACTGAATGCACTGCTGTATGCGGGAATAGGCACCATGACCTGTTTCACCGTCGGTTGGTTTACCGGACTCTTCTTCCCAACCCGACGAGATCTTTCTGGAACCACTTTCGCTCATCCCACCCATTCCTGATTATTCGTCACCGAGTTTGGATATTGTGTGAGACCATTCGAAATCAATGGATTGACACTCCCTTTCTGGTCGATGCACTGCTTGTCCCATCTTTTTGGGTCACGGCACGAGAAGTTCACTGCTTCAACCGGATCCCGGTCCGATCGGCACCCCACCCCCCTTTGATTGGTTAGACATGTTGAATGATGAGCTCAAATCCCTTTCCGAGTCAGCCTGCTCCATGATCACGGAAGCAAGTGCAGTCGCTGAGAAACTCGCTCGCGACCTCGCTTCCGTGGCATCCATCTCGAAGGACGACAAGAGCCCCGTCACCGTGGCGGATTTCGCAGTCCAGGCCATCGTCGGTCTCAGACTTCGCGACTGCCCCATCGTCGATATGGTCGGAGAAGAGGATGCCGCTCGTCTGCGAACGGATGATTTTCTTCTCCAGGAAGTTCTGGCAGCGGTCCGCACCGCCATTCCCGAAGCTCAAGCCGATGACATTCTGGAGGCCATCGATTCAGGCAACCATGAAGGTGGTCCCAGCGGACCTTTCTGGACGCTTGACCCCATCGATGGGACCAAAGGCTTCCTCCGTGGTGGACAATTCGCCCTTGCACTGGCACTGATCAACGATGGCGTCGTCGAAATGGGTGTCCTCGGCCTTTCTCACTGGGGATTGCACTCTGATCCCAGTGGTGCCACCGTCCGCCCCCCCGGATCGATCTGTCTGGCGATTCGTGGAGCCGGCGCACAGGGATGGTCGGTCGATCGACCTGATGAGGTGACGCAACTCCAGGTCGCTGAATGGAATGCGGATTCAATCCTGCGAACCTGTGAATCCGTTGAATCGGCTCACAGTTCCCATGACGCAAGTGCGAGCATCGTTGAGATCTTCTCCGGACACGAAGCGGTGCGACTCGACAGTCAGACCAAATATGCAGTAGTCGCTTCCGGAGCGGCGGACGCGTACCTCCGCCTGCCCACCCGACCTGGATACATCGAAAGAATCTGGGATCACGCCGCCGGTGCTCTCGTCGCCACAGAATCCGGGGCCATCGTCTCCGACATCCACGGAAACGAACTCGACTTTTCTCATGGGTGTGGTCTGGAACGGAACAGAGGTGTCATCTGCTCAGTTCCTGGTGCACACCAACGAATCATCGACCGAATCGCCGAAATCGGACTGAGTTGACCTTCTAGCCACCTGGAACTGAAAGACCGTCCAATGACCATCGAGATGTGGTTTACAGTTGGTGTCCTTGTGGTTCTCGTGTGCTTCTTGATGAGCACCCGGGTGAACACGGATGTCGCCGTCATCGGGTCTCTCATACTTCTCCTGCTTTTCGGGGTGCTCGATACCGCGACCGCTTTCAAGGGATTCGTCTCTCCCGGACCACTGATGATTGGTGGACTCTTCGTGGTCGCTGCGGGACTTCGAGAAACGGGAGCCATCGATCGAGTCGCCAAGTTACTGCTTGGTTCTCCGAATTCCCTTCGCATGGCCCAGTTCAGGATGATGGTTCCCGTCAGTGTTCTGAGTGGTTTCATGAACACCACCGCCATCGTTGCGATGTATCTTCCGATCGTTTCAGACTGGAGCAAACGCATCGGCTTCAGCCCATCGAAGCTCTACATGCCGCTTTCGTTCTCAGCGATCCTCGGTGGTCAACTCAGTCAGATCGGGACCGCTTCGAATCTGGTCGTCCTGGGTCTCTTCATGACCTGGTCGACCAGCTCCGCTTCGGGCTGGTTTTATGATCAGGGTGGAGACCGACTTTCCAGTCAGGCTGAGTTCTGGGGTGTGGCCGCATCCGGTCTTCCTGCCATGATCATCGGAACCCTCTTCGTCGTGTTCGCGAGTCGCTGGTTGATTCCCAACAGGGTCAACATCAAGACCGATTCCAAGGATTCACGGAAGTATGAAGTCGCCATGACGGTCCCTGCCGGGTCTCCCATGATCGGTCGATCGATTGAAGAGGCTGGTTTGAGAGCACTTCCCGGCCTGTACCTCTTTGGGATTCACCGGAATTCCTCCGAGCTTCATGCCGTGGGTCCTGATCAGATTCTGGAACAGGACGACCGCCTGCTCTTCACNGGAATCCTTGATTCNGTGGTCGATCTGACCCGTATNCGCGGNTTGATNCCAGCGGANGGTGATTCNGGNTTGCCNCGTTCGACCAGTCTTCTNGTCGANGCNGTGGTGTCTGATGAAGCNCCGTTCATCGGAATGACCGTCAAGCANTGTGATTTCAGAAACACCTACCGTGCNGCNATCATCGGNGTCTTTCGGAGTGGTGAACAAGTCATCGGCAAGATCGGTAATCTGAAACTGCGTCCGGGTGACACCCTGCTTCTCGACACCTCACATGGTTTTTCCCAAAGAAACCAGGACAACAAGGATTTCTACCTCGTCTCCGACGTGATGGGCGCACGCCCCGTCAGACACAACCGATCACTGATCTCCATCATTCTTCTTCTTGGAATGATCACCTTGCTCGTGACGGGGTGGACCGACAAGGTCGTCGCGGTCTGGCTCTGCGCGATACTCATGGTGGGTACCCGATGCATACCTGGAAGCCTTGCACGGAATGCAATCAACTGGCAGGTGTTTCTCACGATCGGCGGTGCCATGGGATTGGGCGAAGCGGTCTCCGCCTCAGGCCTTTCCGGTGTGATCGCAGAACACTTCCAGACCATGGTGGGTGTGTTTGGCAATTCTCCACACATGGCATTGCTCCTGACGATTCTCATGACCGCCATTCTCGCCCAATTCATCACGAATTACGGTTCGGCCACGATCATGTTCTCGATCGTGATGCCGGTCGCTCAATTGCTTGAACTCAGTCCCTATCCCTTCGTATTCGGCCTGATGGCGGGTGCGGGGTGCAACTTCCTCACCCCCATCGCCTACCAGACGAATCTGATGGTCTATGGACCTGGTGGGTATCGCTTCACCGATTTCATGCGGCTTGGCTTGCCACTTCTGGTCATCGTGACCATTTGTGCCGTCGTGATGATCCCGATCTTTTTCCCTTTCGCGATCTGACTTTCGAGCATTCGCCGTTTATCTGCTCGAATAAGTCCGTATAACCCCCACCTAATCAGGGTTTAAGACCCAATCTTGAAGTTGGTCGTCCCATGGGTTGAATGCCCATTTGGGAGTAGCTAGATTGGTCCTTCTGTACATCAAGACTCTTTTTAACCCCCAATTCATGGGACTTCAAGCATGTCAAGCGGAACTCTAGTTACACCCCACGGTGGCTCACTCGTCGATAGATTCGTNTCCGAGGGCGACCGAACCGCTCTCCTCGAAAAGGCTGCAGCACTNCCAAAGATCACACTCAGCTTCAAGCAGGCGTGCGACCTTGAAATGATTGCAATCGGTGCATTCAGCCCCCTCACCGGCTTTGTTGGCAAGGCTGACTTCGAGGGCATCTGTCGCGACATGCGACTTGCCGATGGAACGGTCTGGCCCATTCCCATCACGCTGGCAGTTGAAGATGATGTCAAGGCAACCTTGAGCGAAGGCTCACAGGCAGCTCTCCATCACCCTGATGGAACCTTGCTCGCCGTCATTGACGTCGAAGAACTCTACGCCCATGACAAGGCACTTGAAATTCCCAATGTCTTCCGAACTGAAGACGAAGCGCACCCCGGTGCCGCCGCTGTCATGGCTGAAGGTGACTGGCTCGTCGGTGGTCCCATCCACGTCCTGACCGTCCTTCCCGAACACGAACCCGGTGAGCAGTTCACCGAGCACAGACTTCGTCCTGCACAGACCCGTGAAGCCTTCAGCGCTCGTGGCTGGAACACGATTGCGGCATTCCAGACCCGCAACCCCATTCACCGTGCNCATGAATATCTCTGCAAGTGCGCCACCGAGATCTGTGATGGACTTCTGATCCACCCTCTCGTCGGTGAAACCAAGCCTGGTGACATTCCCGCCGATGTGCGAATGGAGTGCTACAACACCATCATCGAGCATTATTTCGTCGAAGAACGAACGATTCTCTCGGTGATGCCTGCCGCCATGCGGTACGCAGGNCCCCGTGAAGCCGTGATCCACGCCCTTGTTCGTCAGAATTACGGTGTCAGCCACTTCATCGTCGGCCGTGATCACGCCGGAGTCGGTGACTACTACGGTACCTACGACGCACAGAACATCTTTGATGAGTTTGATGCCGGCGATATCGACATCATCCCCCTCAAGTTCGAACATGCCGCCTACAGCATCAAGGCTCAGGGCATGGTTTCGGCCAAGACGTTCCCCAAGATCAAGGGTGACCAGATCTTCCTCTCAGGCACCAAGGTTCGTGACATGCTTGCCAAGGGTGAGCGTCCTCCCGGTGAGTTCTCGCGACCAGAGGTTGCGGATGTGCTTATCAAGTGGGCCACTTCAGAAGTCACAGCTGGAGCCTGAGGTCACTCCTCGGGTCAGAGCTGAAATCAATCAAACACTTTTTTCTAGAAATGAAAGCTACTACTCATGGCTGAACAAGTCGCAACCAACGTTCATTGGCACGAAGGCGAAATCACAACCGAGATGCGGTCCGAAAACATGGGCCAGCGCGGTGCCACTCTCTGGCTGACCGGTCTCTCCGCCAGCGGCAAGAGCACGATCGCCGTCGAGCTGGAGCGCATGCTGCTCTCCAACGGCAAGCACGCCTATCGACTCGATGGTGACAACATCCGAATGGGTCTCAACAAGAACCTCGGCTTCTCAGCCGAAGATCGCACTGAGAACATCCGACGCATCGGAGAAGTCACCAAGCTCTTTGCAGACAGTGGAATGATTTCCATTGCAAGTTTCATCAGCCCCTACAAGGTCGACAGAGATCACGCTCGCGCGATCCACGCCGACTCGGAGATCCCCTACTTCGAGGTGTATGTCGAATGCCCACTCGAAGAAGCNGAAAAGAGAGACCCCAAGGGTCTTTACAAGAAGGCTCGCGCTGGTGAAATCAAGGGTTTCACAGGCATTGATGATCCCTATGAAGAACCAGAAAGTGCTGAAATCGTGCTTAAAACACACGAAATGAGCATCAAGGAAAGCGCCCAGGCGCTCTACAAGCTTCTTGAAGACAACGGAATCATCTGATTCCANCCCTTCAGAACCCGCTTTAATTCACTACAAACCCCGCACTCCTGCGGGGTTTGTTTTTTTCTGGAACTATTCCGAGCAGAATTTCGAATGGAGTTTGGACGGGGGCGTCCCATAAGAGCTGCGAACCGATTGAAGCATTAAAGTGTACTGAAGAGTTGTGTGACTGTTTCTCAAGTCGAGTTGAGAAGCAGTCGATCGTTTTGGACGTAGATACTTTTCCATTCGCACTTTTACCGTCTTTGTCTGCTCTGGCTTTATTGGATCACGAGGAAACGATCATGCACCTGAATCGTAAAACAAACAGCACTAAACTTCTCTCGCTCTGTCTGGGCGCATCTGTGATGTTCACCGGACTCTCAGCAACATCAATGATGGCTCACGCTGACGATGGGGTTTCGACATCAAACCTGCTTGTCAATGCCATTCAAGTCGAAGACAACGTGTCTCCACAACTTGAATTGAACGGTAGAAACATGAATCGACTCGGCCGATGTGATGATGGAACGATCATCATCTTCGATCTGCNTCGATGCCCTCTGCAATTCGAAAACCTGCCAAATCGCCAGAGAAATCGCCACCTCGAAGAGTATGGCGAAAACGCGAAATCACTCTATGAAATTGGTGTCTCCCAGGAGATCATCTCCTTCCTTGATTCTTCAAGGGGACTGTTTCCCGAACTCAAATTCGCGCTTCGTGGATTCCCCTTCGTGGGTGCTGAATTCGCNTTCAACTCGGATCATGCACCGATGCTGGCCGCGGTTGACGCATTCATCCCGGACGTGGTGACAGAGTCGGCTGCAGTCGAGGCGTTCGAAGCACTGCTTCCTTTGTCCCTGGGACGACCGATCATCACCGGTTTCGAGTCCGTCGATTCATCTTCACAGGTGGATCCAGATGCCGAGGAATCGAATCAACAGCAGATCACTCAACTCGAAATCGATGAGTTGGTTCAGGATCTCTCGCGGGCCGAAGCCATCGCTCTGCTTCANTCNAGCTGGGGTGAGGGCTCTTCTGCCTGGGACTTGAACAATGATGGTTCCGTCTCTGGTATCGATCTCGCTCTCCTCGTGAATTACTTCAACGTGCTTGATGACTCGGGCTCGGATGANTCGGGCTCGGNTGACTCGGGNTCGGATGACTCGGGNTCGGATGANTCGNGNTCGGNTGACTCGGGTTCGGATGANTCGGGTTCGGATGANTCGGGTTCGGNTGACTCAGGTTCGGATGACTCGGATGATTACTCCGACGGAAGTGAGATTGAAACCTTGATTCCCGGAAATGGATTCTCCAGCCCGACGAATCAGCCATCCATTCAGGGCAGCAACCAGTCGCCCGGATATGGTGCGAAAGCGATCGCACGATGGACCGAACTTCCCTACATCACCCGATCGGAAGATTTCTACATCACGGTCAGCGCCTACCACATGGCTGATATCAAGCGTGTCGACTTCTTCCTCGATGGTGGTCAGCGCGTTCGAACAACGGAAATGACTCCTCATCCTGAAACCGGTTACGCCGAGTACATGGCCAAGATCGATGTTTCACTTCTCACCACCGGACTCCACGAAGTTCGTGCCATCGCCTATCCGTACCACGGTGAACCTCGTGTTCTCCAGGGTGAATACCTCCCCGGTCTCAGAAATCTTCACGATGTGAACAATGGTAATTGCAGCTTCTGGTTCCAATATGATCCATCACCCACCGTCGTGACCGTTGGTGGTGGCCAGAGTCAGTTTGAAACCATCGATGAAGCAATCCAGTCGATGGGACCAGCCATCTACGGTGGTCGCATCGAGCTCGCTGCTGGAACTCATACCTGGCTTTCACAGATTCACAGCAGTTTCATGAACACCGAAGAGCGCAAGGTTCTCACGGTCAGTGGCGGTGCCGGTCTCAACAGGGATGATGTGATCATCAGAGGTTCCAAGGCAATCGGATACGGCAAGGCCATGTCGGTTCACATCAAGAACCTCACCGTGATCACGGAAGAAGTCCCCGATAATGGTCGTCAAAATCTGTTCACGGGAAGTTTCTCAAAGGACAACCGAATCTTCTTCGACAACCTGAAGGTGACCCACCTCGATTCCGAATATGGATGGGGTCTCCTCAGCGATAACCAACGTCTCGCCAAACCATTCACCGAGTGGAAGCTCGGTTGCTGGATGAAGGATGTCGATCTCGAGAACGTTGCCAAGGGCATCACTGGTGTGACCATGGCCAAGAACGTGACTTTCACCCGACTCTCAGCCGATGCCTTCGGTGGTTCACCAGGTGTGATCATCAACCTCAAAATCGACAAGATGGACAACTACAACGCCAACCACGGACAGCATCCTGACATCATTCAGTTCACGTCGGCCAATGGTCCCAACGTCGAAAACAGGATCTTCGCAGACATCTCCGCGACGAATCATTACACCCAGGTGTCGCACATCAACGGGCACCCCATGGAGAACTTCGCATTCATCCGCTGGTGCATTGATTCCAAGTACGTCTCACAGACCTTCAACTGGATGCAGCCGTTCGATCATGTCGTCATGGATTCATGCACCTTCAGGAACACACGAGTCCTCTTTGGAAGCACCGTCTCGCATTTCCTCGTGCGTGACACCGTCATGAACAAGCTCGCCCCGAGTGACATGAATGTCAACCAGGTGTTCCAGCTGTCCACCTGTGTCTTCGATAACTTCAGAATCGAAAGCAGCCACTCTCTTCCGGGCGCGTCCATGGGTCCCGTCAACTTCGCGTCGAGTTCGGCACCTGCGGGCTCTTTCTCGAACGGCAGTGACGGTTTCATCGAGACGATTCTCTCGGGGTTCGTCCCGTCGAACTATTCACCCTTCGATGCCAACATGGACATCGAACGACGTGGTGTGCCGACGAACCACTACTACTATGAAGCGAGCGCTTACGATTTCAGTTGGGATGACTGAGTGATTGGATCAGCTCCGGTCCTGGTAATTGGTTTCAATCCAGGTCCGGTAGCTGCCATCCATCACCTTTTCCCACCAACTTTGATTGTCGAGATACCAATCGACAGTCTCGGACATACCGGATACGAACGTCATGAGAGGTTCGTATCCGATTTCCTTTGAGGCCCTGGTCGGATCGATCGCATAACGCCTGTCATGACCAGGTCGATCAGTGACATACGTGATCAGTGAGGCATTGTCCTCTCCTCTGGCGGAGGGGCACTCCGGAAACCGCTTCTTCAGTTCCGGGTTCTTCTCAAAGCGTTCCCCGATCTGACGGCAGAGTTCATGGACGATGTCCAGGTTCGGAGCCTCGTTCCTTCCACCGATGCAGTAGGTCTCACCAACCTCACCTTTCTTGATCGCCATTTCAATTCCCCTGCAATGATCCGAGACATGCAGCCAGTCTCTGACGTTCATGCCATCGCCGTATATGGGAAGGGATCTCCCCGCAAGGATGTTCGTCAGAATCAAGGGAATCAACTTTTCCGGGAACTGATAGGCCCCGTAGTTGTTCGAGCAGTTCGTGGTCGTCACTTCCATGCCGAACGTGTGGTGATATGCTCTGACCAGATGATCCGAAGCCGCCTTGCTCGCCGAATACGGTGAGTTGGGTGCATACGGAGTGATCTCTGAAAAGGCAGGATCATCTTCGCCGAGTGAACCATAGACCTCGTCCGTCGAGACGTGGTGGAATCTGTGTTTCTTCCATGTCCCGGACTCACACCAGACCGTGCGTGCGGCTTTGAGCAGACTGTGCGTACCGATCACGTTCGTATCGATGAATTCGTCCGGACCTTCGATCGATCGGTCCACATGACTTTCAGCTGCCAGGTGTATGAGCAGGTCGATGTCATGGTCTCTGAGCAATGACTCGACCAGTGATGTGTCCTTGATATCTCCCTGTACGAAGGTGAGATCATCGTGATCAAGAACATCTTCCAGGCTTGCGGCGTTTCCCGCATAGGTGAGTGCGTCCAGAACGACCACGTTGTCACCTTCGTGGTTTTCAAGCCACCATTTGACGAGATTGACACCGATGAAACCGGCGCCGCCGGTGATGAGAAGATTAGACACGCATTTTCTCCGTGATCATGTTGTTCAGGTTTTCACGCCAATGGATCGATGGCATCGCTCGAGTTCCCTCAAGCGCATTCCATGTTTTCGTTTTATCAAGCACGGAATAAGAGGGTCTTCGTGCCGGGGTCGGATAGTCCTCCGTCGTGATCGGATCGACTCTGGTTCGTGATGCAAGCAATCCAGATCGATATCCGATCTCCTCGATCGCGGTGGCGAATCCATGCCATGTCGTGCATCCGTCATCCGTCCAATGATGCATTCCGGAAACATGGTTGTCTGCAAGGCACCACACGGCAACGGCCAGTGAATCCACCAGCGTCGGAGTCCCGGTCTGATCGGAGACCACGCTTATGTCTTCTCTGTCCTTCATCAGCCGCAACATCGTTGAAACGAAATTCGGACTGTCTCCGTCATAGAGCCATGCCGTTCTGACGATCGTCCATTCATCGAGATCGGAATCGATGATCGCTTGTTCACCAGCCAGCTTCGTCCGACCATAAACGGAGACTGGATTTGGAACGTCGGTCGTCAAACAGGGTTTTTGTGAGACTCCGTCGAAAACGAAATCAGTCGAGATGTGAATCAGTCTCGAGCCATGCTCGGACGCAGCGCGAGCCAGATTCCGAGGACCATCCTCATTCACGGACTTTGCGGTGACTTCTTCAGATTCAGCCTTGTCCACGGCGGTATATGCAGCGGCATTGATGATCACATCAGGAGACACTTCATCCATCGCGCGACAGACCTGTTCAGTACACGTGATATCCAGTGTCTCGATGGAATGTACCGAGATTTGATGATGTTCTTCCGCGGTGCGGATCAGGGCCTTTGAAAGCTGCCCTCCGCCACCTGTGACAAGCGCTTTCACGTGTCCAACTCCGCATTCTTGAGGGGTGGGAGTGAGAGGTCCTTTTCTGAAAGCTTGGGGATGGTGCCGGCGTCCGTGGGCCACTTGATTCCCACGTCCGGATCATCCCAGCGAATCCCACGATCGTTTTCAGGAGAGTAGAACTCGGTGCATTTGTACTGGAAGTCCGCGTGTTCGCTGAGGACCAGAAACGCATGGCCGAACCCCGGAGGCACCCACAACATTCGCTTGTTCTCAGCCGACAGTTCGACACCCGTCCATCGACCGAATGTCGGGGAATCACTTCGCATGTCAACCGCGACATCGAAGACGGAACCCTGGGTGACTCTCACGAGTTTTCCCTGAGGCTTCTTGATCTGGTAGTGAATTCCTCGAAGGACTCCTCGAGTCGAGCGACTGTGGTTGTCCTGAACGAAATCCAGGTCCAGGCCCATCTCGGAAAATGTGTTCCTGTTCCAGCTTTCAACAAAGAAACCTCTGTCGTCCCCATGGATGACGGGTTCGAGGATGCAACATCCATTCAACTCTGTGGGAATCATCTTCATCAGTGATTCTTAACCTTTGTTTTCAAGTATCTGCAAGAGATACTGTCCGTAACTGTTCTTCTGGAGGGAACGCCCGATTTCTGAAACCTTGGCATCATCTATCCAACCGTGTCGCCATGCAATCTCTTCGGGACAGGCTATCGACAGACCCTGTCTGGCCTCGAGCGTCTGAACGAATTGTCCAGCCTGAAGAAGCGTTTCGAACGAACCTGTGTCCAACCATGCTGAACCTCTTCCCAGAATCTCCACAGTGAGATCCTTGAGTTCAAGGTATCTGGCATTCACACTTGTGATTTCAAGTTCACCACGCGCTGATGGCTTCGTGTCCTTGGCGATTTCAACGACTTTTTCGTCGTAGAAATACAGACCGGTGACTGCAAAGCTCGATTTCGGTTCCTGGGGCTTTTCTTCGATGCTCAGGGCCCGATACTGCTCGTCGAACTCAACGACTCCGTAGTCTTTCGGATTCTTGACACGGTAGGCGAAGACCGTGGCACCTGATTCCGTTGCCGAGGCTTCCGACAGAGTCGACTGGAGATTCGATCCGTAGAAGATGTTGTCCCCGAGTATCAACGTCGAGGGTGCACCATCCAGGAATGATTCCCCGATGATGAATGCTTGAGCCAGGCCGTCCGGGTTCGGTTGGACAGCCCACTCTATGTTGATCCCCATTTCCGATCCATCTCCCAGAAGTGCCTGAAACGCGGACTGGTCCTGTGGTGTCGTGATGATGAGAATCTCTCTTATTCCCGCGATCATCAAGACGGAAAGCGGATAGTAGATCATCGGTTTGTCATAGATCGGCATGAGCTGCTTGCTCACGGCTCGTGTCAGTGGATACAGACGTGTCCCCGAACCCCCTGCGAGAATGATTCCTTTTCGGTCTTTCATCGGCTGGCCCCCTTGTCGATCAGAACATCAAGTCTGTTCAGCAGCGTGATGTCCGGGCGTGGATTGTTGTAGATGTATTCCTGAAGCACCCTCGAGTTTTCAACGGCTTTTTCCACCTTGCCGCATTCATACATCAACTCGACAAGACTTACATTGAAATTGGTTTTTTGATCCACGTTCTTCGTTAATTCAGCGGCCTTGGCCAGAGCTTCAATCGAGAGAGTGCACTCACCCCTCTTCTTCAGAATCGTGGACAGCGACTCATAGATGGATGGGAGCAACGCGTCGGGTCCTTCAAGTACGGCTCTGTCGATATTCACCAACGCTGCGTCGGTATCCGCCGGATCGAGCTGACATTGAAAAAGCGCCTTGTTGTTCAACGCGACACAATAGAGGCTTCTCATGGACTCGGATTCCCCCTCACGTCCTGCCACGAGATCGTTGACCACGTCGAGATATTCGATCGCACCAGAGATATCACCCTCCATTTTCCTCAAGGACGACTTCACGATCAGGAGGCGACACCGTGTCTCCGTGTCGTTCGAATCGATCATCTTTTCCAATGAGGAAACGGCTTTTCTGAGATCTTCAAGATCTTCGATCTGCTCGGATCGTTGAGCCAGCATCGATAACTCTTCTGTGTAGTTCATCAGATTGGCCATCCCGCCAAGGTACGGTCTGATGACCTGAAGTGCTTTTCGAGCATCGTTGATTTGAAGTCTCTTGGTTGCCTTGATCCATGTGATGAACAGCTCTTCTTCGTTTTCCATCAAGGGACCGAACAGTTCCGCAGCCTCTCCCGACCGAGAGGAACCAAGCATCACACGGAGAAGTGTCTCTCTGATCAGTTGGGGATTGATTCGATCGTTCTCCCCTCCCCTGGTGAGGGCATTGAGTTCGAATTCATCCGCAGCCAGTTCCTGGAGTGGTCTGAGCAACGAGTACGCCCTGGTTTCGAAGCCAAGCTGCATGCAGAGATCCGAGAATTCAAGCGTGTAACCCAGCCTCTTCTTACTTGAAACCCGATCCATGCCGATTTCACGAATGTCCACGGCCTCCTGATACATTCTGGATCGCAGCGCACTCAGGGTCGCCCATTCGATTGGGTCCGTCTTCGTCGGGTGATTGATGAATGCCCGAAGAGCGATCTTGTATGCATCCTCATTGAGGCCTCGTGCGTTGTGCATGTTCCAGGCCAGACTCTGTGCCTCGTACATGTTCACGAGATTGTCCGCAATCTCCGCTGATTCATTCACCTGTTTCAGCGTGGGTTCCAGATCACCGGACGTCACGTTGCTCGAATCACGAATCAGTCTGAGAATTCGCGCAGTGTTCGGCTTGGTCCGTTCTATCTTCAGGAAAAGATCATCCAGATCTCTATTGCCGGGATCGGACCGCAGAACTTCGTCTGCCAGCATGGTCAGAACTTCGACGTTGTCCGGTTGAAGTTCGAGCGCTCTCTTGAGCGCGGCACTTCTGGCTTCCTCCATCCCCATTCTCTGGAAGGTGTCTGCGGCCACGATGATGTTCAGAACGTTGTCCGGGTCGACTTCCAACATGTCACTAATGTTCTCGAGCTCCGATTCAGGCCGATCGCCCGCACGACTCACCAATGCCATGTATCGAAATCTCTCACCGGGTTCTATGCCATCTATCTTCGCGAGCTCTTCGAAGGCTTCGTCCCCTTGGCCAATGCTTCCAAGTGTCAACGACTTGCCCAGTATCGCGATGGTGCTTTTCGGATCGGTTGAAAGAATCTGATCGAACGTCACCAGAGCATCTTCATAGAGTTCCCGTTTCGCCTGGAAATCCGCCAGAGACAGGAGGTCCAGGTTCTCACCGGATTTGGTCGTCAGACTCTCCAGCTCTTCCAGTGCCGATCGGTATTCACCCTCACCAGCGAGCACGCCTGCTTTGGTCCTTGATTCTCGAAGCGTGAGGATTCTGGCATTCTTGTATTCGTTCACGTACTCCAGCGCCAGGGATCCATTCCCGGTTCTCTTCAGGAGATCGATCAAACTCGGATACAAGGAACTGAGACCCGGCCTCAAATCGATCGCACGCCTCAGATAGTTCGCAGCACTCTCCAGATCAGGTTGTTCACCCCTCTTGAGCAGGCTGCTCATGAGTACGAGTGCCTCAATCGAACCTGGTGACTTCTTGATGACATCATCCAGCTGAATGATGAGCTCAGCTCTCTCCGAAAAGTCGAGTTCCGTCAGGTTGATCGCCTTGATGACTTTCACGGTGACCGATGCGGGTGAATTCTCTCCGGTGATCCTCATGATGTTCTGCAGGGCGATTTCAGCTGTTTCAGGATCATCAGACCAGATTTCCGGAAACGTCGCAATAAGGCGTGAGGCTGAAACACTTTCCGGAATCAACGGCAAGATCCGTTCGAACTCAAGCAACTTGAACCCATTCTCGACATCAAGCCTCGTCAATTGTCCAAGCAATCTGACGTACATCTCTTCATAATCATCGTTCGAGGCATCCATTCTCCGGATGTTCTCCGCAAGCGCCTCGTAACTCTCCTTGGAGACCGCGCCGTCATCCTGAATTTCAAGACGAAGCATCATGATCGCATCCGCATCGTCCGTTCTGGATTCGATCAATTCCATCAGTTGCTGTTGATCGGCCTCCGTACCCGCCTTGATTCTCGCCATCTGCACCAAGGTGTCCATTGGGATGTTCTTTTCGGCCATCAGCCAATCGAGGGCTTTCTCAACTCTTGCGGAGTCCTGCATCTGAAGAGCGATCATGGTGAACGTGGGGACCAGGCTGGACGCCGCAACGACGTTTCCCTCTCCCGGTGTCTCGATGAATCTTTCGATCAGGCGGATCAGGTTCATTCTCTTGGCCTTCAAGCCATAGATGAACTTTTCGTCCCCTTCCAAGAGCATCCGTGCGTAGAGGTACATTCCTCGCACAGTCGACTTCTTTCTCAGAACCTGTTCCATCTGATTGATGCCACGTTCGAAGTTCTGTGCTCTGTAATTGGCGATCGCCAGAGTCATACCACTCATGTAGGTCTTGCGTTGGGCGTCCATCTGTTCATAGACCGCGATCGCGCCGAAAAGATCCCCCTCTGCCTCCAGACTCTTCCCGAGCATGTAGCTGATCATCTGAAACGTTGGATCGTCATTCTGAAAGAGCGCCAACGACTGTTTCAGCTTCGCACTGCTTTCCTTGGGATCGGCTTTGAAGGCGATCAGGGCTTCCGCCAGTTTCCTGTCATTGACTTCACCGGTCGAATCGACTTGCAGCGATTTTTCGAGCCACGGATCCACGTATTCCTTCGGGCTCCATTCGGTTCTGCTGTTTATTGCAGCGAGGCAGGCACTCAACTTCGCGAAGTCGGATGTCTCCCCGAACGTGTCGTCTGCGGAACGTGCCTCCTGCAATGCCTTGTCCAGTTCGGCATTCTCCCAGAGCTGCTTAATACGCTTCTCGGCCACAATGGGATCGGTGGCGCTCATTTCGAGTGTCTTCACTCTGAGCTCTCCGGCTTCCTTCATCATTCCCATGTTCTCCATCATGGGAATCATGATCATGATCATTTCCGAGTCGAGGTCGTCTTGCAACGAAGTGGCCCTCATCCGCTCGATGGCACCTTCTCTCTGACCACTTCTGTCCATGTTTTCAATGAGAACGAGCTCGACGGCCTGGTTGTCCGAAAACTCCTCGGAGTAACCCAGGAACAATTCGTACATCTCCTCTGG
Organism: Planctomycetaceae bacterium; assembly: GCA_002684315.1. The sequence goes on along the minus strand of NYVB01000032.1, from coordinate 4,276 downwards.
AGACTGTTCAAGCCCTCTCTCTCGAATCCTGTATTCCCTGATTGGCCAGAACGTGTTCCTCGGATCGATTTTTCTGACCAGCTTCACACTTTCAAGCGCGTCATCAAACTCACCGATTCTGATTTCAGCTATCGCCCTCTTCTTGTGTGTCTCGATATCATCTTCAGGGAGTCTCTCGGCGACACGTAGTGCGCTCAACGGCTGATTCGTCAGTACGTAGATGTTGAAAAGTGCGTTCAATGCCTGCTCGCTGTCAGGGTCGAGCGTGAGCGCGAACTTATACAGATTTTCCGCAGCAATCAGGTGTCTTCCGTTTTCATCGGTATTGCGGATTCTCGTTTCGGCAAACGCGAGGGCCAGCTCTATATCGTCACGTTCGTTCGCGATCGCGAAGCTGAGTGGGCTCAAGGCGGCGGCATAGTCCCCTTTTTCGAATGCAGCCATGCCCTCTGCTCTTGATTGTTCAATCCGCCTCTGTTTGTTCCAATCGGCAAAGATCTTCGCCACGATGACGAGCAATGTCGCCACAACAACGAGACTCACAAGCAGTGCCAATCTTCTCTTCGCTCTTTGGTTCATTTTCCTGCGATCTTGAATAGTGTCTTGATGATGATCTTGAAATCAAGGAAGACATTCGCCCGGTTTACATATTCGATGTCGTATTTGATCCACTCCTGGAAATCGAGTCCCGGTTCTCTGGTCCTCTCGACCTGCCACAGACCCGTGATTCCAGGACGGATGCTGAGTCTCGCATCGCGCCATGCCGGACAGAATTGATTTTCATTCTCCGGGCTCGGCCTCGGCCCCACGAGACTCATGTCACCAACCAGAACATTCCAGAATTGTGGCAACTCATCGATGTGGAACTTTCTGAGAAACCCTCCAACGCTCGTGATCCTTGGGTCGTCCTTGATGAACACCTGTGGCCCATCGGCAAGGTTGTCACTCTGGAGATCGACGACCATCGATTCCGCGTTTCGCATCATCGTTCTGAACTTCCAGCATTTGAACGTCCTGCCACCCCTGCTCTGCCTTTCGTGTCCGAAGAAGATTGGGAAGCCGCTCGTCATGATCACTGCCAGTGACACCGGAACGATCAAGGGAAGCAAGAGAATCAGAATCGTGAGTGACACGGCGACGTCTATCACTCTCTTCGCCAGCATGTATCCGTTGAAATCAGTGTCCACAGCTCCCTGGGGATCGTTCGCTCGCGGAGTCCTTATCTCGTCAATTTCACAAACTCTGACTTCCAGATCGATGAAACAATCGCTTTCATCCTTAATCGCCACGGGTCCGACGACGAGATCGTCGCTGTGCACCGACTTCGTCGCTCCTATCCAGACCGGCGGCACAGGTGTGACATTCGTCGATGCTATCTGGATCCCATCTATCCCCCAGACACCCGGACTCAACTGCTTGATTCCGGAGATCGATTCTCCTGGATTCTTCCAGATCGACACCAGCCTGTTCACCAGAAGCTCGTCGACTTCCATGCTCTGATTCGTGAACTCCACATGTCCCTCGACCTCGTAGGCGTCGCTTTTCGTCCAGTCGACATATCGGCGAAGTTCTCTGAGTGCCTTGTATCGGTCCTCGTTTCTGGACCAGGCCTCTGCGATGCTCGGCCTTCTCGTCAATTTGACTCCATGAGAACCCATGAACCTACTGGTGTAATCCCTGCTGATCCGGACCAGTTCCCCGTTCTCGGAAATGACTTTTTCAACATAGTCCTTCGATGGTGTCTTCACCCGGACTCTACTGATCGGCGCTCTGTTCCATACGATCGAGTCTGCGATCGAACTTAGATCGAATGCCACAAACTGATCGACATCCATGAGCATGAACATCTCGGTGCCCGCTTGTTTCACAAATGGCATCGACCTGCGAACGCATTGGATGCCCCGACTCCTCCAGTAGGCGTCATGAAGCTCCTCCGCAGTGAGGCCCCACATCCGAAAGGTTTCGGGCGGGGTCTTCGAATCACTCATGAAACGTTCATGGGTGACTTCTGAGCTGGGTTGTTGAGCTCTGTTGATCACTCTGGGGACTTGTTTCTTTTAGTCTTCATGTTCAACGATTCGGTCAGTGCGTTTCGTGTTCTCAGACCAGTGGCTTCTTCCTTGATGACCTGTTCGATCGACTTCGAAACCGATGAGATGTCCTTGTAGTCCGACTTGTCAGCATAATTCAGGACCACTCCAAGGTAGGGAGCGTTGAGCTCGTGCAGATCGCGCACGCATCTCTTGAGCGGTACTCTTGATCGTCCCTTTCGCAACGCAAGAATGACTCCATCCACACTCCCCGCGATTGGCATCGATTCAATGGAACCGGACAATGGACCGGTGTCGATGATGATGAAATCGAATGTTCCTCTCAGTTCAGCGAAGAGGTTCTCTACGACATCCAGCTGCATCATTTCAGGGTTCACCATCTCGTCCAGACCGATGGGGAGAAGGAACAGATTATCTCTATCCAATCCAACCAGTTTTTCCTCGATGTCGCCTTCCTTGATCACTTCCTTGAGCCCTCTCCTGTCGAGCATGTCCAGGGAGTGGGACAATGACCTTCCGATGAAATCGCAATCGACGAGGCATGTCTTGAACCCTGCCGCGGCATACGAGTGCCCCAGCAACTGAACAAGGGTCGTCTTCCCGTCACCTTGAAAAGGACTCGAGATCAACATGATGTATCCCGTGTCGGTCTTTCGGAATCGAATCGATTCGATTCTGTTCCTAAGCTTGTGGACGCAATTCATTCCAATGTTCAGAATCTCCGGTTCCACTGATGCCTTGCTGGTATCGGGAACCACCCCGAGACAATGGAACTGACCTTGATCCATCTTCAACTGCCTGATTGCGAACGTACGCTGATCAACCGAACCAATGAGGAAGAACACTCCCATGACGAGAACGACCGATCCACCGAAGACACCCGCCGCAATGGGGCCTCGCGTGTCCTTTTCCGGACGGTCTGGAACCGTGGCAACCTGGCCGATTCGCACTTGTTCCTGAATGTTGGTTTCTTCGCGTTCCAGACTCTTCAACCGTTCATCAAGCACGGCACCATCGATCTCATTCGCCTCGATATCTCTTTGAATTGAGTCGTACTCGCTCTGGAATTCCTGAAGATCGCGCATCTGGTCGCGTCGTTTCTTCAATTTCTCATTGATCTTCGCTCTCCGTTCGCTCTGTTTCGAGAATGACTTCTCCTTGCCGACCGGACCCGTCTTCCATCTCTCGGCGGCCTCCACCTTGACCGATGCCAGGGTCACCTTGGTCGCTTCGATCTGGGATGACAGATTGCGAATGATTCGGTGTTCTCCGCCCAATCGCGAGCTCAGCGTTGCAAGTTTGATGTCCTGCTGTTCGATATCCATTTCAAGACCGTTGATACGAGGTTCGAAGACTTTCAACTCCTGTTCGGTGGGATCGGGAATCTCATCACCCGTCACCTCGTTGCCCAGCTTTTTCTGATCCTCTTCGATCTTTCCGAGCGTCTCGTTGATCTGTTCCACCATTGCGTTGTACGTGGCGCACTCTTCCGCTTTCGCCGCGATCAGGCTGGTGACATCCGCAACGACATTGTTGCTGTTTGTGACGAGCTCCTGTTGCTGACTTCTCAGGCGGTTGATCAACGTCCGAAGTTTCGCGCGCTCATCTCGAATCTGCTTTTTCGTATTGGAGATGGACATGCTCTTGTTGTTGCCATGTATCTCCATGTACGCATCCATGATCGCATTCGTCACCAATGATGCTGCATCAGGATCCTTGTCCTCGTACACGACCTCGATCAACTCCGTTCCCTTCGGGTTGTACGCCAGAAGTCTGGTTTTGATCCCGGTATAGAGTGGGTAGTACCCCCTCGATCGCTGGAGTTCCTGCAGTCTCTCTGAATCAAGTGCATTACTCACAACATCATCGGACGTGACGAGTGAGACCTGAGTCTTGAGATAGGATTCGTGGGACCTCGCGTTGGTCCCGTCATCCTGAAGCATCTTCACCACGATGGCTCTGTTTGATGATGCAATGAGCAGACCACTGCTCCTGAACAGGAGTGGTGTCAGATTCCACGCAAGAAAAGCACCGACGACCCCAATGGTCAATCCGATGATTCCTGCAGTCAGCCACCTGCCGGCAAGGCGATCTCGAATCATTTCGATGGGACTCGCCTGTGGTGCCGGGTCCCCATTGAATTCGTTGTTCTGCATTGTTTCCTGACTCATGATCGTCCACCTTCATCAAACGTGTATTTTCTGTACTCTTCGTCTTCTTCTTCT
>NYVB01000031.1 GCA_002684315.1 Planctomycetaceae bacterium | reverse complement strand
TCGAAGTACGGCGTCAAGCGCAGCAAGAAATAAATCGTTTCTCATTTCAATTCACTCAGGCAAGTAATCACGGGCCTGCACCTCGGGAATGTTCAATCTCCCACCCGTGATGAACGAAGCTTCGGCCGATCGGTCCGAGGCAGACGAGCCCAGCAAGGAGCACCACCATGGCAGGCAGAATCACCAAGGCCGAACAGCAACTCGAGCCGGATCCCAAGTTCGGGGACAAGGTCCTCTCACGTTTCATCAACTCGTTGATGAAGGGCGGCAACAAGGCCACCACGACTCGAATCGTCTACCGGGCCTTCGATGAAATCGAATCCCGTCTTGCGAAGGAACCTCTCGAAGGCGCCACCACGGGCCTCGAGGTCTTCAATCTGGCATGCGATCGCGTTCGTCCCTCGGTCGAGGTTCGTTCCAAGCGAGTCGGTGGCGCCAACTATCAGGTTCCCATTCAGGTCAACCGCCGTCGACAGCAGTCGCTCACCTTCCGCTGGCTCATCGCCGCGGTTCGTGAAGACAAGGGCAAGCCCATGCACGTTCGTCTCGCCAAGGAGCTGATGGATGCGGCTCGTGGCGAAGGCAAGGCCGTGCAGACCCGAACCAACACCCACCGAATGGCCGAGGCCAACAAGGCATTCGCTCACTTCGCGTGGTGATCTGAAACACAATGATGACATCGGAGTCCGCTCCGACGCGAGTACCGCCGTCCCTGTTCGGGGACGGCGGTTTTTTTACCGTCAGAGTGCTTGCGCTAGAATCGATCCTCACCCATGGCCCAGATACCACGACATCATCGTCAGATCATCCTGCCCGAGATCGGAGCATCCGGTCAGGCGTCGATTCAGAAGGCGCATGTCATGGTCGTCGGATGCGGGGCCCTCGGTTCCTTCGCCATCGATCAACTCGCTCGGGCCGGTGTCGGAACTCTGACGCTCGTCGATCGCGACATCGTCGAAGTGACCAATCTCCAGAGACAGACGCTGTTCACCATGGCCGACGTCGAGTGCGCGACGCCCAAGGCCGATGCAGCCGCCGCTCGTGTCCGGGCGATCGATCCCGGCGTGACGGTTCATGCCGTGGTGGAGCATTTCGATTCCGAAAACGCGCTCGAGCTTCTGCGGGGCGTGGATCTCGTCATCGATGGTCTCGACAATTTTCCAAGTCGTTATCTCCTCAATGATGCCTGTGTTCAGAGCGGCGTTCCCTGGGTGCACGGTGGCGTCATTGGAACCGAGGGAACTTCTCTGGTCGTTCTTCCCGGAACCACGCCTTGTCTTCGCTGTCTTTTTCCCGATCCGCCCGCACCCGGGACCACGCCAACCTGCGACACCTCGGGGGTGCTGGCTCCGGCCGTCGCCACCGTCGCCAGTCATCAGGTTCTTCAGGCACTCAAGATTCTGGTCGGTGCCTCTTCAGCGGTGGACACCACCCTCGTCTCCTGGGATTTCTGGAACGAGCGTCAGACTCGCGTCGACGTTCGGGCCTCGCGAGACTCCGCCTGTCCCTGCTGCGGGCTCGGTCGATTCGATCATCTCGAGGCATCTGCCGGCTCCGCCACGGTCCTCTGCGGTCGTGGTGCGGTGCAGATCGTCCCGGCATCGAAGGCCGATCGATTCGATCTTCACGGACTGTGCACTCGATTGCAGTCACATGGCCGATTCCAGATCGATTCCGGTCGGCTTCGAGGTATTCTCGACTCGGTACCCGGGGAGTTCGATGACGAGGTCGAATTGACCGTCTTCGATGACGGCAGGGCGATTCTCGCCGGGACGACCGATCCAGATCGAGCACGGGCTCTTTATGATCGATATGTCGGGCATTAAACTCGCACGTCATTCGTTTCTCATGCATATTTCCACGTCCATCACACCGATTCCGGTGGACGAAGATCCGATGATTCAAGAAAGGTTCCTCAGTGACCACGGCCACCAATTCCCATCACACCGAATATCTGGTTCATTCCCTCTCCTTCACCATGAATTACGCTCGTGCACTCCTCAAGGATGTGAAGGAAGAGGATTTCGCCAAGCTTCCCATGCCCAATTTCAACCATCCAGCCTTCGTGTACGGGCATCTGGCGGTCACCGCGAATTTCATGTTGGAACTGCTCGGTCGCGACGATGCGAAGATCGAACTGCCGTTCGACCCCGAGCCCTACACGCCTTCGGCGACCTGCGTCGAGCAGGATGGTCGGTACTCCGACATGGACGGCATCGTGTCGTCATGCTTCGCGGCGCATGATGCGGTCCTCGAAGTCCTGCCCACCATCGACCCCGAAGTCTTCGCACAGGCCAACCCGGTCGAGGGCTTCAGCAACATGATGCCGCGCATCGGAGACGCCATCACCTTCATGTGCTGCTCCCACACCATGATGCATCTCGGTCAGGTGAGCATGTGGCGCAGAGCCATGGGACTCGGATCCTGCTTTTGATCTGCACTCGTCCTGGAAACATCGCACGACGAATCATGGTGGCCGTCCTCACGGTCATCATGATTCCCGTCGCGACCGCCTCCGCACAGGTCTCCGGAGATCTGTTGCCTGATCCGATGGGAAGTCCCTGGCTCACCAGAGTGCTTCAAGATCAGGTCGCCCCGTCGGTGGTGGAATGGATCGAGATCGAGAATGCGCATGAAGCCTATCTCGAGACGTTCAAGATCCTGCAGGAAGGGGAGCTCGCGCGGTATCGGGCGTTCGTCGAGAGCTCGATGTCCGGAGTGCCCGATGGTCAGACGATCCGGGCGTTCGTTCGCAAGCTCAATGGGCTGAGGCGACTGATCGAATCCTCCGATGCGGTCCTGTTCTCGGAAATCGAGCAGATACTCGACGAGCCGAAACGTGCCTCACTTGCCCGCGTCCGCAACCTGCGGGCTCTCGAGCGACTGACCGTCTCCTACGGTTCCTCCACCGCGGACCGTGCGGTCCCGCTCTGGTCTCTGGTCGAACAATGGGAGGCAGGCCTGGCTCCCGACCAGCGCGCGCTCGTGTCCTCCACCCTGGCCGCGTACGAGCGCGATCTCGTCTCCGCGCTCGAGGTCTGGCGAAAGGCACAGGATCAGATGATCGTCACGCTGTCAGACGAGCTCAAACGCGGAGGGATCGATCGGATCGATCTCTCCGACTCCGGTTCAAACGACAGGCGGGCGTTCCAGGAGGCCTTGCGCACCGCCCGAGCCGAGACGACCGCCTCCTCCGCCGTGGTCTCGCGGTTGAATGAACGCCTGATTCGTTCCTTGCAGGACATCTCCTCTCCGATCGATCATCGACGGATCAAGACGGCGCACATCCAGCTTCTTTCGCAGGGGCGGGTGCCCGCGGATCCGCTCCGCTTCGTGAGCACGATCGAGNGAATGCTCTCGGTCGACGAACTCGATGCCACGACTCGTGAGGCGCTGCTTGCCCTCTTCATCGAATATGCCGCCGTCGATGACCGTCACGTGCGCAAGATGCTCGAACTCATCCAGGGCGATGACACGCCTGACGAGGAACGTCTCGCCTCCTTCGGTGACGTGAGGTCGGATCTCGCCGGGCGTTTTCGCAAGCGGATCGATCAGATCGCCGAGCGTTCCGAACGGAACGATCTTCGAATCATCTCTCGCAGCGGTGGATTGAGAGATCGTGACGACACGGCCGCGCGTTCGAGTGAGGACCTTTCGGTCGTCGAACGGATCTCCGCCGGGCGTGGTGGAGCAGGGCACTTCATCTGTCGTCCCCTCTCCCGTCGGGATTTCGGCGCCATGGTGACCGGAATCGTTCCCGAGACCTGGCAGCAGGCGATCATCGACACCATCTATGACGACTATCTCGAGTCATGGCGGACCACCGTGAAGCCGATCAGCGACTCCTGTGATCAGGCCCAGGCGAATGTTCCGCGATACGATCCGTCGCAACCACAGTTGATCACCATGGACCTGTCTCAACTCCGCGAGTCCTATCGACTCGCTTCGGTCGCGGTCGCCGAGCTTGAGAGTCTCGATATCGCCTTCTTTGAAAGCCTCCTGTCAACATGCGTCGAGGATCAGAACCAGTTCATCGAACGTCGCGCCTGCGCNCGATCGATCGAGGTCCTGCTTCGTGGCACGGATGCGCTCTTCCGCCCCCGGGAAGTCGCCTTTTCCAGACCGAACATCATGGACGAGCTCGAGATGATCGATCTGTCCCCGGAGGAGTCCGCCCGTGTTGGCGATGTCTTGAAAGCGAAGTCACTCCCGATGCTCGAGGCCGGTCGCCGCGCTCGTGACATTCGGATGGAAGTCGAGCTNGAGAGTCATCGATTGAACGACGAGATGTCACGAAAAATGGCCGAATCGGATGCGATGTCCGCCGATTACGGCCTCGCCTTTCGAGAACTCTCCGACCGGATGGCGACCAATCATGGTGCCGCCATGCAGGACTGGTTCGATTCCGAATCGGCATTCAGAGATTCGATCCGTTTCGCGCTCACGAAGGAGAACCGTCTTCTGTTCGACGACGCCTGGAANCGGGCGTCGAACCCGATGGTCTACCGAACCGAGGTCGACGCCGGTGTCATGCTCGATCGCGCGCTCCAGCTTGAGACACTCACCGACGATCAGAGGGTCGCACTCACGCAGGTCCTCGAGGATCATCGTGCCGACTGGAACGTCATCAGTGATGAGATGGCTTCCGTGAATCAATTGCTTCGGAGTTTCGGAGCCCTCTCCGACGAGGACTCTTTCGAGACCTGGCGCGTTCTCGAGCAGACGTTCTCACGTCTCAATTTCGAGCGACGCGAAGTCGACATGCGAGCCCTGCGGCGACTGAGTCTGTACCTCGATGCCACGCAACGAAGACGGTTTCCCGGACTCGTCACTCTTGATGAACCCACTGTCGACTGATCCCGTCGATCATCTGTCCGTCACTCACTTCCGCTAGGGTGTACGCATTCACATCAGGAGAATTCTTCATGTCCGAACGTTTCATCCTCGCTCTCGACGAAGGCACGAGTTCCCTGCGAACCGTGGTCTTCGATCTGAAGGGTGCGATCCGCGGGGTCTCTCAGCTCGAATTCGAGCAGATCTTTCCGAAACCCGGTCTCGTGGAGCATGATGCCGAGGAGATCTGGACCAAACAGCATGAAACGATGCTCGGTGCGCTTCAAGCCGCGGGCATCACTTCCAACGATGTCGATTCGATCGGCATCACCAACCAACGTGAGACGATCGTGCTCTGGGATCGTGCCACGAGCGAGCCTCTTCACAATGCGATCGTGTGGCAGGATCGTCGCACCACGGAGTTCTGCAACACGCTTCAGGCCGGACCCCATGCCGCCATGATCCGTGAACGAACGGGACTGGTGATCGACCCGTACTTCTCCGGAAGCAAGCTGAAATGGCTTCTCGACAACATCCCCGGAGCGCGTGAACGTGCCGNCCGTGGTGAACTCGCCGCCGGGACCATCGATGCCTGGTTGATCTGGAAGCTGACCGCCGGTCGTGTTCATGCGACCGATGTCACCAACGCCTGTCGAACCATGCTCTTCAACATCCACACCGGTGCCTGGGATGACGAATTGCTCGAGATCTTCGACATCCCTCGAAGCCTTCTTCCTGAAGTGGTTCCCACCAGCGGGATGGTCGGCCGGACCGATTCGNCCGTGATGGACACCGCCATTCCCATCTCCGGAATCATCGGTGATCAGCAGGCCGCTCTGTTCGGCCAGCTCTGCGTCGAGCACGGCATGGCCAAGTCCACCTATGGCACCGGTTGTTTCATGTTGATGAACACCGGCGAGAATGCGGTGACCAGCGAGCATCAGTTGCTGACCACCGTGGCCTGGCAGCTGGAGGGACAGCCGATGGTCTACGCGCTCGAAGGTTCCGTCTTCATCGCGGGNGCCGCCATCCAATGGTTGCGTGACGGTCTGCAGATCATCGGAAGCGCACCGGAGGTCAANGAACTCGCCGCGAGCGTCCCGGACACCGGTGGGGTGAAACTCGTCCCCGCGTTCGCGGGCATGGGCGCGCCCTACTGGAACCCGGAAGCACGCGGTTCGATCCATGGAATCACCCGAGGCACCACNCGGGGGCATGTCGCTCGCGCGACTCTCGAGTCGCTTGCGTATCAGGCGGCCGATCTGCTGAACGCGATGACCAACGATTCGGGTGTCCCATTGACGAAACTCAGAGTTGATGGAGGCGCGGCTGCCAGCGATCTCCTCATGCAGATGCAGGCGGACATTCTCGATGTCCCGGTCGAACGCCCGAAGGTTCTCGAATCAACCGCACTGGGAGCCGCCTACATGGCCGGTCTCGCCACCGGCGCGTTCGAATCATTCTCGGATCTCGAATCACACCGTGAGGTCGATCGCGATTTCCATCCACGGATGTCGAGCGAAGAACGTGAACGAGACATGAAACAATGGCACAAGGCCGTCGAGCGTTCGCTCGACTGGATCGATGACGAGGAACACTCATGAAGCGCGAAGAAATGATCTCCCGGTTGGACGAAACATTCGACGTCATCGTCGTCGGTGGAGGCGCGTCCGGACTCGGCGTCGCCGTCGATGCCTCGTCGCGGGGCTATCGAACCCTGCTGGTCGAAGCGCATGACTTCGCCAAGGCGACTTCGAGCCGAAGCACCAAGCTGGTTCACGGCGGTGTCCGCTATCTCGAACAGTTGAATTTCTCGCTCGTGACCGAAGCCTTGCGTGAGCGTGGTCGTCTCTACCAGAACGCACCGCACATGGTGGGCGATCTGCCATTCATCGTCCCCCGCTACAAGTGGTGGGAAGGTCCTTTCTATGGCATCGGTCTGAAACTCTACGACGCCCTTGCCGGCAAGCTCAATCTCGCTCGCAGCCGTCAGCTCGGTCGCGATGCCACGATCGAGGCCATTCCAAACGTCCACCTCGACGGCCTCGAAGGTGGTGTGATGTACCACGATGGTCAGTTCGATGATGCCCGCATGGCGATCGCTCTGGCCCGAACCGCCGCCGACCATGGCGCGGTCGTCGTCAATCGGATGAAGGTCGTCGGCCTCTTGAAGGATGACGGCCATGTCCGAGGCGTCGAACTTGAGGACGCGGAAACCGGCGAGCGTCGTTCGATCTCCGCCCGCGTCGTGGTGAACGCCACCGGGATCTTCTCCGATTCCGTCCGCAGGATGGATGATGACGCCGCGATCCCGATGATCGAACCCGCGCAGGGCGTGCATCTCGTTCTTGATCATTCCTTCGGACCCGGTGACACCGCCATCATGGTGCCCCACACGGATGACGGCCGGGTGTTGTTCGTCATTCCCTGGCACGATCGTGTGATCGTGGGTACCACCGACACCGAGATGGATCATCCCGAACTCGAACCTCGTGCACTCCCGGAGGAGATCGAGTTCATTCTCCGCAATGCAGCTCGATATCTGCAACGGGAACCGACCCATGCCGACATTCTCTCCGTCTATGCCGGTCAACGTCCGCTCGTTCACAAGGGTGGGACCGGGGAGAAGAGCAAGGCGATCTCACGTTCGCATGAAGTCGTGATCAGCGAAGCCGGCCTGGTTTCGATCATGGGCGGCAAGTGGACGACCTTCAGGCAGATGGCCGAGGACACCATGGCTCAGGCAATGCTGGTCGGTGAACTGGAAGACCGTCCCTGCGTCACCGAAGAACTTCATCTGCACGGGTACCTCGAACGCGAAGACCCCGCGATGCCATCGGGCCATGTGATGCGTCAGTACGGATCCGATGCCGTCGCGATCGATGGTCTCGTCGCCGAAGATCCCTCGCTGGCCGAGATGATTCACGAGCGTCTTCCGTATCGTGGTGCCGAAATCCTCTGGGCCGCACGCTGTGAGATGGCCTGCTGCGTCGAGGATGTCCTGGCACGCCGGACACGCGCTCTTCTTCTGGATGCGCGGGCATCCATCGAAGCCGCGCCTCGTGTGGCATCGATCCTCGCGTCGGAACTCGGTCATGATGCCGCCTGGGAGGCTTCTGAAGTCGCCGCCTACACCGAACTGGCACTTGGATATCTTCCTGCCTCATGAACGTCGTCGCCAGAAGTTGGTCCGCCTGGTTCGTCGCGTCCTGCTGCCTTCTNCTGCAGTTCGCGATCCAGATTCAACCCTCNGCGATGATNCCATCGCTCGAGGCTGATTTCAGTCTTGATGCCGANGCGCTNGGNATTCTGACCTCGGGGTACTTCGTGACNTANCTGATCTGTCAGATGCCCATCGGCTGGTTGCTCGATCGCCATGGCCCACGATTGGTGTTGACGATCTCGATGGCGGTCACGTTTCTGGGCATGCTCTGGTTCGGACTCTCGGGATCCTTCGCGTCCGCCACGAGTGCGCGCGTCTTTCTTGGTGTCTGCGGTGCGCCCGCCTTCGCCGCGGCCGCACTCGTCGTGGTTCGGTGGTTTCCCGCGAGACGATTCGCGCTCATGCTCGGTTTCACCGAATCCTTCACGCTCATCGGTGGTCTACTGGTGGCGTTGGTGCTTCCTCCGCTCGACCTCCGTTTCGGTCGGCTCGGTTCCACTTCCGTTCTCTGCATCGCGGCGATGATTCTCGGAATTCTCTGCTGGACGTTCATTCGAGATCGTCCTGATCGTTCCATCACCGACTCCGATTCGAAGCATTCGAACGGCTGGAGGGGCGCCGCTGATTCCATCCCGGCCACGCTGTCCCAGCCACGGCTCTGGCTGGCGGCGGTGCATGGCGGGTTGTTCTTCACGATCGTCGCCGCTTTCGGTGGTCTCTGGGGTGGTCCATTTCTGCGTGCCCGCCTTGATGTCTCATTCGAGGAGGCGAATCAGTTTCTCTCCCTGCTGTTTCTTTCCGGTGCGATCGGTGCTCCGATCCTCGGTCTGTTCGCCACCCGGGTCCGTTGGCGAGGACCCATTCTGATCGTCGCCTCCGTGGGATGCGCGGTCTTCTCATCGCTTCTCGTTCTCGCCCGTCTTCCCGAGGGTGCGGTTCTCTTCCTGCTCTTCGGACTGGGTTTCTTCACCGCGGGGTTCGCACTCGACCTTGCGTACGTGCGGGATCTCGTCACCGAACGCATGCAGGGCTTCGCAATGGGAACCGCGAATCTCGTTCTGGGAATCATCGCGGGCCCCTTGATGCTCATGATGATCGCAGAGACTCTGGAGGGCACCGGCCTTGATGGTGCCGTGACTGCGAGCAACGCCTCCTTCGAGCAGATCCGCACGTCATTGATCTGGTTCGTGGGCGGCCTCATTCTGACCGTTCCATTGGGTCTTCTCCTCGTTCGGATGATGCGTGGAATCCATTCGGAATCCTGAAGAGGCTGTTTCGCCGTGCTGGTTTATGATGTTCGAATGAACAGCACTCGCTCAACTCTCAACATGCTTTCGGTCAGCTTGCTGGCCGTCTGTCTTCTCCCGAGCGTTCTGTGCGCTCAGTCGAACGTTCCGGCGTCACAGGGCGCCCAGGATCCGCCCGCGACCCGGCAGGTGCCTGAGGTCGCCTGGCAGATCCGGCTCGGAGCGCGTGTCGGTGGGCTCACCTCCCAGCTTCCCCGTCTCGACCGCGTGGTTCTGGTTCCGGATCTCGCGACCTGGCTCGATGAGATCCAGCAGTGGGGGGCTCGCGGCACCTGGCCGGTTCTCATCGAAGACGATCGCTTCACGCCGATCTTCGTCAGGCGATTCGCGCCTCGCCAGCTGGTTCGAAGAGCCTCGGTCGCCGGTTCGGTGCCCGAATCCTCCGAGAACAGAAAGGCACTGGCTCTTCGGATTCAAAGTTCGTTCTGGAGACCGGTCTCGGCGACCGACGATTCGAGCACCATCACCCGGATCTATCGTGATCTCAACTGGATCCCACCGGGGATCGTCGCAACCGACTTCNCCGACCCGGCATGGCCTGCCGCTCTCGCCCTTGCGATGTTGCGGGGGCAGCTGCTCGTCGATCTCCCCGGCGATTTCGGTCAACCGAACGGATCGCTTGATGCTTCCGGCTTTCGCAGTCTNAAACGAAGCGTCACCGACTTCTTCGGATCCTCGGGGTGGAGCTGGAAGACGATGGGTGATGATCTCGATGCCCTCACGTTGTGTCGGTCCCTGCCCGTCCGTGTGAACATGTCCCTGCCCGACGACCTGCGCCCCAGGATCCCCGGTCTCAAGATCGATCGTGACACACCACCCGTCGCACTCACNGATCTGCTCTGTCGAAACGAGGATGGTTCCCGTTACGCGGTGTGCGGATGGATCTTCGGTTCTCAGATCCGTTCGATCTACATGGCGATGTGCGCTCTGTTCATCGAACGGGATTCGATCGGTCTCNTCGACGGGTACGACCGCAAACGGGGAGGCACGGCCTACGCTCTTTCGAATGCTGAAGAGGTTCTCGAGCCACTCTCCTACGAGACCCGAATCCTTGCCGAGGGCACTCAGGCCTCCCGCATGAACTGGCTCCCGTTGATGTCGACAGGCGTGCCTGCGGACGTTCTGTTCATCAACTCGAGCGGTCGTTCCGGGTTCATGGACATGACCGCCGGATCGAGGCTTCGCGCCGCGGACATACCCGTCTTGAACCATCCACTCGCCTTGTATCTCATCCACTCCTTCTCATTGTTCGCGCCCGAGACACCCACCACGATCGGAGGTCGCNGGCTCGATCGTGGCGTGTATGCCTANGTCGGAAGTTGCAACGAGCCCATGCTCGGAGCCTTTCGNCCGAGTTCGCACATGATCCGGCAGCTGAGTCTGTACGTGCCGTTCATCGTCGCGGCACGACTCTTCGAAAGCGAGTTCTCGAAACCATGGCGCGTGGTCACCATCGGTGATCCCCTGATGCTGGTGGAACAACCTTCGAAGCGACGACTGATGGAACTCGATGACATGATCGAGGTCGCGGAGATCGATCTCGATGTGCGCACGGATCTGGTCAGGCGTCTGCGAGCCGAGGAGGACGTGACTCCCGAGATGCTGAGAGATCTTCACCTTCTGGGCCAGGATGATCTGGCATTCGGGCTCTGGAACACCCTCGGTGACGAAGCGACTCCGCAGCATGCGCATGCGATTCTGCCGGTGTTCTTCCAGAAGAGCGACCGTCCGGGTTTTCGCGACGCTTTTCTAACTGCGGGCGAGCCGGACGGTGAAGCTCGTGAGATGTTGTGGACGCTTCACGGAGGGCGTTCCGGCACACTTCGTTCCGCCAGTGACATCTCACTCTTCGAGCGAAATCTGCGAGGCACCCTGATGGCGCAGGATCTCGAAGCACTGATGCCCTCGATCGTCAGAGTCCGAGGTGCCGGAAGCGAACGTGCCGCGATCGTCTCCGCGATGAA
>NYVB01000163.1 GCA_002684315.1 Planctomycetaceae bacterium | reverse complement strand
GGTTGTTCATGGAGTCCAAGAGATGATGATTCGGAGTTCATCGATGACGAATGCTGAAGGTCTGGATACGGTAATTGGTGCAACGGTCGGTGTCAGAGACGGCGACCCTAAAGCTGCTGCTGCAAGCCTCGAGAAAGCTCGAAAGCTTGAAGCTGAAAAGGATCGCGTTGGTGCGATCGCGGCCTATCGCGAAGCCACCGAACTTGGGAACGATCTCGAAGCGCTTTTTCGACTCGCCTGGCTGCTCGATCAGCACGGTGAAGAAGATGAGGCGATCGCCTGTTACGAACGCATCATGAACTCGCCCTCCGGTCTTCCTCCGATCAATGCGATGATCAATCTGTCGGTGGTCTACGAAGACCGCGGCGACATCGCCTCGGCTGAGCGATGCCTTCGGAAGGTGCTCGAAAGCGCACCGAACAATCCTCGTGCGCGTCTGTTCATGAAGGACATTCTCGCTTCCAAGGACATGTACTACGACGAAGAGCAGGATCGCAACATCGCCAAGCGAAGCGCGCTCCTCGACACACCAGTCACCGATTTCGAGCTGAGCGTCCGTGCGAGAAACTGTCTCAAGAAGATGAAGATCCGAACTCTGGGAGATCTTCTCAAGATCACCGAAGCGGAGCTTCTCTCATACAAGAACTTCGGAGAGACCTCTCTCGTCGAGATCAAGGCCATGCTTTCTCAGAAGGGACTCCGACTCGGTCAGGGTCTCGAGGGTCAGTACAGTCAGGTCCGCAAGGAGATCTACGAAGAGCTTCGCGGCAAGGCTCCCGATCACATTCTCAACAAGCCTGTTTCCGCTCTGGAACTTTCCGTGCGTGCTCGAAAGGCACTTCAGCAGCTCGGCGCTCAGTCGATCGGCGATCTTGCCTCACGCACTGAAGCTGAACTGATGGGCGTGAAGAACTTCGGTCAGACCAGTCTCGTCGAGATCCGCGAAAAGCTCGGGCACTTCAACCTCGATCTTCGAATGCTGGATTGATCGTTCTCTTTCTAGAGCGACCGGATAAAATCAGGACGGCCGACCAGATCATGGTCGGTCGTCTTTTTTTCGGCAACTGATTTCGAGCGCCATCGGTATCCCTTTCGTTCGAGTATCAGCCCATTTTCGGAGTGTCACCAAGCTGATGGACTCACGATCAACTGTTCTTCGCGGATACCGGTTCATTGATCTGACCATTGTGATGTCGTGCATGGTTCTTTTAGTGATCCTGGCATCCAATGCCTCCGCCTGCGGAACCCCGCCCCCGGCAAGGTCGTTCTCAACGTCTTTGCAGGTGAGTCCGGATTCCAAGGGAGATTTCGAGAACAGGCCGGTTCCGCCAACGTCAGAACCCCAAGTCAGAATTCGACTTCGTTCGAAGGACTTTGAGAAATCAGTCACGTTCGGTGAGACCGGTCAGAGACTTCTCTGTTTTCATGAAGCTGATTCCAGGATCTACCTTCGAAACGCACCTCTCGAGATCACTCACGTGAATGACGCCTGGCGGTTGCTCGATGGCGAGATGAAGACCACGCAGCTTCCGGGAAGTGGAACCCTCTCCATCCGAACCCTGGCTGGGAGCGAGTCGAGCATTCTTTTCGAGGAACGACGACTTCCCGGCTTCGTCGATCTGGTACCCCTTCCATCTTCGGGTGATTCGACGAGGCCCGGACGTCTGGATGTGATCGTCTTCGTCTCACTTGAGTCCTATCTCCCCGGTGTCCTGGATGTGGAGCTCTACGGACACTGGCCACTCGAAACGTTTCAAGCTCAGGCCATCGCGGCTCGGAGTTATGCTCTCGCGGAATCGGCATTCTGGGCCACGCGCCGTCATTTCGATCTGGTTGCAGGTCCTGAAAGTCAGGGGTGGTCGGGCGATGGTGGGTCCGACAAGGCCCGAAAAGCCGTCCAAATGACAGCTGGCATGGTGCTTCTTCACGAGGGACGTGTGATTCCTGCGTATTATTCCGCCGCTTGTGGTGGTCTTCCGGCTTCTGCCGATGATGCCATCTCATCAAGGGAAAGTCACCGAATCAGTCCGCTCGTTCCCATGGACGCCCGCCCTTCGGGATGTTGTGAAGCCTCATCCGTCCGTGCGTGGCAGGTCGAATTCAAGCGCGCTGATCTGGATCGTGCCCTGCGTGCCTGGCACACGGAAAGAAATGACGACTCCAAATCTCGTTCGAATCTTTCTGGATCCTTTGATGGAATGACCGTCTTCGAGCGCAGTCCCACCGGGCGCCCCCTCGTCTACGAGCTGGTCACTTCTCGAGGAGAGACCCTCCGCATCGGTTCGGAATCCTTTCGTCGTCTGCTTTCAAAGCTGCCTCGAATCGAAAAGGGGACCTCGGGTTCGTTGCGATCATCCGCGTTCAATGGTGAATTTCGCGGCAGTCGTTTTCTCATCAAGGGTCTGGGCTGGGGTCATGGCTGCGGGCTCTGTCAGTACGGCGCCAATGCGATGGGGAAAAATGGGGCCACCTGGCGCATGATCCTGGAGCGGTACTACCCCGGAAGTGAGATTCAACTCGCCTGGTGAGTCAAGGATGCCTTCTGATCACAGTCCGAGTGTCCGGTGATGGTTGGATCTGTCCATCCAAAAATGGACACGGCCGCCTTGCAGCGGCCGTGTCTCCCTGTTTCCCAACCCTCACACTAGGTAGTCCGTGTGGTACTCCCTCACAAATCCTAAGGAGTTCCCGACATCTTGCGATGAAGGGCTCTTTCGGTACGACTCCCATTTCTGGGATCCCTATTCCGTCTCCGAATGATCTTCTGGTCCCTCAACCGTCTGATCATCTTCAACTACCACACAACCGGGCTTGGCTTCCCTTTTCCCAAAAGAAATGCCCAGCGACTCTCTAGTGCCCGATCCCGAGAAAGGACCGGCTTTGAAGAGAGAGAGTGTGCCGCGACTCCCATGAAGCGGCACATCGGAATAGTATCCGAAGATTTCGGTTTATGGTTGCGTAAAGCTCAAAATACGATGCTTTTGTTCGGCCTGAGGTCATTCTGAGAGGTTTGTAAACCACTGAAGATCAGTTAAATAGGCTTTAAATCCATCTTTAAAGCTCGTGAGGCCTGACAGAACGGGCGTTTTCTTCCAGAGCGTAAAGTGCAAGCAGAGTATGTTCAATCTGGAGTTTTTTGAGCTGCTCAAAGTCAAAGTCCCCCACGGGCGATCAGTTCGATGTGTTTATTCGCTCTTCGAGGAGAATCAGTCACAATGCCATGTCGCTTCAGTTCGATCAGAGACGGCTCCTCANTCTTCGCGAGTGTCTTTTTCCTGCTTTTCTTTCTCTCCGACGCCCAAATCAAGGCTGGCGTGAGCCTCGGGCTGGTTCAGGATGCTGCTGAGCTGAAAGAACCCTGGGAAGTCAGAGCGAGACCACACGCCTCCTCTGGCGGCCTTTCCACGCTTTCTGACGTCTCTTCGGAATCAACGTCGAGCATCATTCGTCAGGTGCTTCGGATCCGCTCCACCTTCACACCGCTCTTTTCCGGCATTCCCGACGCCACTCCGGAGATACCCGGGTTGCTCATCTTCTCGGACACCGAGGAGATGAGCTTCACGCTTCGGACTCGCCTGGCGGTCTCCTCGGCCTCCGAGGCCCCCGCACGTTCATTTCTGAATGACTCGGGGCAGTTCATCGCCGTGGCCACAGATCAGACCAATTCGCTCGCATTCGACCGAGCGCTCCAGGCCTCGGCATTGGAGCAGATGTTGATTCCCATCTTCGAGGGAAGGTTGCCTCCATGGGCTCGAATCGGTCTTCTTCAGTACGCGGGATCATTGCACTGGCGCGATGCTCGGCTGGTGGGTGGTGAATCCTGTGCGGGCCTCCTTCAGGCGCTTCGGTCGCCACAGGGTGATGACCAGCTCATCCCAATCGAACGTCTGCTCACCCTCGATGCGGCACAGTGGGCTGATTTCGAACGGCGGGGTGGAGCACTTCGAATGCAGGCGAATGCGTGGTTGATGATTCACTTTCTCATTCATGGAGAGAATGGTCGTCTGGTTCCCTTCTTCAAGGACTGGCTTCATGCCGTGGCCATCGGCCGCGACGGTGCTCTCGATCTTGCAGCGCGACTTGCGCCGGTCTTCTCCCTCGAGGCTTTCGAAAAAGCCCGCTTGCGTCATNTNGGGACCCTCGTACCTGGTCAGATCGAGGCCTTTCGTGAACAGGCTGAANTGCTTCGTGTTCTGATGCAGGAGCTCGAGGATTCCTCGATTCGAGCACTTGACTCCAGCGCCCTGAAAGTCGAGCTTGATCTGCTGGCCGATCGTGAGATCGAACTGCATGCATTTCCATTCATGCGAACGGTTGTCTATTCGGGAATTGATGATTTCAAATCCTGTTCATTTCAGCTGAGTGAACCTGATGTTGACGAGAACAATGCAACAGACCCATCGGCCGGTTCTGCGCCGATGGGTCTGGAATTCATTCACCCCACGGGTGAATCGGTACGTATCGAATGGATCAGGACGACGTCTGGATGGAAGTCGGTCGTCGCCTGGTGACGGGCGACCGAGCCGCTTCACCCATCAAGCCATGCGAGATCGGGATTGCTNCCGGTCACCGAGCTGATCGATGAGTCGATGACGATCTCTTCACGAGCGCGTTGCTCGTACTCACCCTGAATGCCGTGTCTCTCGAGAGTCTGAAGCTGAGCTTCCTGAGTCGTTCGAAGTTCTTCAAGCTTGGCTTCGAGCTGTCTGAGATTCCCGACCTTTCCAAGTTTCTCGAAGTCATTCAACATCGCCTGCTGTTCCTCGGTCATCGCGATCAGGCGATCATTGCGCTCGATGGAATCGATCTGGCGATCGAGTTGAAAGAGTTTCGCTTCGAACTCACCGTATTCGGATTCCAACTTCACCAGAATGTCCGTCAGTCTCTCCTTCTGCCGGTCGAGAATCGAAATCTGTTGTTCGTTTCCAAGAAAGCGGTCTTCGTAGGCACTCTTGATACCGATGATTCGTCTTGCTTCGCTGCGAGCCTGATCGAGTCCGATGTCGAATGAGCCGCGTCGGACGGTGACCTTGCGCGTGTCTTCGATGCCGGTGGTCGCTGCCAGGACGGAATCCTTCAGTTCGCCGAGATCCTTGGAGGTGATCGTGACGACCCGTTCCGCGATCTGCTGGTCATGATCCAACTGCCTGATCTGGACATCGATCGAGGCAAGTTCACTTCGAACCTCGGAGATCCTTTCTGGATACTGATCGGACAGGCCCTTGAGCTGTCGCCTCAGGGCGATCGGATCATCGACGAGATCATCGAAGGTATTGGTGGCGAGGCTTCTGATCTGATCGAATCCCGCGGCGACCCGCTCGGGTCCGATCAGGAACGTGGTGCCTCCGACCACGGTGGCCGTGATCAGTCCCCATCTCAGAATGTTTTTCGTACAGAATGCAAGCATGATTTGAACTCCAGTGCTAATCGTCGGATCATGGTGGTCGAACGGATCACACCTCCACTCTGGCAAGTGCATCCTCAGCGGACCCACATGGCCCGCCGTAGAGTGTTTGGGGAGACGCCCATTTTCATTTCACCCAGAGTCGTTTTTTTATTCATTTCATGAAATCGAACCGAGACGAATCCGAATAAGGAGATGTGCTCCACATGAACCCACTCACAACCACCTTCGTCGCCCGGCTTCGTGATCGGGATGAATCCGCATGGTTCGAACTGTGGGATGTGTTCGGCCCCGTCATCCGGAACCAGTTGTATCGCTGGGGTCGAGGTGCCGTCGGTCAGGAGACCGTCAGGGATCTGACCCAGGAGACCCTGGCGGCCCTTTCGAATTCGATCGAACGCTTCGATCCCGAACGTGGCGTGCGATTCAGCACCTGGCTTCTCTCCATCGCCAAGCATGTTCTCGGAGACGAGTTGGATCGCCGCAACGCATTGAAGCGTGGTGCAGGACGCAGGGCTGCTTCGCTCGACGAGGCTTTCATGGGCGAATGGCGGGGGGCACGTGCGGATGAGATCTACGAGCAGAATGTCTTTCATGCCAAGGTCTATGCATCGATCAAGGCGACGGAAGCCGTGTCCGAATTCGTTCATTTTCAGATCTTCCGCATGCGTCTTTTCGAAGGTGTCACCGGCAGGGACGTCGCCCTTCGTCTTGGAATCAGCGAGCCTCAGGTCTCGCGCCACGTCAAACGAGTTCGAGATTCCCTCCGCGTGGAACTTCAGGATTTCATCGACACCTACAGCTTCACCGATGAAGAGCGAACCGAACCGACCTCGGCAGGTCTGGTCGGTGATGACGCCCTTTTCGACGAGGCGATCTGCGAG
>NYVB01000162.1 GCA_002684315.1 Planctomycetaceae bacterium | reverse complement strand
GTAATGGGGAATAGTCGCCAGGGGCGACAATCTCTGAAAGCAGAATTGAACGGTTTCCATGGGTGAATTCTAGCGAAAAATGACTCGAAGTCACTCAGCTCGCATTGAGATCCTTGACGGCTTGAAGCACTTCCTCGGCATGTCCGGGGACCTTCACCTTGTCCCATCTGCGGGCGATCTTGCCCTTGCCATCAATGAGATAGGTGGTGCGCGCGACCCCCATGTACTTGCGTCCGTACATTGATTTCTCCTGCCAGACTCCGTATTTCATGCAGATCTTGGGATTGCCATCCGCATCCTTGGGGTCGGAAAGAAGCGTGAAGTTGAGGTCATGTTTGGTCACGAATTTGGCGTGACTTGCCTCACTGTCGGGACTCACCCCGAGAACCACTGCCTTTGATCGTTTGAACTTCGTCTGATCGTCACGAAACTGACATGCCTGAGCGGTGCAGCCTGACGTGTCGTCCTTGGGGTAGAAATACAGAACCACTGGCTTACCAAGGTAGTCCTTGAGAGCGTGCTTCTCCTCATTCTGGTCCTTGAGGGTGAGAGCGGGTGCCTTGCGTCCGACATCGACGAGTGACATGAGTGTTCCTCCGGAGCTGAACCTGAAAGATGGTTTCGAGTGGAATCAGAAATCGGAACGACGATAGTCGAGATCCGGAACACGTGAAGGATGCGTGGCGACATGGTCGCTCTTGAACACACCAACCCAGTGGTTCTCTGAAATCTCGTGAAGCATGTACTCATCATCCTCGTCGGCGAGTGAAGGCTTGACCGATTCCGGAGGATCAGGCCACCAGGGAACGATCCCCTTTTCGAAGCCATCGAGTCTCACATACTCCGCCGGATTGTCGACGATCTGCTCGACGGTCACGAGGCGGTCCATGTTTTCACGAAGCTTCGGAATCGACTTGAAGAGCCCACGAGTGTAGGGATGGAGAGGGTTGTCGAACAACTCGAAGATGTTGGCGTATTCGACGACTCTTCCTGCGTACATGACGCACACGACATCTGCATTTTCAGCCACGACACCAAGATTGTGGGTGATGAGCATGATGCCCATCCTGCGCGTACGCTGAAGTTCACGGAGCAACTCGAGAATCTGCGCCTGGATCGTCACGTCGAGTGCGGTCGTCGGCTCATCAGCGAGAAGAAGCTTGGGTTGACAGGCAAGTGCCATCGCAATCATGACACGCTGTCGCATTCCGCCGGAGAACTGATGCGGATAAGCCTTTATTCGTTGCTCGGGCTGGGGTATTCCCACATCGCGCATCGAATTGATCGCGATTTCGACGGCTTCATCCTGAGTCACGTCCTGATGGAGCAGAATGGCTTCCATGATCTGATCACCGATGGTGTAGACCGGGTTCAGAGAGGTCATGGGTTCCTGGAAGATCATGGCGATGTCGTTGCCACGAAGTGCACGAATCTCCCGTTCATCGAAACGAAGGACATCTCGACCCATGAACAGCGCCTGTCCCCGATCGAAGCGACCGGGTGGCTGAGGCACCAGTTGCATGGTGCTCATCGCAGTGACACTCTTGCCGCATCCGGATTCACCCACGACCGCGAGAGTCTGAGATGGATAGACGGTCATGTTCACACCTGCGACAGCTTGAACTCGCGGACTGTCGGGAGCGGAAGGGTTCGAGAAGGAGACCGCGAGGTCCCTGACTTCCAGAAGAGGAACATCCATCTCGATTTCGGTGGTCTGAAAAGTATCCGACATCAGTGTGCCGCCTTACGCATCTTGGGATCGATCGCATCTCGGAAGTTTTCACCGAGCACGTTGTAGGCCAGTACGGTCAGGAAGATCGCGAGTCCGGGGAAGACCGCCATCCACCACAGGAAGACGCCGGTTTCACCCGTGGTCAGTGACAACAACTTGCCCCATGATGGCTGGCCGTAGGGCCCGAGACCGAGATAGCTCAAGGTCGCTTCCGCAATGATCGCCGCGGCAACGCCAAAGGAGGCTTGAACAAGCACTGGCGTGACCCCGTTGGGGAGCATGTGCCTGAACAGCACGGAGTGCAGGGGCAGTCCCACGGCGCGGCAGCTTTGCACGAAATCCTGATTTCGGAGCTTGAGGAATTCAGCACGAATGAATCGAGCTGAACCGGTCCAGGTCACGCAGCCGATGATCGTCATCATCACATAGGTGTTTCGAGGAAGAGCCGAAGCCGCCACGATCAGCAGGAAGAGGACGGGAACGGCCATGAAGATTTCGACCACTCGTGAAAGCACCAGATCGACCCAGCCGCCGAAGTAGCCCATCAGAGCTCCGATGACGATTCCGATCAGCACGGAGAGACCGGTCGAGACAAGACCGATGGAGATCGAGAGTCGACAGGCCCAAAGCATCTGAGCGAGCACGTCACGTCCGATGGGATCGGTACCGAGGAAGAATGTCCGCTTGCCGTATTCGGTCTTGGAGATCTTTTCAGCAAGCTGAACGAACTGGATTCGATCACCGATCTTCGACTGAAATTCAGACAAACCATCGGTGATCGCGATCTTTGCATTTCGCCCGGATGGTTCGAGAGATGAAAACAGGCCAGTGGTGGCGATCGCAGCTGCATTCGCACAGACTTCATCACCCGCCTCGAGGCAGCGACGATATTCAGCCAGCTGGGCTGCCGCCTCATTGAAGAGTGTCGTGTAGCGGTCGGAAAACCCAAGNACGGGCATTCGATCAAGTTCTTCGGGACAGTTGCAGATCAGGGCATTGACGAGAGCGTTCTTGGCTTCCCTGTCGAGAGGAAGACCTTCGACGCCTGATGCAAGATTGAAGACCACGGTTCGTGCGAGGAATCCGATGCCATCGGAGATCTGTTCATCAGCCACTGCCTGGAACGCGTCCGCGGTTGTTCTGGCTGGCGGTGTGGAGTAGTACTCACCCCTTGACTGGGTCGGAGACCAGGGAATCAAGGTGTAGGTGTTTTCCATCGTGCCCTCGATCTGACCGCGAACGAAGCGCTCAGGCTGAAGGACCGGAGAACTCCAGCGATCCGCACACACATAACCGGCGAAGAGGGCCACGGCAAAGGCGAAGATGATTCGAGCGGCCTTCGATTTGAACGTGGGAAGCATCGCGAAACATACCGCCACACCCAGGGCGCTTCCAAGACAGACCCACCAGATGAACGCGGCATCTCCTCCGGCACTCCCTGCCACATCGGCGAGAATGAATTGGAGAAGAGCGACCAGCACGACCGTCAGCCCGCCGAGCAGAAGTGAGGCACTGATGATTCCCAGACGATGCTGCTTGGTCAGCTTGAGAGGAACGAAGAAGAAGATGGGCCCGAGGATTCCCCCCAGCACCAGGAGAAGATCGGTTGCGGTAAGTGACTCAAAGAGCGGTGAGAATGACTTCACAAGCTCGCCATCAGCCGAACGCTCCACGCTCCAGAGCGGAAGCCCATTGGCGATCACAGGAGCGAACAATGCGAAGAATCCGACGATGGCGATCCAGATCAGGCCGACCTGAGCACCACGTCGAATCACCACACGATGCCAGGCATCCGCCCAGAAGGGACGAGCTCTCTGAACACCGACCCCGCGCATCACGTCGATGCCGGAAATCGTCTTTTCGGTCTTCTTTTCTTCTTGTGTCATCTCTGGGGGACTCGGTTCAATCGTAGCTGACCCGTGGATCGGCCACGGCGTAAAGGATGTCGGCAAGNAGNAGCGCNACNAGGTTCACCACNGCGATCATGAAGACNTTGGCGAGAATCACATCCTTNTCGAGNTTGAAGATCGCNTGAATGATNAGNGAACCCATNCCNGGAATNGAGAAGATGCGTTCGATCACGACNGANCCNGCAAGCATNGCNGGNAANACGAGNACGAAGATCGTGATGATNGGAAGCAGACTGTTTCNGAAGACGTGNTACCACTTGACTTCGCTGTCNGAGACACCNTTGGCNCGNGCGGTGCGNACNAANTCCATGGTGTAGTTGTCAAGCATCGCAGCACGTGTCTGCTTGGCCAGAACCGCGAACCCGCCGTAGACGAGACACATCACGGGAAGGACGAGATGCCAGAGCAGATCAAGCAGGTAGCCGGCATGGAATTCACCCCCACGCCAATTGGGCATGTAGAGCATGTCGTCGGACCCGTTTGAATGGAGCCCTGAGGCGGGAAACCAACCAAGGTACTCGTTGTCAGCCAGGAAGCCGATGGCAAGGACGCCTGCCCAGACGACGGGAATGGACCAGAACATCACGAAGATCGTTCCCGAGACCTTGTCGAAGAGCTTGTTCTGTTGCGCCGCAGCCTGCATCCCGAAAGGGACCGCGATGAAGTAGATGAAGGGAATCGCGACCACATTGAGAAGAAGCGTCACCGGGAGGGCTTCAGCGATCAGATCGATCACCGGCCGCCCGATCGTGAAGCTCTTGCCGAAATTCGGCCAGTCCAGATTGATGACGTTGCCAAACCCGACACCTGAGATGGGATAGGGCTTCGCCTGAAAGGCGGTTTTGACGCGCGTCAAGGCCGCCAGAGCCTGGGCCTGCTTCTGGGTGGTGTCCTGATAGGCCTGGACGATCGAAGGCCATGTCTCGAGGCTCTTGTCCGGAACTCGATCGGAGAGGACATCGTAATCGATGTCGTTTCCATCCTGAATCACATCGGAGAAGGAGGATGAGGCGGTCGTCGCAGCCATTCTCACGGCAACATCGGGATCGACTCCCTCTGCTTCAAGCCTGGCGATCTCCGCTTTGATGGCTTTTTCGGAATCTTCGGAGACGTATTCGTTGATCTTGCTGTCAAGCGCTCTCATGGAGAGGAGATACTGAGCACGTGCCCGCAGGTACGCCTTGTTCGCATCCTTGTACTCAGGAATCATCTCGGGGGCTTCCCCCACGGAATACCCCTCGGCACGCCGCTCCTTGGCCTGCGCTTCAGCCATCTGGACCTGTGCGATGCGAATCGCGTTCGCATCATTGGCGATGACCGTGTTGCCCGCCATCGCCTTCTCGGTCATTCCTTCGGGAATGACCAGATCACTGCCGAACCATTGCGCATCGATCGGAAGATCCTTCACCGAGCGCGGTGGCTCCTCCAGATCGCCTGCGTAGTTGCGCATCGCTCTGTCGCCGAACTTGAGCGGTGAAATGCGGCCGAGCCAACGGAAATACTGAACGACGGCATGATCGTCCAGACCGTATCGATCTTCGATGTAGAGAAGCTGCAGACTGGCCTTGCTGTCGGCATCCACATTCCCCCCTGCGGCACGCAGCGAAGCACCGATACCACCCGGGGCCATGGCAAGAAGCATGAACACCATGAAGGTAATCCCGAACAATGTCGGGATCATCAAAAGCAAGCGTCGTCCGATGTATCCAAGCATGAGTAGTTGGGCGTTTTCCGTGAACCGAGGCCAGAGCCATCAGCTGGTGGGGGCAGCGTCGCTTTCTCCGATTCGGAAGAATTCGGCGGGCTCCAGACCCACGGGGTACGTCTCAACATTGCCGATCTCACGATTGATGAACCTGATCCATGGAGCCACCCGCACGAAGGTGTACGGCTGCTCATCGTGAAGGATGTCGTGAAAGTCGTGCCAGATGAGCATGCGAGATTCGGCATCCATGGTCTTTCGACCTTCGTCGATGAGATCACTGGCTGCCTGGTTGTCCCATTGGATGAAGTTGTCACCCTGGTTCTGAATCGAATCTCGGTGCCAGATCTGACGAGGATCGCTTTCAGGACCGGAGGCGCTCCATCCCATGATCATGGCGTCGAAATCACGCCCCTTCAGCATGTCCGAATAGAAGGACCAGTCGACCACACGAGGCTCGCAGATGATTCCGACCTCTTCGCACTGACTCACCAGGTAACTGATGATTCGTTCGGTGGTTTCACCACTCTGAGTGATCGTGAATTCGAACTTGAAGGGAGTTCCCTTGGAGAAATACTCGTCATCCATCTGATATTCGAGCACGCCATCCTTGTTGAGATCCTCCCAGCCGGCCTCCTTGAGAAGCGCACGAGCTTCATCGAGGCTGTAGGGCCAGGGTGCGATCGCGGGATTGGATGCTGGAGAGCTGGGACTGCTCGGTCCGGTCGAGACCACACCGACACCAGCATAGATCTCACGAATCATCTGCTCGCGGTCAAGCGTCATCGTCATGGCGCGACGGACACGCTTGTCATGAAAGGGTGTCCACTGACCATCCGGAGGTCCGCCACGCCGGCCACACTGCCAACCGATGAAGCCGTTTCCAGAACGCATGTTCACCCATTTGTAGATTGCGTTGTCGGTGAGAAAGTCCGAGTTCGAACGAAGCTCGGAATACTGCGAGGACGAGGGTGTCAGCATGTCGCCGTCACCGTTCCGGAATCCGACGAGCGCGGCCACTGATTCCGTGATCACCTTGAAGCGAAGACTGTCGAGAGGTGCCTTCTCCTTGCCCCAGTAGCGTTCGTTTCGCACGATCACCACATCGGAGCCGGGGGACCACTGATTGTCGGGATCATTCGATTCCATCTTGAAACGGCCGGATCCCATCAAAAGGCCGGTCGATTGGTTGATCGTTGATTCCTCGAACTGCGAGTAATAGTGCTTGGGGAGGATGTAGTTTCCCAGCGCCCCGCTCAGATTCGAGAAGAGCGCCTTGTTGAACGTGATTTCAAGAGCATGATCGCTCAGGACCTCGACATCCTCGATCATGTCGAGAATCGATCGGGAGCGCTCGGCTTCGATACGTTCGTTGAAGACGAAATCCTCGAGGGTCCATCTGACATCCTCCGCGGTGAGCGGAACACCATCGCTGAAGCGAGCGTTGGGATTGAGATGAACGCGAAGCCACAACCCGTCAGGGTCGAACTGCCAGGCATCGGCGAGAACGCCGCGAAGCTTCAGGGTGTCGGGGTCGTATGCCGCCATCGACTCGAGCACCTGATCGGTGATTCGTCGGCTGTAGACATCACCTGAAAGGTAAGGCGTGATTCGCGGAAGCTGAGCGCCGAAAATTTCGGTGAACTCGCCACCGTCGGAGAAACCCGGGACATCCGCAGGCTGACTGCCCATCGCCCATGGTTCCTGCCAGTCGATCGCAACCCCCGGTCGGGCCCAGGACTCGTCTCGCTTGTTCGACTTTGAAGCCGAGCGATCAGCGGTCTCCCACGCATCCGATGTCTCCACGGCGGGTGGTGACATGGCGGCGCCTCCCGCGGCACCAGTGACGTAGACGTTGACGGGCCGAGCCATGATGGCATCGCGAAGGGCGTTGAGTTCATCACGCAGCTCGGAGAGGGATGCGCTGGAATCACCACCTGCAGCAACCGCACCCTCGAGCTCGGCGACCTTAGATTCGACCTGCTGCACCTGTTCGAGCACGCGGTCATTTCCGAACATTCCGAGGACCACGAGAGTGGCTACGGTCAAGAGGAGGACGAGCATGACGCCGTCCTTCAAGCCGAATCGATTCTGCATATCACGTTCCTAATGC